>CANQKW010000013.1 GCA_947624555.1 uncultured Clostridia bacterium
AGAGTTTTTGACAGGTTTATTTAACGCCATGTATGAGGAACTGCCGGCGCCAAAACCGAAAAAGAAAAAATAAGCAACTTCCGGTTTATTAAACTTGTGTATATTTAATACACCAAAACGACGATGAATTTCAATATGTTTTTATTTATCAAAATGACATCTAATATAATGTGTCAAATTCTGAAATTTGCAGAGATATTTGATTTTTACGAATGAATTTTAATAAATGTGTTTTTATGGAGTTGTGGTATCGGAAAGCGTAATTTGCAAAATCCCGGTCGGCAAGCTCCGAGAAACGCATATTTTCGATGTTCACGAAAATACTCCCCAATACCAACGGCATTACAGAACGTATCGAGCGTAACACAGCACTCCACAGGGTCAGCAACCGAGCAAATCAGCTTTATATACAATTTACATCTTGAATTTTGCCTATATTAAACGCTGTAAATAGTTTCAATTATTGTTTCATGCACGATCGGATTTTGAAAATGCCGATAATGTTGATAGTTCAGAAAAAGTGCATACATAAGGACTGTGAGAGTAGCTTTGATTACGGCGGAATCGAAGTTACAGATTATGAAAATTAAACAAAAATATCCGTCAAAACGTCTTGCATCTCTGCTCTATTCAGCTGATAAGAGTGCTAATACCGTAGGCCATTACGATGCTTACATAAAGGGACACGATATTTCTGACACATTTATATTTGATCTTATTACTCCATATAAAACAAAAAAGTCGCAAATAGCTATAATAAGTTCGCTCACAAGCTGAAATGCGATATAGTTTATATTGATCCACCCTACAATTCAAGGCAGTATAGCAGATTTTATCATGTTCTCGAGAACATCACCTGTTGGCGAAAGCCTGAGCTTCACGGAGTAGCGTTAAAGCCTGCTCCTGAAAACATGAGCGACTACTGCCGCAATAAAGCCAAAATAGTATTCAAGGAGCTTATTGACAGCCTTGATTGCAAATATATTGTTGTTTCGTATAATAATACCTACGAATCAAAGAGCAGTTCTTCAAAAAACAAAATGACGCTTGAAGATATTGAAACTGCTCTATCCGCAAGAGGAGAAGTTCAGCGATTTGAAACGTCACACAACTTCTTCAATGCAGGAAAAACCGATTTTAACGACCATAAAGAACTGATTTTTATTGTTAAAGTGAAGTGATTACTATGAAAACTCAGATAGCTGCTTCTTTCAGAAGGTCTCCATTCTTTTATGTAGGGGATTTAAGCTCGTTCCACAGCTTAAAGAACATTTCCCAATTGATATTGACAGGTTCATAGAGCCTTTTTGCGGTGGCGGCAGTGTATTTCTTAATGTTGATGCCGAAAGTTATCTTGTTAATGATATAGACAGCTACATGATAGCCCTGCATAAACTTTTATTTGATTACAGTAACGATGTTGACAGTTTCTGGAGCAGACCGACGGATATTATCAATGACTATGGTCTTTCTGCTTCTTTCCTGGGCAGGGCTGTTCCTGACGAATATAAAGTCAACTTTGTAAAAACTTACTATGCTAAGTATAATAAAGAGGCATATATGAAGCTCAGAGCTGATTTTAACAACGATAAGTCCGACCTGTTGAAACTCTATGTGTTGCTAATCTATGGCTTTAACAGTATGCTGAGGTTTAACGGCAATAGAGATTTCAATCTGCCTGTAGGAAATGTTGACTTTAATCAGAATGTAGTAAACGCTCTTAATGCGTATTTTGAGTATGTATCTGAAAAGGATATTGAGTTATTCAATATGGACTTTGAAGATTTTCTTGATAAAATAGAGCCGACTACCGATGACTTTATTTATCTTGATCCGCCATTATGCAGGCAAGGACACAAGCTACCAATGAAATGCCTGCAATTACAAGGCATCTGGCAGAAGCTATCGAGAAATATCCTGATACAAAGGTATTTACGCTTTTTATAGCACCTGCACTTCATGCTGATACAATCTATATGGCGAAATTCTCTAAGTTTCAGTATAATGTTGATATTATAACGCTTAATATCAAGGATTTTATTGAGAAGCTCGGTGAAGTAGTACATATTCTGGATTTTGTTGAGAATAATTAATCAAGAATATAAATATGCTTAAAGTTATGGGTCGGTATGATTTATGTTCTGAAATTGAAATTAGGTGATTTATTATGATAAAAGAGATACATATCAAAAATTTCAAATCTATTTTAGATTTAAGAATTAAAACAGATAAACAGTTTAATATTATTATTGGCGAAAACAACATCGGCAAAACTACAATATTTGAAGCAATTCACCTTTGGAAGATTTGTTACGAAGCAAATATTCAAAAGCGAAATAAGAAATTGTTTTATTCGAATCCGAAAAATATAAATTTCGCAGACAATGAGTATTTACGTGTTTTTGAAGATAAAGATTTATTTAATGCGGAAAATTATAAAGAAAATCAGGATATATTTATCAAAATATGTTTGGATTTCAAAGGAAACGATTATAACCTTGGCTTTAAAATATCAAAAGTAAAAGGATTGGATAATGCCTATTTGCAAGTTGAATATATTGACAAATCTCAATTTATGGCTTTTTCAAATGCTGTATATCCCGAATCTTTTAACCTAACAAATGTTATATTAATATGTGAGTCAAGACCTATTGCCAATATAGTTGCTAAAGAGCCGTATATGTATAAAGCTCAGATATTAGATAAATTACGTCGCGGAAAAGGTTATGAGGTTCTTAGAAATAAGATTATCAAATCCGATCAAGAAGATTTTGCAAAACATATGAGTGATATCATGGGAAAGGATTATACATTTTCAGAAGTCGATAAAGATAATAAAACCTATATAAGATTAATGGTAAACGGCACAAATATTCTTTCTCAGGGAAGTGGATTTTTACAGATTGCAGAAATATTTTCTTCTCTTGAATACTCAGCTGAATCTGATTTGAGCGTTTTATTGATTGATGAACCAGATTCACATATTCATATATCGTTACAAAGAAAACTAATAGATGAGTTAAGAGGCATATCAAAAAGCCAGGTCTTTATAATTACACATAATGAAAAATTTATAAATTATATTCCTGATGAAGAAATATTATATATTGATGCCAGAAGAAAACAAAGTGGAATCATCGAACATCTTCAAAATGGATATAAAAATCTGATACTTAAAGGATTGAGTGGAACAATAGAAAGAATTGATGAACTAAGAAATGCTAAAACTATAATTTTATGTGAAGGCGAAACAGATGTAAAGTTTATCAGAAAAAGCATGGATCGATATTCAACATTAAATAACATTGAAATTCCAAATATTTATATAGAACAACTACATGGTATAGACACTTTGTATGATAAATTACTTTCGTATTCAAGAGCATATGATGATTTGATACAAGATGATGTAAGGTGGATTGTTTTAAGGGATTCAGACTGTTTGCCATTAGATATGCAAAGTAAGTCAACAAAAAAATGCCTAAAATATATAACAGGTGATTCAAAAGAAATTCTTTATCAAAACGGATATGGCGTTGAATCTATATTCGTAACAGAAATAAATAAACTGTGTTCATTACTCATTAAGTATTACAATATTCCATAAGATATTCGCAGCGACTTAACAACCAAAATAGAACAGGTCAAAGAAGAATATTCAAATAATATTTGTGATTTTACTTCAGACTTATATAAAGAATTAAAAAAACATTTTGACAGACAAATACAAAAACGTTCTGAATATAAAGAAATCAGTTTTGAAGCATTCTTAGGCCCAATTGCTAGAAACAGTGGTAAAATACAGTATATTTTCACGAAAAAAATAACAAATTTATTCTTAACGGAAATTCATTCATTCTTATCTGGTAGATATCAGATTAGTAAAGATGCGTTAAATAGTTCTACAATCATCGATTATTATCTTGACAATTTGGATTTGATTGAAGATTTTTATGAATGCCATTTGGAGATTATTCGAAAAATACTGAATGAAAATATTTGATAGTCTATGAAACTTTTAATATAAAAGCAGCCGTACCTTTTAGACGCAGCTGCTCAAATCATCAAATATAAACCATAACCCCAAGCTCCGTTTCTTTCGCAATGCAGAAAAGCGATCCTCCGGATTGAACGTTTCCTCAGTATCACCGTTGATGACGGCTTTCCTAAATATCATTAAAGTGTTTTTGATCTTATCTCTATTGGCACCCTTGCGAAGCCTGTCAAATGCAGCCTTGTATGTTTTGTCAGTATTATTTATTCCGGATAGACAAAACAGGTCATAATCTCTCCGCACATATCAAATTGAATGCAGAGATGTGCCAACGCAATTGGTCAACTTTTGGTCAATAAAATTCCAAAAACATATGAAAAATTGCAGCAAGAAAAGCCTTTACAAATTGCTTACACATCACTGAAAGCTTAGAAATATGATGTTACAGCAAAACGGCATAAATAATGAGGTAAACTCGAAGAGATAATTTTCACTTTTTCGGAATGCCATGGTTCGGCAATTTTCTGACCTGTCAATTGTACATCGGTCTTTATTTGGTTTGTATCAAAGGATTTTACAGAGCTGCTTTGATTTTGGGGCGGCTCTCGGTTCTTGCAAAAGCAGCATGATAAAATCTGTGCTTTTGAGCTGAAGAACCAAAACCTGCTTTGAAATATCTCTTCTTTTCTGCTATTATAACCCGACAAAAACTGCAAATCAATGCAATCTTCAAAAAACGGCTCATCTTTCACATAATGCGACTGTGTCTTTTGTTCTTGCGACAGTAATAACTGACAGATGCAGAGAAATATCAAAAAGGTCAGCCATTCCGTTGGCTGCCTAAAAATTAAACAAATCAGGATTTGTAGGTGAAATTTTTATGGAAGCAAGACTTGAATATTGTGGTAATTATATAGAAATCACAAATTTTCACCACTCTGTTGATGACGAAAAAAATGGGAATCCTCATAATTGTTCATTTTATATTAAAGTGAAATCAAGCGTGTTCTCCGGTATTGCGGACGGCTGTGAATATGATTATCATGAGCTGCAGAAATTCATTAAAGCTCTGGAAGAAATGCTCTCATTTAAAAGATAAAGAAGTAATGTTTGTCGAAATAGGGTATGGGAATATGATCAAATTCAATTGCGACAGAACAGGACACATAATTGTATCCGGCGATATACAAAGCGGTATAGGCGACCATGTGCTAAAATTTGAATTTCTGACAGACCATACAATTTTTCCGGAATTTATAAAGGAACTGAAACGCTTGTAAATTCTGATGTATCATTCATTAAAAATTGCTAAAAATCAACTATTTGTGTGACACAGCCTTTTTATTTAAAACAGATTTTCAGCCAAAAAGTTTTTTATTACGTGCAAGCTGTGCATATTTTTCGAGATTAAGCTCCTCCGCTCTTGCGGTAGGTTTTATTTCAAGCTCTTCAAAAATCTCTTCGAGCATTTTCTTGTCAACGCCTAATGCCACGGAAAGAGGATTGACAAGCTGTTTTCTACGCTGAGAAAAGCCTGCCCTTATCATCTTGAACAGCCGCTTTTCCTCGTCATCGGAAAGAAGACGCTCGCTTTTTATGTCAAGCCGTATTACCGCACTGTCAACGTTCGGTGAAGGCATAAAACTGCCTCTGTTTACACGAAAAAGTATTTTCGGCGTGCTGTAATACCTTACGGCGTAAGAAACGGCTCCGCACTCCCTTGTGGCAGGAGAGGCGCAAATTCTGTCCGCAGCCTCTTTCTGCACCATAACCGTAAGCGATTTTATCGGCAGACGCTCTTCGAGAATTTTCATAATAACGGGAGAAGTTATATAGTAAGGAAGATTTGCACAGACGACTGCGTCAAGTCCCTCAAAATTCTCCTTAATAACATGACGCAGGTCGGTTTTAAGAACGTCGGCGAAAATTATCTTCACATTGTCAAATTCTGAAAGAGTTTCTTCCAAAACAGGTCTAAGACGCTCGTCAAGCTCTACCGCAACGACCTTATCGCACCGCTTTGCAAGCTCTTTTGTGAGAACGCCGACGCCTGTGCCTATTTCGACTGCGCCGACGCCTTTTTCGCAGCCGCCCATTTCGGCTATTTTCGGGCAGACCGAAGGATTTATGAGAAAATTCTGCCCCAGCGTTTTGGAAAACGAAAACCCATGCCTTGAAAAAAGCTCTTTTATTACACCGATATCAGTCAGTTCCATATCAAGACCGCTCAATATCCGTCTGTGCCGTCAAGACTGTCGTCATTGTAGACCCATGCGCTGACGATAAATTCCTTATGCATATCGGGAGAAGTTCTGACAATGACCTTTTCAATTCCCGCATTGATGATAAGACGTTTGCACATAGAACAAGGCTCAACATTGCCCGAAAGCTCTCCTGTCTGTGCGTCAAGGCAGGCAAGGTATAAAGTCGAACCCAGCATATCCGTCCTTTTTGCGGAGATAATGCAGTTTGCCTCGGCGTGTACCGAGCGGCAAAGCTCGTACCTTTGTCCGTGAGGAATATTGAGCTTTTCACGGGTGCAGCTTTTAAGGTCGAAGCAGTTTTTTCTTCCTCTTGGCGCACCGTTGTATCCCGTCGCTATAATTTCGTCGTTTTTGACGATTATAGCGCCGAAATTTCTCCGCAGACAAGTACCTCTTTCGGCGACTGTCTGTGCAATATCAAGATAATAATTTATTTTGTCAACACGGGATTCCATAAATTCTGTCCTCTCCTGATGAAAGTCACTTTTTCTCTTTTGCCGTCTTATTTACGGTTTTCTTTTCCGTCGCAGCTGGCTTTTTTGCGGCGGTTTTTTTGGTTTCGGCTTTTTTGGTTTCGGTTTTTTTAGCGCCTGAAGTCTTTTTCTCCGTATCGGATTTTTTTACGGTCTTTTTTACGCTCACCTTGCTGAGATAACCCTCTGCTATCTCGCGCTGTTTGGGAAGAGAGCCTGTCTTTATGCAGTATGAAACGACCTTGACAAACTCTTCGTTTGCCTCGTCTTTTTTGCCTAAATTTGCAAGAAGTTCTGCGAGAACGCAGCGATATTCCGTTGCGGCGGACTCGTTTTTATTTTCGGTTTCCTGGGCGATAGCCTCGTTAAGACGCTCAACGGCTTTGTCATAAGAACCCAGATTGATAAGCTGAAGAGCCACTTCAAAACTGATATTCATTGTATTTTTCCTCTCTTTCGGAAATATTCCTTAATTATTCTTTTATATTGTAACATAAATCTGCCGTTTTGTCAAACAATTTCGTTAAATCTCCCGAAAAAATTATTTTTTCCCATAAACCTTTGCTTGCTTGCGACAGAATTTTTCCTGATTTTATGCTATTATTTAGGGAGAATACAAAATTCGGGGATATAAAAACGGGGGATAAAAAAATGAATGAAAAAGCGGCAGAATTTAAGCATACGACCTCTTCGGCAAATTGGAAGGAAATCCTGAAAAACTGTGTTGTGTGGGTGGTTTCGGGGCTTGTTCTGGAATTATCGGGTTCGGATTTATCGGCAGCTCCTACGTCGTTTGCGCTTGTATCGGGATTATCGAGAAAACGTGCCGTTCCGGCTCTTTTCGGAGGTGCGCTCGGAGCGCTTTTGAAAGGTTTTCCCACGGCTCTTACAGGACTTTCTGCACTTATTATTGCTGTAGCGGCGAAAATAATTCCCGATTTCGGAAAACCTAAAATCCGTGCGGCAATATCTGCCTTTTCGGCTGCGATTGCCTGTTATTTTTCGAGAACGGCGCAGACAAGCAGCACCTCTGAACTGCTTATGCTGATAATCTCTTCGATCACAGCCGGAATTTTCGCTTTTTGCGTAAGCTCGCTTGAAAACGACGTTTCCGAGCGGGGATTTAATATCTCCGAGCCGCAGGAACGTGCGGCTGTTATCGTGATAACTGCGCTGGGATTTTTTTCGCTCGGACAGCTTGATTATGCTTATTTCAACGTAGGACGTTTTCTGCTCGGACTTATGATACTTTGTCTGACCGCAAGAAAAGGACTTGCCCTGAGCGCAGTTTCGGGACTTTCCGCTGTTTTCGGACTTTGTGCGGCAGATCCCGAAATGGGTGCGGCAGGAGCCTGCGTCGCTTTTTCGGCTGCTTTGAGCTGCGCCTGTTCAAGATACGGAAAAATAATACGCTCTTTATGCTTTGTTTTCATCACGGCGGCTGTTACGCTTATCACACGAATAGATGAAGGCTCCTGGAGAATTATGATCGAAACGCTGTCATCAGCATTGATTTTTGCGGTTTTGCCTGTTGAGAAAATCAAAACCGATGAGCGTGATTTTTCCGACAGCACGGTTTCAATAATAATGCGCGAACGCCTTGAATTTGCCGCAGATGCAATCGCAGGCGTAGGTTCGGGACTGACCGCCGCTGCGGAGGCTCTCGATAAAAAATACGGTTTTTCCATTGAGGAAATTTCCGACAGAGCCGCCGACAGAGTATGCCGCTCCTGTCCGAACAGTATGGTTTGCTGGGGACGAAAATACGAGATTTTCCACAACGAATTTTCACGGCTTGTAATGCAGCTCAGAACAGGTTTTGAGCTTACGGAATTTTCGCTCTCCCCCGAATGCGCCGAAGAATGTATAAACCATTCGGGCGTCGCAAAAGCGGTAACCGCCGAATATTCACGGTTTATTTCTGCAAAGGCGGACGAAAGAAGAATAAGAGAGCTGCGGAGGATTTACATAGACCAGCTTTCGGGTATGCAGGAAATTCTGCGAGGTATAGGACGCTCAAACGATTTTTTTAAGCCTTCGTCAAGAAACCGTGCAGCCGAAATTCGTGTGGAAAAAGTCCTCAGAGAAAGCGGAGTGGAATTTCCGCAGGCTTTTGTCGAAAAAGATAAGAACGGCAAGCTGAAAATCGAGGCTTATGGTGCGACGGAGCCTGCTGTTACACGAGATTATCTCGGTGCGCTTTTGGGCAGATCTCTCGGAAAGGAGCTGGATATTCCCGAAATTTCGGGCGGAGGCGGACGCTATCGGATAACGGCAAATGAGATACGGCAGCTTTCGGCAAAAATCGGTATTTATCAGCTCGCTCAGGGGCAGAATAAGGTCTGCGGCGACTGCTGCGAGAGCTTTACCGACGCATCGGGTATACTGTATGTGATACTTTCCGACGGAATGGGAACGGGCAGCCGTGCGAGAATTGATTCGGCTGTGGCTTGTACGGTACTTTCAAAGCTCATCAAGGGCGGTATACCTCTTCCTGCTGCTTTGGAAACGGTAAATACAACGCTGCTGGTAAAAAGCTCTGATGAAAGCTATGCGACTCTCGATATATGCAAAATCAACCTCAACAGCGGAGAATGTGCGATCTACAAGGCTGGTGCAGCGACTACATATATAAAATCTTCAAACAGGCTTATCAGGGCGGCAATCTCATCGCAGCCGGCAGGCACGGGAGGAAAAATGTCGCTCCCCGCACAAAAATTCAGAGTTACGGCAGGCGACATCATAATTATGACTACGGACGGCGCTGTCATTGACGAAAAATGGCTTGCAGGAGAGCTTTCAAAGCCGTCTGAACCGAAAGAGCTTTCGGAAAGGATAGCAAAAGCGGCACGAGCCGCCGAAAACGGTTCGAGAGATGACATCAGCGTGGTGGCTGTTTCTGTTGTAAGATAAGATATAATCGAGGGAAATCATAAGGTTTCCCTTGACCGATTTTATAAAAGAATTACAACAGAATGTTTATTATCCCTCTGTAATGAAAGCGTTTTCACGGTGTTTTCACAATTTTTTCGTCATAATCCACAAAATCAACAGTGTGAAATTTCAAAAATAATAGAATATTAACAAAGCCCTTGAAAAAATATATCAATTATGCTAGAATAGAATTAGTTTAAATGGGAATTTTTGTTCAAATCTACAATATCGACAAAGTTTCCGTAAAAACAAACCTTGCACTCTTGGGAAAATTGAGGCTGCAAAGGTAAAAAAAGGAGGCATTGATAAATGTCAATAACGGTTCCCGAAGAATACCAAGTTCCGCTGCATTTATTTTTTAACGGCGAAAACTCGCACTCATATGATTTTTTCGGTTCTCACAAAATGGTAAAAGACGGCAGGGAAGGCGTTGTTTTCAGGTGTTGGGCGCCGCACGCAAAGTCGGTAAGCGTTGTGGGAGATTTTAACCACTGGGACAGATCCCGCGGCTATATGAACAAAATCAACGACGGCGGTATCTGGGAGCTTTTTGCGGAGGGTATCAAAACCTTCGACAACTACAAGTACAGCGTCGAGGCAAAGGACGGACTTATCAAGCTGAAAGCAGACCCGTACGGCACTCATATGGAGCTGCGTCCGAATACCGCAACAAAGTTTTTCGACCTTGACGGTTATAACTGGAAGGATAAAGCCTATACCGAAAAGCTCTCCAAAACAAACGTTTACAAAAGTCCTATGAATATCTACGAGGTAAATATCGGTTCGTGGAAAAAAGCCGGAGAAAATTATCTCGGCTACCGCCAGATCGCCGACGAGCTTATCCCGTATGTAAAGGAAATGGGATATACTCATATCGAGCTTATGCCTATCGGAGAATATCCGTTTGACGGCTCGTGGGGTTATCAGCAGATCGGATATTACGCCCCCACGTCACGTTTCGGCACTCCGCACGACTTTATGGAATTTGTCGATTCGTGCCACCAGGCAGGAATAGGCGTTATCCTCGACTGGGTTCCGGGTCACTTCCCGAAGGACGCAGCGGGACTTTATGAATGGGACGGTGAAAGCTGTTACGAATATGCAGACCCGTTCAGAAGAGAACACAAATCCTGGGGAACGCACATTTTTGACTGGGGCAAGCCTGAAATTCAATCGTTCCTTGTTTCCAACGCAAACTACTGGATAGAAAAATACCATATCGACGGTCTGAGAGTGGACGCAGTAGCGTCTATGCTCTATCTTGACTATGACCGCCGTGACGGAGAATGGCGTCCCAACAACAAGGGCGGCAAGGAAAATCTTGAGGCTATTGCTTTTCTGCAAAAGCTGAATGCAGCTGTTTTCAGAGAACATCCGAATATTTTGATGATCGCCGAAGAATCGACAGCGTGGCCTATGGTCACAAAGCCTGCCGATATAGGCGGACTTGGATTTAACTTCAAGTGGAATATGGGCTGGATGAACGATATGATACGTTATATGAGTATGGACCCTCTCGGTCGTCCGTATAACCACAATCTTGTAACGTTCTCGTTCTATTATGCGTTCTCGGAAAATTTCGTGCTCCCGATAAGTCACGACGAGGTGGTTTACGGAAAATGCTCGATGCTGGACAAAATGGGCGGTCCCCGTGAATACCGTTTCCACTCGATGAGGACTTTCCTGGGATATATGATGGCTCACCCCGGCAAAAAGCTGATGTTTATGGGACAGGAATTTGCTCAGTACAAGGAATGGAATTTCCAGTCGCAGCTTGACTGGGAGGTTCTTGAATTTGAACCTCACCACAAATATTTCAACTATGTCAAGGCACTGAATAAGTTCTATAAGGAAACGCCGGCTTTGTGGGAATGTGATACGAGCTGGGAAGGTTTCCACTGGATCTCCGCAGAGGATAACTCCAACAGCGTGATCGCTTTCAGGAGAATTGCGGACAACAAGGACGAATTGATCGTTGTGTGCAACTTCCAGCCTGTCCGTCACGAAATATACGAGATAGGCGTTCCGTATTATGCGGATTATGTCGAGGTATTCAATTCCGACGACGTTAAGTTCGGCGGCAGCGGAATTACAAACGGCACTGTTACTGCCAAAGACGAACCTATGCACGATGAGCTGTACAGAATTTCTTTGGATATACCGCCGATGTCGGTGATGTATTTCAAGCCGAAAAATATCCGTGACCCACAGCTCGACAGGAAAAAAGCTGTTGATGCGGAAGGCGTTGTAAAGGCTGACGGAAAGTCTGACAAATCATCGGAAAAAACCGATTTGAAGAGCGATAATACTAAGGCAAAATCTTAAAAATTACAGGAGGAAAGTTATGAACCACATTAAAAAAGAGTGCGTCGCAATGCTGCTGGCAGGCGGACAGGGCAGCCGTCTTTACGCTCTTACCCAAGATATGGCAAAGCCTGCCGTTCCCTACGGCGGAAAGTACAGAATTATCGACTTCCCGCTTTCAAACTGCGTTAATTCGGGTATTGATACGGTCGGTGTTCTGACACAGTATCAGCCGCTCGTTCTTAACGAGTATATCGGAAACGGTCAGCCGTGGGGTCTTGACAGGGCTCACGGAGGAGTACACGTTCTTCCGCCTTATGAAACAGCGTCGGGAAAGGCTTGGTACTCGGGAACAGCAAATGCTATCTATCAGAATATCGGATTTGTAGACCGCTATAACCCCGAATATGTCGTAATCCTTTCGGGCGACCATATTTACAAAATGGATTATGCGAAAATGGTCGATTTCCATAAACAGCACGCAGCAGACGCTACTATCGCTGTTCTGGAAGTGCCGTGGGAAGAGGCGTCACGTTTCGGCGTTATGAGCGTAAACGCTGACGGAGAGATTTACGAGTTTGCCGAAAAACCGAAAGAGCCGAAATCCAACCTTATTTCTATGGGTATTTACGTTTTCACCTGGGCAAAGCTGCGTAAGTATCTTATCGAAAACGAACAGGATGAAAGCGCTACCAAGGACTTCGGTAAAAATATTATTCCGGCTATGCTTGACAATAAGGAGAAAATGGTCGCTTACCACTTCGACGGATACTGGAAGGACGTTGGTACAATTGACTCTCTCTGGGAGGCAAATATGGACGTTCTTGACCCGAACGTACCGCTCGACCTCCTCGACGACAGCTGGAAAATCTATTCGAGAAACCCTGTAATGCCGCCGCATTATGCAGGCGCACAAAGCCACATTGAAAACTCTATGATAGCTGAAGGCTGCGAAATCAACGGTATGATAGATTTCTCGGTTCTTTTCGCAGGAGTAACCGTTGAAGAAGGCGCTGTTGTACGCGACAGTATCGTAATGCCGAATTCCGTTATCAAAAAAGGCGCTATCATCGAATATGCTATTGTCGGTGAAAACTGCGTTATCGGAGAAGGCGCACATATCGGCGAACGTCCCGAACTTATCGAGGACAAGGACCAGTGGGGCGTCGCTGTTATCGGACATAATGTAAATGTTTCCGACAAGGCAATTGCTCCTCCCAAGGCTATGATTTCTAAAGATATTTGATTAAGGAAAGGATGTTTTTGATATGGCAAGTATGGCTAATGTTCTGGGTTTGATTTTTGCTAATATGCACGAACAAATTCTTCCCGAACTTACAAAAGCGAGAGCTATGGCAAGCGTTCCCTTCGGAAGCAAATACCGCCTGGTGGACTTCCCGCTTTCAAGTATGGTAAATTCGGGTATTACACAGGTTGGAATAATCACTAAACAGAATTATTACTCTCTGATGAACCACCTCGGAATGGGCTCTGAGTGGGATCTGGCAAGAAAAACAGGCGGTCTGCATATCCTTCCTCCTTACGGAAGAGAGGGCAGCGGCATTTACAGAGGCAGGCTTGAGGCTCTTGCAGGAGCTTATGAGTTTATCGAAGAGAGCGACGCCGAATATGTGGTAATGTCCGACAGCAATATCATCGCAAATATGGATATAAAGCCTATCGTTGAATTCCACGAGAAGAGCGAGGCTGATATTACCTGCGTTTACGGAAGAGGCGTTTACCCCACCGAAAGAGCTATGGCTCAAACGGTTCTTTGTGTTGACGACAAGAACGTCGTTTATGATGTTCTTTCAAGACCTTCCATAAGCGGCGAGATGAATGTTGCTCTGAACGTTTACGTTATGAAGAGAAAGTTCCTTGAAGATCTGATAAAGGAAAGCGAATGCCGCAGCCTTTACAGCTTTGAAACCGATATTCTCCAGCATAAACTGCACGATTATAAGGTTCTCGGATATAAGTATGAGGGTTATTATGAGATAATCGACTCTATGAAAACCTACTACAAGGCTACAATGGATATGATGAACCGACAAATCTGCAAGGAAGTATTCTCGCTTGATACGCCGATTTATACAAAGGTTCGCGATGTCGCTCCGGCAAAATACGGCATTGACTGCTCCGTAAAGACATCTCTTGTAGCGGACGGCTGCATTATCGAGGGCACCGTTGAAAACAGTATTCTTTTCAGAGGCGTAAAAATCGGCAAGGGCGCTATCGTAAAGAACAGTATCGTAATGCAGGACGCTGTAATTGAAGATAAGGCGTCGCTTATCAATGCAATCACCGATAAGGACGTTACTATCTCCAAAAACCGCTCAATTACCGGTTCGGCAGATTTCCCTGTCTACATCAGCAAGGGCGCTGTGGTTTAATTTACGTAAAAAAGAGCGCAGACTTTTAACAGCCTGCGCTTTTCTTATGCTTTTATTTTGTAATTTTGCCAATCTTCTATGTAATCGTCAACATAAGGCTTGATATTTCCGTCGTTTACCGTTATCGGATCAAAGACGCCCACTACGTAAAAACCTGCCTGCTTAGCTGCTTTGGCGGCTTGCGGAGAGTCTTCAAAAACAACACATTCCGAAATATCTGCGCCAAAACGCTCCGCCGCAAGAAGAAAAATATCGGGACGGTCTTTGTAAACGCCGATTTCGTGACAATCTATATAAAACTCCATAAAGTCCATTACTCCCGAACGTTTCAGGAACGGTTCGGCGACGTCTTTTCGTGTAGCGCTGGCAATGCACATTCTAATTCCCGCTTTTTGGGCTTTTTTCAGAAAATCAGAAACGCCGTCTTTAAGCTCAACGTCATTGCGGTAATGATTTTTCATTCTCTGAAAAATCTGCTCCCAAACATCTTCGTTTTCCCAATCTTCAACGGTCGCCGCACCTCGCCAATATCTCATGGAAGAGGCAAGCGTGCCGTCCATATCAAAAATATAAAATTTCTTCATAATCCACCTCTCTTTGTATAGTATAACATATTTCGTATGATTTGTAAATACATAATTTTCACGCAATTTTCACAAATATGAGGTATAATAAAGGTTAAGCGATATCCCTTTTCGGATATACGGCTTTAAAATTGCAAGTCTGAATTCGGATAAGGCAATAACAATTTACATAGGAGGGAAAAAATGGTTAAAATCAGAGGACTAAAAAAATCCTACGGAAATTTCCCCGTACTTCGGGGGCTTGATATGAATGTCAACGACGGCGACATATACGGCTTTCTCGGAAGAAACGGCAGCGGAAAAACCACTACTATGAACATTATCACAAATATCATCGAAAAGGACGACGGCGAGGTCGAAATCGGCGGCGGAAAATCGGTAAAGGTCGGATACCTGCCCGAAAGCCCCACTATTTTCGGGTATATGACCGCCCGGGAATATCTCGAATATATCGCTGCTTGCGCAGATTTTGACGGGGATATAAATAAACGTGTATCAGAGGTACTGGATATCGTAGGTCTTACAAACTCTTCGGACAGACGCACCAAAGGCTTTTCGAGAGGTATGACGCAGCGTCTGGGTATAGGTGCGGCTATTATCAGAAATCCCGATTTGCTGCTCCTTGATGAGCCGACTTCTGCGCTTGACCCACAGGGCAGACTTGAAGTTATCGACATAATAAACCGATTGAAAGCAATCGGCTGTACTATTATTCTTTCAACGCACATTCTTTCGGACGTTGAAAGGGTTGCCGACAGAATAGGCATAATGACGGGCGGCACGCTTGCGGAAGAGGGAAAGCTCTTTGAAATACTGAGAAATCACGGCGGCGATATTATCAATCTGAGCGTGCGAAATCTTACTCAGGAAAACAAGATGGCTCTGCTGAGGATAGATTTTGCAAGAGCGGAATTTGACGAAAGAACGGGAATTTTCAGATTTGGCTCGGATAATGCAGAGGAAGTTTCAAAGCGGCTTATAAAAATTATCGCCGATAATGAAATGATCGTGGAAAGCTTTAAAATAGGCACGGCGACCCTGGAAGAAGTTTTCAGAAAGGTGGCGGGATAAATGCAGCTCAAATACAGCCTAAAAAAAGAATGGAAACATTTCACGAGGACTTTTCGTCTGGGAGGAATAATAATCACGGCTTTTGCTGTGGTTCTTGCAAATTTGCTGATGTTTAAGTTCACGGGAGCAATTCTTGAAAATCTTGAACAATCGCAAAATGTGGCAATTTCAACGGCGAATTTTTCGGGCGATGATATTCTCGGAGGATTAAATCTCGGCGATATGGCGTCAATGTATTATGACGCAGGATTGATGTATGCGGCGACTTTGTCGAGTATGATTTCGACGGTAATGCTGGTTATTATGCTGGTTCTCTGCTCCGCTGCCGGCGGAGAACAGAAAAAACGTGCGATGATAGTGCCTCTTTGCTCCGGATTGAACAGCAAGAGTTATGTCCTTGCGAAATTTATTCTCTACCCCGTTTCGACCTTTATTATTATCTTCCTTGCAAGTTTGTTCTGCGGAGTGCTTTGTAATGCGTTTTTCCCCGACAATCAGATAAGTTTCGGGATCATTCTTCTCGCAAGTGCACTGGCAGGAATATATATGGTGTTTACGATTTCAATTTTCCTGTCTTTGGGACTTTGCACCTCCAGACCGGGAGTAATGACTGCTGTCATTTATATCGGTACGACAATTATCCAAACGATCACACAAGGATTAGACCGTTTTGACTACAATCCTTTTACGCTTTTGGAGCTTATTTCGGGAGAAATGCTCGTAGACCCCGATTTTTCGCTTTCCGATAATGCGGCGAGCATTGCGGTAGGAACTGCAATTTCACTTCTGGTGAGCGTTTTGATGTGCCTGCTTGCTATTGCGGTACTCAATGCTAAAAAAATCGACAACAAGGAAGAAAAGAAACCCGAATTTTGATCGGGCGATTTTACCCAAATTTTGTCATTGATATTTCCTCGAATTTTGTACAGAATAATTCTATGGAAAGAGAGGTAATTATCAATGTCAAACTTCAAAAACCAGCAAAGTGCGGAAATCCTGAATGCCGTTTACAGGAACTCTCAAATGGCTTATGAGGCATCTTCGGACGTTTTAAAGCACTGCAAGAACAACAAGCTTTTCCGTGAAATCAACCGTGAAAAGGAGCGCTATAAAAGCGTGGCTCAGCAGGCGAAAAACGAGCTTTTACGCAGGAACGAACAGGCTGAAGATGTTCCTCCGTTCGGGAAAATGATGTCGAAAATGGGAATTGCAATGAAAACCGCCTCTGACCAGAGCAGTCAGAATATCGCTAAAATTATGCTCAGAGGCACAACAATGGGTATTATCGATATGCAGCACGCCGTAAACCGTTCGCACGGCGCTGAAGAAAAAATCAAGGAAAACGCACAAAGACTGCTCGAAAGAGAACAGGAATACTGCGACAGCCTGAAAAAATATCTATGAGAAACCGCTCCAAATCGGAATTTATTCCCTGCGACATAAGCGCAGGAAAGGGAAAATCCGCACACTCCCCTGTTTCCTGCGAAGAAAAAAATCTTAAAGGCTGTTAACCGCAATCCCGCTCCATTCAAACCGCAAAATGCCCCCGATAACGAGGGCATTTCTTGTTTTCCTGCTAAATGAGCGAAATAAAAATCCCCCCAAATACGGAAGGAGCAGATTTATGCGATAATGCAAAATAATTAAATGCTGTCCGTCGATAAGCCGGGTTCTGTCGTGTATAATCATCTATCTAGCTCTTTCGTCGCCAAAAGAGTCCAGCCGCCTTAAACGGGGTGCGTCGAGCAGACACATTATTCCCCGTACCAATCGGCGTTGCATCGGATAGGGTTTACATGGCAATCCGGTCTCCCGAATTCCGGTGAGCTCTTGCCTCGCCTTTCCACCCTTACAGCCGCTGAAAGCCGCTGCGGTATATCTCTGTTGCACTTGCCCTAAGGTCGCCCTCGGCTGATGTTATCAGCTACCCTGCTCTGTGATGCCCGGACTTTCCTCATAATGTTCCCACACTACGCGATTATATAACGAACAGCGTTTAATTACTATACTATTGTAACACATCAGAATAATTTTTTCAAGACCTTTTATCAAAAGATAAATCACTCAATGTGCAATATACACATAAATTACACATAATTTTCAATGTCCAAATCTTGACAAAGTATAATTTATATATTATAATGATAATGGAAGAGAATAAAATACCGGTTTTACCGCTAAATAAACAAGAAGGGTTGGGAATTAAGACTAAATATGGACGTTGAGTCATATCACCTCAATTTTGTCACCGAAGAATACGGGGAGGACGGTTTGCTGAAAAAATTCGGCATAAAATACCCCGAAAACTTCAACTTCGGTTATGACATCATAGACAAAATTGCACAGCTTGAACCCGACAGACGGGCTTTATTGTGGGTCGACCTTGAAGGAAATGAAAAAACGCTGACATACGGGGATTTGTCGCTTTTGTCAAATCAGGCGGCAAATATGTTCCTCGAAAAGGGCATAAAAAAAGGCGACCACGTTATACTTGTGATGAAAAGGCATTATCAGTTCTGGTATACGATGATCGCTTTGATTAAGATAGGGGCAGTGGCTATTCCTGCGACCTATCTTCTTACGGTAAAGGATTTCGTTTACCGTATGAATGCGGCAGATGTCAAGGGAGTTGTTTGCACTCACGACGGAGAAGTCGCTGATTTCATCGACGAGGCAGAAAAAAAGACCGACGGAGAGCTTAAATTCAAGTATATCGTAAACGGTTCCAAAGAAGGCTGGCTCAGCTTTGACGAGGAAATAAAAAAATATCCCGAAACTCTTGAAAGAGTGCCCACAAAGGCTGACGAATATTTCTTGCTGTACTTTACAAGCGGAACAACGGGTTATCCGAAAATGGCTGTTCACGACCACACGCTTGCTCTTGCTCATATTCAGACTGCAAAGCACTGGCAAAAGGTCTGTCCGAACGGCATTCATCTCACTGTTTCCGATACGGGCTGGGCAAAGTCCGCCTGGGGAAAAATCTACGGTCAAATGGCTTTGGGCACCTGCATTTTCGTTTATGATTTCGACAAGTTCATACCTGAAAATATGCTGGCGATTATGGAAAAATACAAAGTCACAACGTTTTGCGCTCCGCCGACAATGTACAGATTTTTCATCAATGCGGGTCTTGAAAAATACGATCTGTCAAGCCTTAAATATTGCAATATCGCAGGTGAGGCGCTCTCGGCGGACGTGTTTAACCGCTGGAAAGAGGCAACGGGTCTTACTCTAATGGAAGGTTTCGGGCAAACGGAAAGCACCTGCCTCATAGGAAATATCATAGGAATGACGCCGAAACCCGGTTCAATGGGAAAGCCTACTCCGCTTTATGAGATCGATTTGGTCGATAAGGACGGAAATTCTGTTCCGCCGGGAGTTGTGGGTGAAATTGTCGTAAAGGGAGATTACAAGCATACTCCGGGACTGTTCAGAGGCTACTACAACAACGAAGAGGCTACAAAAAAGGTGTGGCACGACGGATATTACCACACGGGCGACACGGCAAAGCGTGACGAGGACGGATATTACTGGTATGTCGGAAGAAATGATGATGTGATAAAGTCAAGCGGTTACAGGATAGGTCCGTTTGAGATAGAGTCTGTTCTGGCAACTCACCCAGCGGTGCTTGAATGTGCGGTAACGGGCGTTCCTCATCCGATAAGAGGCGAGGTAGTCAAGGCGACAATCGTTCTTACGGAGGGATATGAGCCTACGGAAGAGCTTAAAGCCGATATACAGACATATGTTAAGAAGAACACGGCGCCGTATAAGTATCCGAGAGTTGTGGAGTTTGTGAAGGAACTTCCAAAGACGGTCAGCGGAAAAATCCGCCGTGTGGAGATACGGGAAAACGACCGCAGCAAGGATGACAAATAAAACCCGGCTGTCAGCTTACAGTGTATAGTGTATAGTGAATAGTAAGAAGTGCTGCGCTTGCAGCGCAGTTATCAAAAAGTTTTTTGAAGAGTCCAGAGAAACTTTTTTTCAAAAAAGTTTCTCTGGTCGCCGAAGGCACGGTTCAAAGGCGCTAAAGGGGTATGGGGGAAAACAAGAGTTTTCCCCCATTTTTTTGCGTTCAAAGGACGCAAAAAACCAGCCGATTTTGGCAGTTTACAATGCACAGTGCATAGTGCATAGTAAAATGTGCCGCACCTGCTCAAAAAAGCAGGAAAAACAAATTGATTTTTTGCGTTCAAAGATACTTTTTGAATTTATTTCATCTGATGCTCCCAATGAGCGGAGGTTATCGTTTCAAACCCCTTCGGCGACAAAATAGGCTTTGAAATGCGCTTTTTCGTTTCCTCGCTCAACGAGAGCTTTTCGGCAAACTCCTCGCCCGCTTTTTTTATGTCCGAAAGATACCCGTCACGCTGACGTTTGGCATTCTCCGAAATAAAAAGCTCGCCCTGTGCGCACAAAATAGCCGTGTATTTTCCCTCTCCGCAAATCAGGTCATACTGCCTCAAAAGAGCAGGATAAACCGCATTTGCATCAACATATCCGCAGGAAGAAATAACTACCAGCTTTTTATTGAGCAGGATTTTTTCACGCAGCTCGTGAAAACAGATATTCCTGTTCTCGGAAAAACCGCCTAAATAAGGCAGCATAAACGGCAGACAGCGGTCTGTCATCGCCTTGACCTTTGACGGCATACCGAAAAAATACAGCGGAAAACTCTCGATAATAATGTCCGCAGAGAGTATTTTTTCCCTGAGAGCCTGCATATCGTCGTTGATAACGCAGCGTCCGTTCGTTTTGCCCCAACAGGAATAACACCCCAAACAAGGCTTTATATCCAGCTTGTGAAGTTCAACCGTTTCAATGCCGACGCTTTCGGGAAAACCGCTCAAAAATGCACGGGTGACATTCATTGTGTTGGATTTTTCGCCTTTGGGACTGCCGTTTATTACAAGAACCTTCATTGTTTCTCCTCAATCTCGGACAGCTCTTCTTCGGTAAGCTGAGGACGGTTTATGCTGTAACGGTAACGCTCGCCGCAAAGATAAATTTCCCCGTCTATAAAAAATTCGCCGTTAAGATTGGCTGTTTTCAGCGTATCAAAGATGTCCGAACCTGCACGTTTCACATAAGCCTCACGGTGCGTCCAGGCGGTAAAAAAGCGCTCGGGGTCGTGATTTGAACGCTTGAACTCTTCAAGCTCATCATCGTTCATAAACGCTTTTGAAAGCTCTGACATCTTTTCGGGTGAATAATCTCTTATCCTTTGAACATCGCAGCCTATTATCACGTCCTCCGTGCTGTTTCCTATCGCAAGAGCACAAATTGCACAACCCTCGCTGTGTGAAATGCTGAAATCAAGCCCTTGAACGGAAACGTGCGGACGATTATGCTCGTCAACAGTAATGATAAGCTCGGAACGGGCTATTTTATTCTTCTGGAGCAGACTGTCCAAAAGCAGAAATCCGCAGGCGCTGTCACAAAACGCCTCCTTGCGCTTTGACAAAATCATTTCAAAATAATCAACAGAAGCGGCGTGGTAATTCTCCATTGCGTTTTCAACTCTCAAACGAAGAAAAGAACCGCCCGTTACAATGCAGGAAGCAAGGTCAATTTTCATAAATCATCACCGCTTTTATTCGCCGTAAACGGCGTTTTTATCCATAGAAGTAAACAGCATACTGCCCTTGGCTTTTACCACTCCGTCGACTGAAATTTTCGCCTCAAACTCGTATGCTGCAGCGCTTGCCAGAACACAATTCACGGAAATCTGCAAGGTATCTCCGGGAATAACGGGCTTTAAAAACTTGAAATCCTTGACTTTCAAAAGAACGTACAACTTATTTTCATCGGATGCTGCGCTTTCAGGTGCGATTACAAGGCTGCAAAGCTGCGCCGCACTCTCAATAAGAAGAACACCCGGCATTATCGGTGCGTCGGGAAAATGCCCGATAAAATACGGCTCGTTGACCGAAACATTTTTAATACCGACTGCGCTTTTATCGGGGATAAGCTCTGTTACACGTTCGATCATCTGAAACGGCGGACGCTGTTTAATTCTCTTGTTTATTTCGAGTAAATTCATCATTTTTTCTCCCTGTCACAGGCTTAAACCGCCGTCAAGGACGATTACCTGACCTGTCATATAGCTGAATGCGTCAGAGCAAAGCGAAACTACAACCGAAGCGACCTCGTCCGCTGTGCCGAAACGTCCCGAAGGAACGGACTTTAAGTAACCCTCTCGCTTATCCTCGGGGATTGCGTCTATCATCTCGGTTTCAATAAATCCCGGAGCTACAGCATTCACGGTGATTTTCCTCGGCGCAAGCTCCTTGGCAAGAGTGGCTGTCATTGAGTTGACAGCACCCTTGGTTGCCGAATAGACGCCCTGTCCTTCAACTGCCAGAACGGAGCTTACCGACGAGATATTGATTATTTTTCCGCCTGTTTTTATCATTTTGAGAGCGGCAGCCTGCGCACAATGAAAATATCCCTTGATGTTAATATCAAGGCTCTTGGACAGGCTATCCTCGTTTATCATAAGCAAATAAGCGTCATCGACGACTCCTGCGTTGTTTACGAGAACGTCAAGCCTGCCGAATATCTTGTTAATCTCACGGAACATATTCTGAACCGCTTTCAGATCGGCGGTATCCGCTTTGAACGCAGCGGCTTTTCTGCCCGTTTTTTCGATTGCGGCAACGACTTCTGCGGCTTTTTGCTCGTTTGAATTATAATTAACGCATATATCATAACCGTTTTCGGCTAATTTAAGAGCGCAGGCACGTCCTATTCCTCTTGAAGCGCCTGTTACAAGTGCGACTTTATTTTCCACATTAACCTACTTTCTTCAATACGACAGCCGAATACTGTCCGCCCGAACCGACAGAAACTGCCAGCGCATAAGTGCCGTTATTGCCTTCATTGAGGGTCTTTGCAAGCACGGCTGCCTGTTCAGCGGCAGCGGCAGCGCCTGCCTCTCCGACCTCTTCTCTCACGTTTATAAACCTGCATTTTTCGCCGAAAAGCTTTGCAAAAACATTCTTTTCAAGCTCATCAAGCTCTTTATCGCCGTTTGCAAATCCGCTTACAATATCAATGTCGGCGGTGCTTATTCCGGCATTTTCGCAAGCCCCCAAAATTGCCTTTTCCAGAGCGCTCTCTGAGCCTGCTATGCTGCCAAACTCAACGGATTTATGAGCGCAGGACCAGCCTTTAAGCTCTGCATATTTCTTCGCACTGCGAGCATTTGCAGACTTTTCCGTTTCGAGGATAAGCGAAACCGAACCTTCTCCCAGCACAACGCCCTTATCGGTAAGTCCCAGTCTGCCGCTGAGAAATTCAGTAACATCGGTACATTCGTCAACTCCTGCCGCAACCATAATGCTTTCGTCGCCGTTTCTGAGGACATCTGCTGCATAGCACAAGCTCTGCAAGCCTGCCTGATTGCCGTTAGCATTGGTTACGTTGTAACCCTTTATTCCCGCAAAAATCGAGAAATAGCCGCCTGCCGCATTGTAAACGGTATTCGGGAAAGAAAACGCAGAACCGCTTGCCGTGCCGTTTTCTATAACGTTTTTCTGGAAATTTACTATTTCGGTAAGAGGACCGTTTGCCGTACCGATGATAATTCCTATATCTGCCGAATTGTTGTCATCAACGGTAATTCCTGCGTCACGGAGTGCTCTCATACCGCCGACAAGCTGGAGCTGTGAAAATCTGTCAAGCTTTCTCCAGAACGCCATTTTAATGCCGTGCTCTTTGTAATCGTCGGAGGATATTTCAATGCGGTTTTTGCCGATTATCTCGCCTATGCCCGTAACAAAAATGCGCTCATTATTGGTATTGTCGGGGATTTTATGAGGCTCTTTTGCAAATACCACGGACGCATTGTTTCCGCCGAACGCAAAGGAGTTTGACGCAGCGTAATTTATGGTTTTTTCGTGCTTTTTGTTGGGTACGAAATCAATATTTCCTGCTTTTTCTTTGAGCGTTTCAAGATTTTCTTCGGTATAGCCTATCGTCGGAGGAACGACATTTTCGCAGACGGATTTAACGGTAAGAACAGCCTCAATAGAGCCTGCCGCACCAAGGCAGTGTCCCGTCATAGATTTTGTGGAGCTTACGGAAAGGTGGTTGTTTTCGCCAAAAATCGTGTGCAGCGACAGAAACTCTGCCTCGTCGTTCTTTGCCGTACCCGTGCCGTGAGCGTTGATATAGTCAATGTCCTTCGGCTCAAGTCCGGATTTCTTTATTGCCCTGTTTATCGCAAGCATCTGACCCTCTCCGTCGGGACGCGGAGCTGTGATGTGATGTGCGTCGGAACTTACGCCCGAACCCAATATCTCGCAGTAAATCTTAGCTCCTCTTGCAGCGGCGTGCTCGTAGCTTTCGATAATGAGAACGCCCGCACCCTCTCCGAGAGTAATGCCGTGGCTGTTGTTAAACGGAGAGCAAGGGTTTTCATCAAGTGCGTGAAGAGCGTGAAATCCTGCAAAAGCAAGCGAAGTAAAGCTGTCTGAGCCGCCTGCCGCAAAAGCGTCCGCTTTTCCTGCTCTTATCAAATCGCAGGCATAGGAAAGGCTTATCGTACCTGCTGCACAGGCATTTACGATATTTGCGGTCACGCCGTTCATTCCGAAATGCTTTGCGACGTTATTTGCAATAGCCGAAGCGGTCATTTTGAGAATATCGGAGGACTTTCCGCCGCCGTTTTTCATTTCATCGGTGTAATAAACGTCAATGCTTGCTGCACCGCCTACGCAGTTGCCTATAATAACGCCTATCCTGTCGGAATTTTCCTCTGTGATTTCGTATCCTGCGTCCGAAAGCGCCTCTCCGGCAGCTTTTATGCACAGCAGCGACGAGCGGTCATAATCCTCGCCGGACAGCTCCTTTGAGGGGATATGCGACTCTGCGCCGAGCTTTGCATAACAGCCTTCCGTATCAAATGTGTTTATTTCTTTTATGCCCGTAATGCCGTTTACCGCATTGTTCCAACATTCGGAAACATTGTCGCCGAGAGCGCAGCAAAGTCCAAGACCTGTTACGACAACTCTTCTATCGGAATTATTCATCGTTTTTCCTCATTTCATGACATATTTTAAGGCAGTACAATGCTGCCTTATGCCGCAGAATAGCAGCCGTTTTTCGGCTGCTACCCGTAAATAATTACAATCGGAAGTCCCACAGCGCAGGCGAGACTTTGCAAAATTCTCTTACAGATGCTCTTCAACGAACTTTGCAAGAGTATTTATGCTCTGGAAATTCTCTCTTGCAGCGCCTGTCATCTGAACTCCGAAGAGATTGTCAATTCCAGCAATAATTTCAATTGAATCGATCGAGTCAAGTCCGATGTCATCGCCGAAAAGCTCAGAGTCGTTTTCAAGCTCATCTTCGGGTATTCTTAAATTTTCGACCAGCATCGCTTTGATCTTAGCGCAGATTTCTTCGTTTGTCATAACTTTTTCCTCCGTAAAAATATCATTTAATCGGTTATTTCACCGTTTTTTACAATTTTGCCGTACTTCTCTTCAAGAAGAGCGTAATTTTCCACCACTGCCGTATGTGCCTTTGAGATAAGATCTCTTGCGTATCTGCTATGACGGACATCGGGAGGGCAAGCGCTCTCTATCGGCTGTCCGATATAGAACTTCTGCCTCATACCGAAGAAAAACCTGTAAGTACCGTAATTTGCGCAAGGTACTATCGGAATGCCCGTTTTCGCCGAAATCAAAGCCGCACCGGGCTTAAAGTCTTCTATTTTACCGCTCTTTGAAAGTCCGCCTTCGGGAAATATAATAAGCGAGCCGCCTCGGCTTATGATTTCTTCGGAGATTTTAAACCACTCTCCGTCAGCCTCGTCAAGAGCAATCGGTATACACCTGCATAGCGAGATGAGCTTGCCGACTTTCGGCTTGTCAAACCATTTTTTCGTGACAAGCACCCACGGCTTGTATCTGCCCAGAACCGCTCCGCAAAACGCTCCGTCAAAATGGTGCGTATGATTTGCGACAAAAACGCAGGGCTTTTTTTTCAGGCTTTTTTTCAAAAATTTATCTGCATAAATTATTTTGGGACGAAAAAAAATATAAACCAAAAAGGTTATCAGCCCCTGAAAGATTTTTCCGCCAAAGCTTTGTTCCGACGGATTTTTCTTCAAAAAATCACTTCCCCAACGGATAAAACCGTCAAATATCAACCTCTTTTATTATACTATTTTTGAGCGTTTTTTACAATGGACAAATTATCGTTTTTAGGGAAATAAAGGACAAATTATAATAATTAGTTGCTTATTAACATTTTGTTTACATTTTTTCTCCGTTTTAACGAACAAAACGCCGAAAGAATCGGCGTTCGTTGTGAAAATTTCAATTCTCCAAATCCAAATCTTCGATAAGCCTTGAAATTTCAGCCTCGGTTTTTAATCGAATGCCGTCCCTGAGAAGCTCTTTGTCGGCAGGATAAAGCGAATTGATAGGAGTTTTATAAACCGCCAGAGGTTCGCTTTCGTTTTCCTGAAAGAGGGCGATTTTTCCGTCATATTCACGAAGAACAAAATAAACCGAATCAGCGCTTGCACTGCACAGCGAAAGCGTCTGTGAAGTCAATAATGCGGCGGCAAATAAAGCAGGTTTTTTTAGCTTTGACATATGCAATCACTCCTTTTTGAGGTAATATCTGACGAAAATATTATCTGTCATGATTTGCAAAATATCCGCTTGATAAAAGGATTTTAAACGATTTCAACACGTTTTCAACAAATTTTACAAAATAAGCCTTTTCAGGTGCGGTTTCTTGGCTCCGGCGAAGCTGCATTCGGGAGAAAATCATAGGTTTCTTCGTAGCTTTCATACTCGTCTTCGGTCACGGGAGCAGCAGGTATAAGACCCGTGCAGTCCTGTCCGCTGGATACGTGCATAAGCTGTTCCTCGTCGTTCGGGTCGGGATTATTTATCTCATCGGGATAGGGATACATTTTTTTCACCTCGCTTTCATGGGTTTACATCTATTATTGCCCAAAATAACGCTAAAATTCTGTTGACAAAAGCATAAAATTAGTGTATAATATATTTGTATGTTTTAATTTTTTGCAGTAGTTGAAAGAAAGGCAGAAAATAATGGGAATTATCAAATCAATCTTTGGAACGTATTCTTCAAGAGAATTGAAAAGAATTGAGCCTATCAAGCAGGCAGTGCTTGATTTAGAGCCTAAATATCAGGCAATGAACGACAAGGAGCTGAAAAACCAGACAAATCTGCTAAAGGAGCGTCTTGCAAACGGAGAAACGCTTGACGATATTCTTCCCGATGCATTTGCGGTTTGCAGAGAGGCGTCAAGCAGAGTTATCGGCATAAAGCACTATCCCGTGCAGATTATAGGCGGTATCGTTCTTCATCAGGGAAGAATTGCAGAAATGAGAACAGGCGAAGGAAAAACCTTTGTCGCAACCCTTCCTGCGTATCTTAATGCGCTTTCGGGAAAAGGCGTGCATATCGTTACCGTAAATGATTATCTTGCAAAACGCGACAGCGAGTGGATGTCAAAGGTTCATCGTTTTCTCGGACTTACGGTAGGACTTATCTCTCACGAGCTTGACAACGACCAGCGCCGTGCGGCTTATGCGTGCGATATTACCTATGCGACAAACAACGAGCTGGGATTTGATTATCTTCGTGATAATATGTGTATCTACAAAAAGGATCTGGTTCAGCGAGGACATAATTTTGCAATTGTCGACGAGGTAGACTCGATACTGATAGACGAGGCAAGAACTCCGCTTATCATTTCGGGACGAGGCGACAGCTCAAGCGATCTGTATGAAAGAGCAGACAAATTCGCTAAAACTCTTAAAAAAGACGTTGTTGTTGAGGTCGATACAAAGGAAGAATATGATGACAAGTTTGACGGAGATTATCTTGTCGATGAGAAGTCAAAAACCTGCAACCTTCTTCCCAACGGCGTCGCAAAAGCAGAAAAATACTTCGGCGTTGAAAATCTTATGGATCCCGATAATATGACCCTGCTCCACCACATCAATCAGGCGATACGTGCGAACGGTATTATGAAACTTGATGTCGATTACGTCATAAAAGACGGAGAAATCGTCATTGTAGACGAGTTTACGGGACGTCTGATGTTCGGACGCCGCTACAATCAGGGACTTCACCAGGCAATAGAGGCAAAAGAAGGCGTTAAGGTAAACCACGAAAGCAAAACGCTTGCAACTATTACATTCCAGAATTTTTTCAGACTTTACAATAAACTTTCGGGTATGACCGGTACGGCTATGACGGAAGAGGACGAATTCAGGCAGATTTACTCTCTCGATGTTATCGAAATACCCACCAACAAGCCTGTTATCCGTATAGATAACCACGACAAAATATACAAGAACATCAACGGCAAACTTAAAGCCGTATGCGACCAGGTAGAGGAATGTCACAGAAAAGGACAGCCTGTTCTTGTGGGTACTGTCACTATCGAAAAATCCGAACAGCTTTCAAAGCTCCTCAAGGCAAGAGGCATAAAGCACGAGGTGCTCAATGCAAAGAACCACGAACGTGAGGCGGAAATCGTCGCTCAGGCAGGCAAAAAAGGTGCGGTGACCATTGCCACGAATATGGCGGGACGAGGCACGGATATTAAGCTTGGCGGTAATGCCGAGTATCTTGCTATCGCTGAGATGAAAAAGCTCGGCTATTCCGAGGACCTTATAAGAGAGGCAACGGGATTTGCCGAAACAGACAGCGAGGAGATTATTTCTGCAAGAGAAAAGTATCAGGAGCTAAACAAGAAATACGAAGAGAAAATTTCTCCCGAGGCAAACGAAGTGCGTAATATAGGCGGACTTTATATCATAGGTACGGAGCGTCACGAGTCAAGACGTATAGATAATCAGCTCAGAGGACGTTCGGGCCGTCAGGGCGACCCCGGAGAAAGCTGTTTCTTTATCTCAATGGAAGATGACCTTATGAGGCTGTTCGGCGGCGAAAGAGTACAGCGGCTTATGGAAACTATGAATTTCGACGAGGATACTCCGATTGCCGCAGGATTTCTCACTCACGCTATCGAAAGCGCCCAGATGAAGATAGAGGGCAACAACTTCGCTATGCGTAAGCACGTTCTTGATTACGACGACGTTATGTCGCAAATGCGCCAGACTATCTACTCGCAGAGAAAGAAGGTGCTGGACGGCGAAAATATCCGTGATAATGTTATTCAGATGATGAATCAGGATATTGAAGAGAACGTAAAGACCTACTGCTCGGACGATATTGCGGATAACTGGAATCTTGACGGACTTCGTTCGCATTATATGAATTTGTTCGTTATGGACCTTGATTTGCGTTATACTACCGATGAGCTTAACAATCTTACACAGAAGGATATTATAGACTTTATTCAGGGCAGAGGCAATATGATCTACAATATGCGTGAGCAGGATATGGGTTCGGATAATATGCGTGAGGTCGAGCGTGTTTGTCTGCTGAAAACCGTTGATAAGTACTGGATGGATCATATTGACGCTATGGACGAGCTGAAAAACGGTATCGGTCTGCGAGGTTATGCTCAGAGAAATCCTGTCGAGGAGTACCGCTTTGAGGGATTTAATATGTTCGACGAGATGATAGCGGCTATCCGTGAGGAAACAGTAAGACTGGTTCTGACTATTCCTATCCGTGTCGAGCCGCCTCAGCGTGAACGTGTTATGAATCCCGACGCTCCGAATGCAGGGGCAAACGTTCCTTACCGTTCCGAAAGAAGAGCGGCAAAGAAATCAAAAAGCAGAAAATAAGGCGTTCCCGACAGCCTTGCAAATCACAAAAAAAGCTCCGCTTTTGACGGAGCTTTTTGGCTGTATAAACTCTCAGACTGTCGAGAAAACCTTAGATGCTAGAAAGCGTTACTGCAACTAGCCTTTGTGGCTGTTGCAGTGACGCTGACGACGCAGATAAGGCTTTATCGGCAGTATGAAAGCTCCGCTTTTGACGGAGCTTTCTTTTTTTCCTTAAAATCAATTATCAGTCGATTTCAACGGAAATCTTCTCGTTCACACGAACAGCACCTGCACGCATAACCGTGCGGATAGATTTGGCAATTCTGCCCTGTTTTCCAATTACTCTGCCCATATCGTCGGGACCAACGTGGAGGTGATAAACCACAACGTCCTCTTCATTGGGAGCGTCAACCGTAACTTCAACGGCAGACTTGTCCTCTACCAGAGCAGCAGCTATTGTAATAAGAAGTTCCTTTAACATAAACTTTCCCTTCCGTAGGTTAATTGTCTGAACAAAAAACCATACCCTGAAAATAATTAGCCCTTCAACAGTCTTTTAACTGTATCGGTGGGCTGAGCGCCTTTTTTGATCCAAGCGTCTGCTTTTTCCTTGTCGATGTTTACAACAACGGGTTCCTTTGTGGGATCATAATATCCTATTTCCTCGATAAAACGACCGTCACGGGGGAAACGAGAGTCAGCAACAACAACACGATAGAACGGAGCTTTCTTAGCGCCCATTCTTCTGAGTCTGATTTTTACTGCCATCGGATTATACTCCTTTCAATAATCATTATATAAAATCAGGTAAAACCTGTTTTATGCGAAAATATTTCTCATATTTTGCAAAAACCCTGCTTATCGGCGCAAATCACATCGGAAAACCGCCCATATTCATCGGGAATTTCGGCAAACGCCTTTTCTTGCCTTTTCCCGTAAAGCCCATCTGTTTCATAACCTTCTGCATCTGCTCAAACTGCTTTAAAAGCTGATTTACTTCTTCAACGGACGTGCCTGAACCTGCGGCAATTCGGCGCTTTCTCTTTGCATCTATTATTGACGGCTTTTCACGCTCACGCTTTGTCATTGAGGTAATAATTGCCTTTGTGTGCGGCATTTTCTTCTCGTCAATGTCCTCGTCCTTGACCTTTCCCGCAACGCCCGGTATCATATTGAGCAGGCTTTTGATATTGCCCATTTTTTCTATCTGCACAAACTGAGCGTACAAATCGTTAAGGTCAAACTTGTTTTCTTCGAGCTTTTTGACGGTTTTTTCAGCCTCTTTTTCGTCAAAAGTGGCTTTTGCCTTATCAATGAGTGTAAGCACATCGCCCATTCCGAGTATTCTCGACGCCATTCTGTCGGGATAAAACGGCTCTATATCGTCGGGTTTTTCGCCTATTCCGGCAAACTTTACGGGCTTGCCCGTTATAGCGAGAACCGTAAGCGCAGCACCGCCTCTTGTATCTCCGTCAAGCTTTGTCAGAATAACGCCCGTTATATCAAGAGCATCATTAAAGCTCTGTGCAACGTTTACTGCGTCCTGACCCGTCATAGAGTCGACTACAAGCAGAATTTCATTCGGTGAAGTTTCTGCCTTGATTTTTTTCAGCTCGTCCATGAGCGTTTCGTCAATATGCAAACGTCCTGCCGTATCAAGCAAAACCGTGTCAAATCCCTGATCTTTTGAATATTTAACGCCGTGCTTTGCAATCTCAACGGGATCTCCCAAACGCTCTTCATAAACGTGTGCGCCTACCTTTTCGCCCACGATTTTCAACTGGTCGATAGCCGCAGGACGGTAAACGTCGCAGGCAACCAAAAGCGGTCTGCGGTTTTGTGCCATAAGCCACTTGGCAAGCTTTGCACAATGTGTCGTTTTACCTGCGCCCTGAAGTCCGCACATCATAATCACGCAAGGCGGTTTTGACGGAAAATCAAGCTTTGCCGTGGTATTTCCCATAAGCTCGATAAGCTCGAAACGGACTATATCAATAACCTGCTGTGCAGGAGTAAGGCTTTCCATAACCTTTGCGCCCAACGCCTTTTCGCTTACTTTATTTACGAAATCCTTTGCGACCTTAAAGCTCACGTCTGCGTCAAGAAGTGCTATTCTGACCTCACGCATTGCGTCCTTTATATCCTTTTCGGTAAGCTTTCCGTGACCTTTCAGCTTACTGAAAACCGCATTTAGCTTTGACGACAATCCCTCAAAAGCCACAACAACACCCCCTTATATCAGCTTTTCCATTTCATCAATGATACCCGACAGCCTTGCAAGCCGCTCGTCGGGAAAATCTCTGCTTATCTGCTCTATAAGAGCCTTTGCCTCGCCGATTTTCTTATTCCCTGCCGCCAGCCTTTCAGCGTTTCCGAGAACTTTCTCCAACTCCAACAGCTTTTTTTCGCCGTTTCTCTGAGCCTCGTTTACCGACTGTCTTGAAACTCCGCCCATTTCCTCTGCTATTTCCGACAGCGACAAATCGGAATTATATTTCATATCGAGAGCCTCTCGCTGAGTTTTTGAAAGCAGCTCTCCGTAAATATCCAAAAGCAGCACCAAATTACCGTTCATAAATAAAATCTAACCGCAAATTATGCGCCGAGATATGAAAAAATCTTCCCGGCGTACTGTAAATACAAATATCTTTACACCAACAAAGGTTATTATAACAGATATTCTTCCTTTTGTCAAGGGGAATTTTTAAATTTTCTTAATTTTTTGAAAAAACCGCTTTTCAAAATGCTTTTTATATGGTATAATCAAATTGTGTGTATTATAGAAAGGAATAATATGAGTAAATTCAAGAAAATTTTTTTAAAAATTCTTCCTATGCTGATAGTAGTCGTATCAACGGGAATTTTTGCTTTGGCGATAAAGCTTGTCGTGGGCGCTTTTTATGAGCCTCGTGATACTGTTTATCAAAAGGAATACGGCGAGGAGAAATTTGTGGTGGTACAATGCTACCAAAATCCCGCAAGCCACTATTATGTATATTCTGAAGATTACTCCTATGACGAGAGCGAATATACTAAAATTGCGTCAGAACACGATAAAACTCACGCAAAAGGCAAGCCGCTTGCCATTTTCACGCTGAATGAAACTCCTGTCGTTATGGAAAAAACGGTTGTGAAAACGCTGTTTAAAGGAAACGGGCTTGACGTATATCAATTCGGAGAGTTTATACTGTACCGTCTTGAGGGAGAATACGGCGTTTTTGCTCCTTTAAGAGAATACAAGGAGTCCGCTACAAAGCGCAAAAACGACCTTTACGTTGTACGGCAGCTTATGAAGAATGAACGCTGGAAGAATTTCGACCTGCCGAGCTGGGAAACTGAAAAGGATTTTCTCAATAATCTTGAAAAAATCGAATGGTATCTTGACGCTGAATATATGGAGGATAACTGACCGAATGGAATATCTGGATAAAATTAGAAACTTCAGCATAATCGCACATATCGACCACGGAAAGTCTACTCTTGCGGACAGAATACTGGAGCAGACGGAAACTGTCGCTCTCCGTGATATGGAAGAACAGCTCCTCGACAATATGGATATTGAACGGGAGCGAGGAATTACCATAAAAGCACGGGCAGTCCGTCTGAAATATCACGCTGACGACGGCGAGGAATATATCTTCAACCTTATTGATACTCCCGGTCACGTTGACTTTAACTATGAGGTGTCACGGTCGCTGGTTGCCTGCGAGGGCGCTGTGCTTGTTGTTGACGCATCTCAGGGAATTGAGGCTCAGACGCTTGCAAACACTTATCTTGCGGTAGAAAACGATCTTGAAGTTATTCCCGTGATCAATAAAATCGATCTTCCAAGCGCCCGTCCCCAAGAAGTAAAAAACGAAATTGAGGACGTGATTGGAATTGAGGCTATGGACGCTCCCGAAATTTCCGCAAAAATGGGTATCAATATTCACGCAGTTATGGAAGATATTGTGAAGAAAATACCTGCCCCGAAGGGAGATATAAACGCTCCGTTAAAGGCGCTTATTTTTGACAGCGTTTACGACAGCTACAAGGGAGTTATCGTTTACGTCCGCATAAAAGAAGGTTCGGTAAAACCGGGCGATAAAATTCGTATGATGTTTTCGGGTGCGGAATTTACCGTTGTTGAAACGGGTTATATGGGAGCGACAGAACTTGTCCCCGCAAGCGGTCTGAAAGCAGGCGAGGTAGGCTATATCACTGCCTCAATAAAGTCGATAGGCGACACAAAGGTCGGCGATACCGTAACAAATGCACAAAATCCTGCCGATGAGGCTCTTCCGGGTTACAGAGAAGTAAATCCTATGGTTTTCAGCGGAATTTACCCTGCCGACGGCGCAAAATATCCTGATTTGCGTGACGCTCTTGAAAAGCTGCAATTGAACGACGCCTCGCTGTCATTTGAACCCGAAAGCTCGGTGGCACTCGGATTTGGTTTCAGGTGCGGTTTTCTGGGACTTCTCCATATGGAGATAATCCAGGAAAGAATTGAAAGAGAATATAACCTCGACATTATCACAACTGCGCCCTCGGTCGTCTACAAAATCGAAATGACGGACGGCACGGTAAAAATGATAGACAACCCCACCAACTTCCCCGATACAACGCTTATCGCACAGAGCTGCGAGCCTATGGTGAACGCTCACGTTTACTCTCCGTCGGATTATGTCGGAAGTATTATGGAGCTTTGTCAGAACAGACGGGGCATATTCAAGGATATGAAATATATTGATGAAAAGCGTGTCGACCTGCATTATGAGCTGCCGCTGAACGAGATCGTCTATGACTTTTTTGACGCGCTTAAATCAAGGACACGGGGCTATGCAAGCTATGATTACGAGATGATAGGATTTGCTCCGTCAAAGCTTGTAAAGCTTGATATTATGCTGAACGGCGAGGTTATCGACGCACTTTCGTTCATTGTATTTGCGGACAGAGCCTATGAAAAGGCTAGAAGAATGGCTGAAAAGCTGAAGGAAAATATTCCCCGTCAGCTCTTTGAAGTGCCTATTCAGGCTTGCGTCGGCGGCAAAATCATAGCGAGAGAAACAATCAAAGCTCTGCGTAAGGACGTACTTGCAAAGTGCTACGGCGGCGATATTACCCGTAAGAAAAAGCTCCTCGAAAAGCAAAAAGAGGGCAAAAAGCGTATGAGGCAGTTCGGTACGGTGGAAGTTCCGCAGGAGGCTTTTATGGCGGTGCTTAAACTCGATGATGAGTAAACCCGTCGGACTGTATATACACGTTCCGTTCTGCCGAAAAAAATGCTCGTACTGCGACTTCTATTCGGTGGGCTTTAACCCTCAGCTAACTCCCGAATACAGCAACCGACTTGCCAAAAAATATATGGACGCTGTTATCAGAAATATCCGACGTTATCAGGAGAGATTTGGTGCGATTTTTGATACTGTGTATTTCGGAGGAGGAACGCCGATACTGTTGGCACGGGAAATTTCGCAAATTCTCTCCGAAGTAAAACGAACAAAAAGCGCCGAAATCACGGTTGAATGCAATCCTGTTGAAATGGACGAGGAAACGCTGAAAATACTTTTCGGGTGCGGCGTGAACAGGCTCTCCGTCGGATTGCAGTCGGCGTCGGACAGCGTACTTCGTGCTCTTGGGAGAACGCACACGTTCAAGCAGGCAAGGCAGGCTGTACTGGCGGCGAATAAGGTCGGTTTTCGCAATATTTCGGCGGATCTAATGCTCGGCGTTCCAAATCTTGACCGTTCGGCGCTTATGTATACTGCTGCACAGCTAAAAGAGCTGCCTATAACGCATATTTCGGCATATCTGCTGAAAATTGAACCGAACACGGCTTTCGGGAAAAATCCTCCGCTGCTGCCTGATGATGACGAAACCGCCGAAATATATCTTTCGGCAGTGGAATTGCTAAACAACAGCGGTTTCACACAATATGAGATAAGCAACTTTGCAAAGGACGGTATGAAATGCTGTCACAATCTCAAATATTGGCACTCGGAGGAGTATGTCGGGATAGGACCTGCCGCTCACTCTTATTATAACGGGAAACGTTATGCCGTGGCGAGAAATCTTGGGGATTTTCTTGAAAAAGAGTTTCAGGAGGAGCTGATTACGGAGGAAAATCCCGATAAATACGAGGAAAGCGTTTTGCTGGGGCTGCGGCTTTCGGAGGGCATCTCTCTTGATGAACGGCTTGAAAAGCGGCTGAAATTTGTTCCCCGTGAGCTTTACAGAACTGAAAACGGGAAACTGTCGCTTACAGCGAAGGGTTTTCTTGTGTCGAACGAGATCATTTCGACGCTTTTGTCATAAAACAGTAATCCCCGCCCTATTCAGGTGGGGAATTGCTATAATAAACTTGTGTTTTAGCTTTATTACGCTTTGAGCTTTGAAACCTCTTCCTGGAGAATATTTGACATTCCGCTCAGCTCTTCGCAGGACGCTGCGGACTGCTCGGCAGTCAAGCTGTTTCGTTCGGTTACAGAACGAATTTGCTCCGTATCCTCCTCAATACGCTTAACACTGTTCAACTGAATTTCAGACGCTTTGGAAATTTTTGCGATATACTCGCCCGTCTGCTCGGAGAAACTCTTGACTTCCGCCATTGCCGCAGCGGTTCTTTCGGCAATTTCTGCGCCGTGGTTTACGGCTGTAATCGTAGCCGTGATAAGCTCGGTCGTGCTGCCTGCCGCCTCGGACGATTTAGTAGCAAGATTTCTTACCTCGTCCGCAACGACCGCAAATCCCTTGCCTGCCTCTCCTGCCCTTGCCGCCTCGATAGCGGCATTGAGCGAGAGTATATTAGTCTGGAATGCAATATCTTCGATAGTCTTGATAATATCGCCAATCTGATTGGAGCGCTCTTTGATCTCCTGCATAGCGTCAAGCATATTGGAAATTTCTCTGTCCTGATTGGAAATTCTGTCGGCTGTGACCTTGGAAAGCTCGTCTGCCTTTTCTGTGTTTTCGGTATTTATATGAATTTGATCGGAAATCTCTTCAATAGCCGCTGCAAGCGTTTCAATCGCAGAAGTCTGCGTCGATGTGCCGTTAGCGAGTCGCGATGCACCGTCAGCCATTTCCTCTGCGCCTTTTCTTACGCTGTCGGCGGAGGTATTGATATTCTGGATAATATCGCTCAAATTCTTTCTGATAAGCTTGAACGAGTCGTCTATCTGTACAAAATCACCGATATATTCGTAGTTTGGATTTCCCGAAAAATCTCCCTTTGCCATCATAGAAATCAGCCTTGAAATATCGTTTATATAATCTCTCAGATTATGCTTTGCCTCTTCGAGCTTTTTCGCAAACAGACCTATTTCATCATTGCCGAATTTAAAATTCGAGTCGGGCGTGCTCAACTGACCTGTTCGCATTTCTTCGGCAATTCGGTTAGACTCGACAATGGGCTGTCCGACAAACCTTCTTATGAATATCATCATTACCAGATCAATCAACACAAGCACGACAACAGCCAAAATGCCTGAAACGACAGCCATATTGACAAAGGACGAGTCGGACTCCGACGAAGAAACTCCTGCAAAGTATGCGCCGACTACATTTCCCTGATAGTCCGTCATAGGCTGATAGCTGACAAAATAATTCTGACCGAAAAGATTTGCCTGACCGACATACTCACGACCGTCTGTTATAACGGCCTTGCTAATCGAGTCCGACATTGGCGTATCTGTCGCACGATTTCCCGATTCGTCGGTTATGGTGGTGGCATAGCGATTATTTCCGCTGAACAACGAAACATCGGCACCTGTCTGTAATTTTACCCCGTCAAGAGCGGACGTTTCCCGCAAATCCATTCCGACAAGGAAATATCCCACGATTTCGCCTGTTGTATTGAATGTAACAGGTCCTACATAACGGACGGAAATCCCCGTGTTTGAATTTGTAAAAATTCCGCTTACGGCATTTTCATTCAATCCTGCAAAAAATTCGGGATCATCAAATTCACAATTTTCCGTTTTCCACGAGATAATGCCGTTAAGGTCGGTTATACAGGCATAATCATAGTCTGAACCTTTTGACTCTTCCCACCTTTGGTCGACCTTATCCAACTTTTTTCCCGTTACAGCGGTATAATCTATCTCATCAATTCCCCATGCAAGCGCAATGCTTTTAAGACGGTCAATTTGCGTCTGAATACTGTTTTTAAGGACTCCTACGCTTACATTGACCTGAGAATACATTATATTATCGCTGTGATTTTTTGAAATAACGACATTTACCGATACAATGATAACAATCATTATCACAAGAGCAATTGTGATAATTGTCAACATTTTCTTTACTATCATTGACATACTTACTTCCCCCCCGAAATAATGCAAATAACCTCAGTCCGCCTGACTGCCCCATTCACTTATAATAATTATAACACATCGTTGGGTAATTGTAAAGAATATTTGGCAATTTCTACATTATCAAATAAATTCGGCAAAATCATTTGTGCAATATTACAACAAAAATCCCCCGTTCGTGTGAACGGGGGAAGTTTTTTGCCGATTAATTTGCATTATCAATGACAGACATGGGGTCTATCCATAAGCCGTTCTGTCTTACGGCAAGATGCAAATGCGGCTGTTCCAGACTTTCAACAAAGTTTGTGTTGCCTGTTTTGCCGATAATTTCACCTTGCTTTACCACCGAGCCCGCTTTGACGTTAAGTTCTTTCGCAAGACCGCAGTATTCCACGGTAAGACCGTTAGACTGCTCCACGGTAACGCACACGCCGTATACCGAGGAGTTGTCGATAAACTTAACCACGCCATCGTACATGGATTTTACGTCTGTTCCGAGTTCGCACAGGATATCGCACCCGTCGTGGGTTTTCCATACTCCGAGCGTTTCGAATAATACCGGCTCGCCGTTGCTGAACGGGTTTGACACCTCGCCCTCTACGGGGAGAATGTTGCCTATGTCAACGGTAACGGGGCTGTCGACAGGCTTTTTGGAAGAAGAGGACGAGCTTTTTGACGAGCTGCTTTTTGAACTGCTTGAACTTTTTGAACTGCTCAAACTTGCCGAGCTGCTCGAACTTTTTGAACTGCTCGAACTTGCCGAGCTGCTTGAACTTGCCGAACTGCTCGAACTTGACGAGCTGCTCGAACTTGACGAGCTGCTCGAACTTGACGAGCTGCTCGAACTTGACGAGCTGCTCGAACTTGACGA
>CANQKW010000014.1 GCA_947624555.1 uncultured Clostridia bacterium
ATCGGGCAGAGTAACATATTTTGTGCAGCCTCTGTTTTTCTTACCATTGTTCCACTTTTTATGATTACAAGGACATTTGGCGCACTTTGAAGATTTTAGCGGACAGCAATATTTTTGACGGGTTCGACCGTTATCCGAGAATTTTCCGTCCTTGTGCATGGCAAGCCCCGCGTCACAAATAGGGTGTCCGCTTGAAAGTTTTTTGGGATATTTGGAATTGCGCTTGTTAAGCGGTATGACACATTCTCCGAAGTAGACTTCCTTAACGGTATTGTAAATCGCCTTTACATCATAACCTCTGTCGGCGATAAAAGTACATTCTTTAACTGATAAAAATTCATTGGTTTGGCTTAAAACATCAAGAGCAACAGTGCTGTCGGCGACATCGGCAGCAGTAGTAAGCTCGAAGATCGGTAAGCCTGTAATGCAGTCAACCAGCACATGGTTTTTGTAACCCCAATAGAACTCGAAATTACGTTCGTTATGCTGATTTGAGGCGGTATGAACGCCGAGCTTGCAGTCCTTATCATTCTTAGGCTGATTGTCCTTTGAAAACTTGTTTTTCCTGAATGATTTTGGATTATTTTGCGAAGTATTTGCGGAAATAGGAGTAGAATCAAGCGCAATAAAAGACGTGTCGATGATTCCCATTTCGGAAAGCTTTAAAACCTGTGACTTCATTAGCTCTTTTAAAATGTTGTTGTCAAGGTTTTTGATAAAACGCTCAAAAGTCCAATAGGACGGCAGCGGTTTTAAAATATTAAATCCGCAGTAATGAGCAATTAAAAGATTGTTTTGGAGATAATCCAAAAGGTCTGTAACGCAGGAAAAGCATTCGCATTTCATCACAATGAAAGCGCACAAAAGTGTTCTTTTTGAGTAACCATTTCTGCCTGTTTTTGCGGTGGATTCCGGGAAATTTGACAGATCAAGACTGTTAAAAAGTCTGTCATAAAATTGTGCTTTTGGTGCTGATGTAAACAGCGTGATATCCTGTATAATTTCTTGGCGGTAGATAAGAGCCAGCCCCTTTCGTATGGTTTCTTGCAATTTAATTATACCAAATTCGGTTGGCTCTTTCTATATATTTTTTGGTTATAGTGATATACGTTTCTGGCTTGGCTCATTTTCCCTTTCGCAATGCGGTTTGATGAGTTTTGCTCAGGGCTACAGGAGTTAAATGAGGAGGTGATGGAATGAAAAGAGCAGAAATCCTTGATGCTGCTAAAGTCTGTGTCTGCGGACAAAGAGAGCAGGATTACGGCAAGCCTGAAAACAACTTTAAGACTATAGCGGATCTGTGGAATGCTTATCTTGGTTTTCCGGCTGAATACAGCATAGAAACAGGCGATGTCGCTATGATGATGGCTTTGCTTAAGATTGCAAGAATACGCTCCGGTACTGCAACAGATGACAGTTTTGTCGACTTGGCTGGATATGCGGCTTGCGGCGGTGAGATAATGGAAACAGCAATATAATGCAAATCACAAGGGGGGAACCGACAAAATGAATGAAGAAGCAATGTATGCTGTATATGCCGACGAAATCAAGAAAAGATTGAGGCAATACACTGAGCGTGAACGTGACATTGAAAACCAACTTGAACGTATTGAGCAGATGGAGGCTAAGCTTACATCTGCCGGTTCTCCAGTTTTCTCGGATTTGCCAAAAGCGCCCAGCCCCTCGCAGCAGCGTATGGCTGATTTGACAGAACGAAAAATTGACCTAGAAAACAAGGTCTCCGAGGTTATTAAACGCCAAAAATCCGAAAGGACCGCACTCGAAGGGATCATAGACAAACTTGAAATCTCAGACGAAAAAGCGGTTATACGAATGAGGTATTTTGACTCTGCTCCTTGGGATAGCGTGCTGTCTATGCTTTTTGGCGGCTGTCAGGATTTTCTCGGCAAAGAGGACTCGTATATGCGCAGAGTATATAACCTTCACGGGTCCGCATTGCTCAAAATGGGAAAGATTTATCACGATGAACAAATGCAGGTCATTAAATAATCCAAGAAAGGAGCTGCAGAAGTATGGAGATTGTAAAAAATGTCCGTATATATGGAATTAACGAATCTATTGTTGCCAGCGGATATTCAATGAGAACAGCCCCACCCACAGAGGAGGAGTTTGACTCACTTGTTTCCGACTTGCCTTCGCAACATATATCAAGAGCCAACAGTTTGTCTGCCAATCCCATAGGCACAGGTCACGACACGTTCCTTTCTGGTTGTATCGTTCAATTTGACCTCTGCTTTACTGTTAAGGCGTGGACTGAAGCCGAAAGGTATCATTTTTTTCAATTCGTAAATTCTATGTCGTCTATGCACAGACTCAGTAGGATGGATTTAGACCTTGTATTCTGCGAATACGTTTCCGAAAGTATAAGGGAGGTAATGAAACAACTTAAATCCAACTATGAAGAAAATCCTACAGAGGAGAACTTCTTGACTCTTGTTTATAGCTGTCCCGTAGGTTTGCGGCTTACTGCAAGAATGACCACCAACTATCGGCAACTTAAGACTATATATCAGCAACGGAAAAATCACAAGCTTCCTGAATGGCGGGAGTTTTGCAAATGGATTGAAACCTTACCTTATAGCGAACTGATAATCGGCAGCGAGTCTTAAGTAGGACAACAGGCAGCTTGTATTACGGGGGTGAAATGCAGGTGGAAGATGACAAGGAAGAAGAAATCTTCACTATAAAAGCTTGTAGGTGCAAAAGGTGCGGAGGAATATTGCTTTCTGACTATGGGCTCAAGCACAAAATGGGACACGTATGCAAAGCAAAATATGACCTCGAAAACTCTTCGATAGACGAAAACCAAATTACTTTTGATGATATTCTTTCAGAGGAGACGGAGGTATTGCATTGATAACGATATATTCCACAGAACCGCCTTGTCCCAAGTGCAAGGTAATCGAGAAAAAACTAAATCAGGTCGGCATTGAGTACGATATTATCAATGATGCCGAACAGATTAAGAGGAAAGGCTATGGCAACCGCTTTATGCCGCTCGTGGAAGTGGACGGAAAACTTATGGAGTTTGCGGAAGCCGTAAAATGGGCGAACGAGAAAGGAAAGAGCTTATGACGAAATTGCGCTTTAAGCACGACAACCATTTTTCCAAGGCTCTCAACGATATGGTTGAGAAGTATGGCGAGGACTTTGAATTCCTTAACGGATTTCACGACAGCCAGTTGGATTTTTCAGAATTTATAAACGGCTTCATTGACAAGAAAGTAGCTGACGCAACTATTGATTCAAATGCCAACGCAAATACTAAGGATATAGTTAGTCTCCGCAGCGAGAAAGGAAAATCTGACGATAAGCTTATTGCTTTTAACAAAATCTTCTACGAAATAAACAAAAAATACGGACTTGAAACAGCTAAGGAATGGCTTGAAACCGAATATAACGGCGGTTTTTATCTCCACGATGCTTCGTCTGCATCGTATGTTCCGTATTGCTATGCGTATGATTTGACACGCCTTGCTACCGAAGGATTGTTTTTCCTCAGCAACTACAACGCAAAGCCTCCTAAGCATCTCACAACATTTCTCGATGATGTCATAGAATTTATCAGTTATATGTGTAACCGGAGTTCCGGAGCGGTTGGAATACCGAACCTGATTATTTGGGCGTATTATTTTTGGAAAAAAGATTGTGAAACGGGATACTTTATTAAAGACGAGTATTATTACCTTAGGCAGTCGTTCCAAAAACTTATATATCGGCTAAATCAACCGTTTTTGCGTATAGATCAGAGCAGTTTCACTAATGTCTCAATATTTGACAGGAACTATCTTGAGGCTTTGTTTGGCGGCGTTGAATATCCTGACGGTACTTTTGCAATCGACGATATTGAGGAAATTATCGAAGTTCAAAAAGTGTTTATGGAAGTTGTCTCCGACATAAGAACTGAAAATATGTTCACGTTTCCGGTTATTACTTATTCCCTGCTGTTTAAGGACGGAAAATTTGTTGACGAGGAATTTGCTCGTTGGTGTTCGGACCATAACACTACTTGGAATGACGCAAACTTCTTTGTAAGTGATAATGTCGGCACTCTTTCAAATTGCTGCAGACTTTTGTCCGATACCACAAAACTTGATGCGTTTATCAACTCTATCGGCGGTACTGCCCTTTCTATTGGTTCTGTTAAGGTTAATACAACAAATCTCATGCGTCTGTACTATGAAACCGGTGCAGACGAGGAGAAATACCTTGAATTGCTCCGCAGCAGAATTGAGTTAAGCTGCAAAGTTCTTGACTGTATAAGGCATATCATCAAGCGCAATGCTGAAAAAGGGCTGTTGCCAAATTATAAAGACGGCGGCATTGAGCTTGAAAAACAGTATTGTACGGTTGGAATTTTAGGACTTTTCGAGGTTATACAAGCTTTCGGATATACCGAAACGGACAAGTTTGGTTACATCTTCTATACGGATAAAGGCATAGAATTTGCATCAAGGATATTTGATGTAATAAATTACGTCAAAGACCATTTCACGGATGAATATTCCTTCAATGTGGAAAGTGTGCCTGCCGAAAGGGCTGCGGTAATCCTTTGCGCCAAAGATAACGCCTTGTACAATCCTGATAATGACACTATCATATACTCCAACCAATGGATTCCGCTTACGGCAAAATGCACTATTAAGGAGAAACTCCGACTGTCGTCAATTCTTGACAAAAGATGCGGGGGCGGCGCGATAGCACACATCAACCTTGAAAACAATTTCCCGAACACAGATACGGCTTGGGAGATGTTGAATACCATCGCCAAATCCGGAGTGATTTATTTTGCGTTTAACACCAAGATTTGTGAATGTGAGAACCATCACGGTTTTATCGGCACAAACATTTGTCCCAACTGTGGGAAGCCTGTGTACGATTATTATGCTCGTATTGTAGGATTTCTTGTTCCAACCCGAGCGTATTCTAAGGAGCGGTTTAAGGAATTTTCTGCCAGAAAATGGTACGACCATGCGCAGTTGAGGGGAGAATAAATGCTTGTAAAGTCGATAATCGATGAAGATTTTTCAAACTATAAAAAGCCGTCTATGTTCATAGGTACTTGTTACTGTGATTTTAAGTGCTGCGCTGAAAGTGGGGTTCCCGTTTCGGTATGCCAGAATTCGGAACTTGCAGAACGGGAAAATATTGAGATAAGCATTGAAGAAATCTATCAAAGGTACATTGAAAATCCCATTACGTCCGCTGTTGTACTCGGCGGGCTTGAGCCGCTCGACCAGTTTGATGATGTTTGCAGTCTTATTAGAACCTTCCGAGAACACGGCTGTCACGATAATTTCGTAATCTATACGGGGTATGAAGCCGTTGAAATAAGTGATAAACTGTGTAGGCTAAGCGAATTCGGGAACGTTGTGATGAAATTCGGAAGGTTTATTCCAAACAGCCGCTCGAAATATGATGACGTCCTTGGAGTGACCCTTGCAAGCGATAATCAGAAGGGAGAGGTACTGTGCTGAAAATCATCAAAAACCCTGACAATAGCATTTACGAGGAGGTTACTCGGCTTGTCAACGAGAATGACGGCTACTGCCCTTGCGTTCACGAAAAGAATGATGAAACGAAATGTATATGCAAAGCATTCAGAGAGCAGCAGACTGTTGGCGAGTGCCATTGTGGACGATATTGCAAAATAGAGTAAAATTTTCAGCAAATTTCACAAAATAGAGTATTTTTCATTGATTATCACCTCTAAAACGTGGTAGGATATATAATGGTAGATAATAAAAATAACTCTTATTATAAAGCATCGCTTGCGCGGTGCTTTTGTTTTACTCTCGGGAGGCTTAAATGGAGAAAGAAATCAAGATAGTTGAGAGACGAGTTGGGGATTTGCGGCTTGATTTCGGAAACCCCAGAAAAATCAAAAGTCAAAGAAAAAAGGACCTTGAAGCCTCTCTTGAACGGTTAGGGGATTTCGACATTATCGTCATTAACGAGGAAAATCAGGTAATCGGCGGCAACCAGAGAGTTACTATTTTTCAGGCTAAGGACCCTGATATGATAGTTACCTGCAAAATGCTCATCGGATATACTGTTAATGAACAGAAAGTTATAAATGTGAAGCTTAATACTCACTCAGGCGATTGGGATTTAGATGTGCTCAATGACTGGGGCGTTGATAACCTGTTGGAGGACAGTGTCAGAGAAGAAATTAAGAAAAAGTCGGTTGATGAGCGTACAATCAAAGAAATGGAGCTTATTCACTACGAAGCCTACGACTATGTGATGATAGTATGCAGAAATGAACTCGACTATAACGATTTGGTGAGAAAGCTTGGCATTGAAGGCGCAAAAGTCAAAATCTCCAAAAGGAAAATAAACGGTAGGGCAATTTGGTACGACAAAATGAAAGCCCAGATAATAAGCGCAGAGCAGGTTAAAGAAAACAAAAGCAAGAAGGGCAGCGACGAATGATTTACATAGAAAAGGCAAAAAAACTCGTTATTATAGGTGCAGGCGGTCACGCCCTTTCGGTTATGGCATCGTGTGAAAAAAGCCGCCATATTGCCGGGTTTATTGATGAAATGAAAAGCGGAAATTATGAAGGCTATCCTATTTTAGCTTCGTCAATTTCTGACCTTGATTATCCCGAACGATACGATTATTTCATAGCGATAGGCGACAATGAAACCCGAAAGAGGTTTTATAACGAGATTGTTGAAAAAGGGCTCAATATTATTTCAGTCATAGACAAAAGCGCAATAATAGATGACAATGTGAAAATCGGCAAAGGCAATTTCATAGGGAAACTTGCGGTAATTGTTGCCGGTTCTGAAATAGGTGACAACAACCTTATTAACAGTAAGGCACTAATTGAACACGGTTGCAGGCTTGGAAGTCATATAAACATTTCCACTAACGCAACGTTGAACGGTGATGTTATCGTTGAGGACGGCGTGTTTTTTGGCAGTTCTGCCGTGTGTAACGGGCAAAAGAGATTGTGCGAAAATGCGCTTATAGGTTCCGGAGCTGTTGTGGTTGATGATGTCGAACCCGGAGTTACAATGGTTGGAGTTCCTGCTAAAAAGCTTGTGAGGAAAAACAAATGAACATAGTGGTGTTTGCTCCGCATCCCGACGACGAAGTTCTTGGGGTAGGCGGTACCATTGCAAAAAGAACCGCCGAAGGTCACGATGTTTATGTTGTAATTGTTACAAAAGGCTATCCTCCTAAGTTTGATGAAGAACTTGTTAACGCAGGAAGATGTGAGGCAAAACGTGCTCACAAATATCTTGGTGTAAAGGAAACAATTTTTCTTGACTTCCCTGCACTTGAACTTGATAAGGTTGACCGAGCAACGCTCAATAATGCTATCTCCAAAGTCATACAAGAATATTCTCCTACCGAGGTTTATATCCCGCATATCGGGGATATGCACATAGACCACCGTGAGGTAGCCGAGGCGGTTATGGTAGCCGCTCGCCCGTTTGAGAACTCCCCTGTCGAAAAGATATATTCCTATGAAACCATGTCGGAAACAGGGTGGCACATTCCCGGCGGCACTAATGATTTTTCACCGAACACATTTGTGAACTTGGGTGAAAACAATCTCGCACATAAGATATACGCTTTAAGTTTGTATGTATCACAACTTAAAGATTACCCGAACGCAAGGAGCATCGAGGCTATTGACGCCTTAGCAAGATATAGAGGCAGCCTTGTATCTTGCAGGGCTGCTGAGGCGTTCTTCTTAATCAGGCAGGTAGAAAGAGGGTTTTAATATGAGTTTCGGCTTATATGTGCCAAGCTATAAACGGGCTAAGACCACTACCACATATAAGCTCTTACAGGATTATAAATATGTGGTAAGAGCGTCTGAAGAAGCGGATTATCGAGCAGCCGGGATTGAGTCACTGTGGGTGGTAGAGGATGATAAAATCAACAGTATGATAAAGGTTATCAATTATATTCACGATAACGCACCCGAAGACATCATCTGCACTATAGACGATGATATTAAATATATGATTTACAGGCTGGACAAAAATGTGCAGCTTACTGACCCCGAAACAATCACAGCCGAGCTTGAACGTATCGGGCAGCTAATGCTTGACCTCGATATAGGCTATGGATGTGTTGACGCTTCGCGTGTACCGTATGGATATACGTCAGAATTTGTGTTCACCGGACTCAGCGGAGGGCTTCGATGGGTCAACAAGAAGTGCTTTAAATCAAGGTTCCTTGAGGAAATTGGGTACTGCTGCGATGTTGACGTTGTTCTACACGAATTGCTTGTCAACAGAATTATTCTCAAGCCAAAGTATTTGTGCACTTGCGGAGGCACTGACACCAATGAAGGCGGCAACTCTGAAAAGACAAGAGCCGATCAGCTCGTTTCTATCGAGATGATGAAACAGAAGTGGGGTAAATACTACGATTTCAATCAAAAAAGCAACACTCCGTATGTAAGGGTTAAACGATAAAATATTTTCGATTATTTCGCTTTTTTTTGGGAAATATATTGACTTTTTGGGTGATATATGCTACGATACGATAAAGTCAAAACCCTAATAATGGAAGGAGAATGATGATGTCGGGTTATGCACTTATCACTACTCACGGGCACAATATGTTTGATATGATGAGCTTAATGCAGAAAGCCATCAGACGTGGGGATTACGAGAAAGCAGGATATGCCGCCTGCGAGCTCAGCGAAAAATTCCGAGGAGCAATGTGGAACAGAATCGTTACGATTTCCTCTGAGGACTGCTGGGGCGTTGTTACAAAAGAGATACATAGGTTGAGAATGGAGGACAAACAGCAGAAAGATGACGCGCTTGTCAGCAATGCCGTTTTTCTTCTGTGCCGCTGCAGGAAAAGCAGGGACGCTTGCTATTTTGCCTGTAATTTCGTAATAATTGACCCCAAGGCACAGGAGACTGACGTTCCGAATGAATATGTCGAACAAATCGGGACCTTTTGCAGAACCGTTCCCGATTGCGTATTTTCAAACGATGTCTTGTACGGAGATTATTCGCAGCTTGTTGCCAATCCGTTTCAGGAATCCTTGGGATCCACCCCCACGGATGGCAAAGACCTTGCAGGGGCTCAGTTGTACGATGCAATTAAGCACTGCAATATGGAAAATATAGGTGCTTATATGGACGTGCTGAGACAGGCAGATAGAGGCTATCTTTGGAAAGCGATACTGTTTTCTTCATTAAAAATTGCAGGAGACAAGCTCACAAGAGAAATTATTGTCTTGAAACTTACAGATGATATTGTGAACGGGAAAAAGAAGGCGGAGCAGAAGGATGAAATCTTCTTAAGCAAAGCCGTTATGCTTATTTGCTATTCTGCATATGGTATAGGAGAAACTCTCCTCGGAGTTGATGTTCTTGATTATAACGAATTTGTCGATTGGAAAAAATACAAGGTTAAACCCATTGGCAATTGTAAGAAACTCTCTGAAAGCGAAATTCCTGAATATGTGTATGACGTTCACACGATTAAAGGAAAGAGAATGGGCAAAACCGACTGGCAGATGAACCTTGTAGAACAAGCTGCGTTGAACCCTGTGATGAAAGCCTTTTTTGAGGATGCAAGTTGGGGACCGAGGTATGAATACAAACACGAACGAGGTATGTGCACTCAGCAAGAGTACGACGCTTATTGCGAATATAAAACAACAAGAAGCGGAAACCCTGTAAAACCGCTCGAAAAAAAGGACTTTACCGATTATAGGTTCGACCGGATGGATGAACTTTCTAAGCAGTTGCTTGAATATTCCAAATAATTTCTCTCTCGCACACGGATTTCCGTATGCGAGATTTTTGTATGCTTTTGAAATCTGGAGGCGATTTTTTGATTTTGTCCTCGCATCAGCCTAATTTTTTACCGTATATGGGTTTCTTTTACAAAATGGCTCGGAGCGACGTGTTTGTCCTTTCCGGAGACAACCAGTATTCAAGCAAAGGACTTCACAACAAAAATTATATCAAGATAGGAAACAGGAAGTTTCCGATTACTGTTCCTGTTCAATATGAACATCCGTCTAAAATAGATGATGTTAAAATATGCTATCAGAGCGACTGGTGCGGTGAACTTCTTAAAACCTTGAAAATGAACTACAGAAAAGCCCCGTATTTTGATGAGGTTTATTCCTTAATTGAAGATATAATACATAACTACTATTACTCGTTATCCGAGCTTAACGAAGCCCTTATAAGGTCTATCGCTGATAAATTCGGTTTTAAGTGTAAAATCTTGCTTGGGAAGGAACTCAATCTCACCTCACACCGAATGAACCGAATTATTGAGATGTGCAATAGACTCGGAGCCGACACCTATTATTCCGGCATTGGTGGGAAAGCGTACAATGTTGACGAAAAGTACGAAGAAAACGGAATATCTCTTATTTACAGTGATTACAAGCCTGTGATTTATAGGCAGCTTGGAGACGGCTTTATAGAGAACCTGTCTGTACTTGATTATATACTATGCAGAGGATTTACCATTCCGGAAGAATGGAACGAAACGCAGGCTTGTAAGCGATAGCTTAGGAGCTGTGATACTGCCGATGGGAGGAATTGGAAGTGGCGGCGAGGAAAAAACAAGGCAGCAAAAAAGACTTAGATGTCGAAAATGCTACGCTGAAGGAGCGGACACCTGATAATGTTGCTTCTGAAACCTCCCTGAAGCAGGAAAAAACCAATAAACCAAAAACAGGAAAATTTGTTATAGATAAAAGCAATGCCAAAGAGTGCGGATATCGAGGCGGTGTTAAGTCCGGAGAAACACGAAGGGCAAAACGAGATGCCCGTGAAGCTATGAAATTCCTTCTTGAGTTGCCTGCAAAAGGAAATTTGAACAGCAATCTCAAAGAGCTTGGGTATTCTGAAAGTGAACGTACCAACTTATCAGCTCTTATGGCGAGGTTGTTTACTATCGCAATGCAGGGAAACCTTGATGCTGTTAAAGAACTGCTTAAAATTGCAGGTTACGACTGCGAGGAAAATCGTAAGGAACGCGAGAGCGTTGCATCTGATGAAAGACGTGACAAAGAGCTTGATGCAAAAATCAATGCACTTATGGGCAAAAGCGATGGTGATATTTCAATCAATATGAATGATGAGGACAACAACAATGACGTTGTGATATATATGCCGCAAATTGCATCGGAAGAAGAATGCCAAATTCAGGAAGAAGCTAAACCTATTTCCGATGGAGCGGAGGAGGGGTGATGCTATGAAAACTGTTCTCAAGCCGCAGCCCGGACCTCAAGAACAGTTTATGTAGTGGCTACCCCCGCTCAAATTTGCATTTATGGCGGAGCAGCAGGCGGTGGCAAATCTTATGGCTTGTTGCTATCTGCATTGAGATATAAAAATGTACCCGGATTTGGTTGCACCATATTCAGAAGAAACTTCAACCAGATATTTTCACAAGGTGGATTATGGGACGAGTCTGTAAGCATTTATGAAAACATAAAGGGAGCAGAACCGCACCAAAACCTTGGAGTCTGGTATTTTAAGGATAAAGACGGAAAGAGAATATCTTCTGTCAAGTTTGCTCACATTGAAAGAGACGAAGATGTACATAAGTGGCAGGGCTCACAGATATGCGAAATAGGGCTTGACGAGCTGACGCATTTCAGTGAAAAAACCTTTTTCTATATGCTGTCCCGAAACCGTTCCTCCTGTGGTGTTACGCCGTTTGTTAGAGCCACTTGCAATCCCGACGCTGACAGTTGGGTTGCAAAATTCATATCGTGGTGGATCGACCCTGCCACAGGGTATCCTATATCGGAACGGAGCGGCAAAATTCGTTGGTTTATACGCCGTGACGAAACCTTGCACTGGGCAAACACAAAAGAGGAACTGTGGGAGAAGTTCAATCTCGTCACGGACGAGGAACGAGCAGAGCCACGTTCTGTTACTTTTATAATGTCTAGACTAGAGGACAATAAAGAACTCCTCAAAGTCAATCCACAATATTTAGCGAACCTTAAAGCGCTTTCTCAGATAGAAAGAGAACGCCTTTTAATGGGAAACTGGAAAATAAAAGCTGCTGCCGGCTTGTTTTTCAAAAGGACGCAGCTTGGAGATATTCTTGAAAATGTTCCAAAAGACGTTATACGGTGGGTTCGGTGTTGGGATTTGGCAGCAACAGAGAAAACAGAAAACGGAGACCCTGCTTATACAGCAGGGGTTCTTTTAGGGAAAAGAAAAGACGGTCGTTATGTCGTTGCTGATGTAATCAACAAGCAAATGTCGGCATCTGACGTTCGGCAAACAATAAAGCTTACAGCACAGCTTGACAGGGCAAAATACGGTTCTGTTCGCACAAGGCTGCCGCAAGACCCCGGTCAAGCGGGCAAGGAACAAGCTCAATCCTACATCAAATTTCTTGCAGGTTTCGATGTTAAGACCATTGCTGAAAGCGGCAGCAAGGAGTCCAGAGCCGAGCCTATGGCAGCGCAATGGCAAGCAGGAAACTTTGATATAGTTGCTGGTGACTGGAACGAAGAATACCTTTTACAACTTGAGAATTTCCCGGACGGAAGGTTTAAGGATATGGTTGACGCTTCAGCAAATGGTTTCGCAGAGCTTGAGTCAAGTTCTGCTTTTAATTTGAGAAGCCTTATTTAGAAATATGGAGGTAAATATCTTGGAAAACGCAAAAACGAACAAGGCTATTCTTGATGCAAGCGAAAGAATTAGGAGATATGATAAACTCATCCAGAAGCAGACAGGTATAGCGGTAAAACCGCTGCGTTTTGACGGATATTTTAATCTTCTTAACAAGTACGGCACCCAGAACGACACAACCGAGAATTACCAATACGAAACCGAACCTGCTATCGCAGATGAAATGCTGTGCAGCATATACGAGGGCAACGGACTTTTCGCCAGAATAATTGACTCTCCCGCTGAGGAAGCAATGAAGCACGGGTTTGAACTTGCAGATGTCAATGATTCTAATGTGATAGAATTTTACGAAAAGGCACTTGACGACCTTGACTGGGAAGAAATCGGCATAACAGCAATAAAATGGACGAGACTTTTTGGCGGTGCAATTGCCGTTATGCTTATAGATGACGGCAGAGGCATAGACGAGCCGCTCGACTGGAAAAATATTCGGTCCATAGACGGTATACGCGTATATGACCGTTCTGTAATCCAGCCGGATTATGAGAATATGTTTAAATATACTCCCGAAGATCCGTATAGAGCACGAGGCAATACCATTGGCGAACCCGAATATTATAACATATATAGTAAATACGGTTCATTTAGGGTTCACGAAAGCCGCTGCCTTGTTTTCAGAAACGGTGTGCTCCCTGAAAATTGTACCAACTCAATCTATGAGATGTGGGGTATGCCTGAATACATACGCATAAAAAGGGCTATGCGTGATTGCGAACTTGCTCACGGAAACGGTCCTAAAATGCTCGAAAAAGCTATACAGGCTGTTTATAAAGTGAAAAATCTCTCTGAACTCTTGTCAACCGATGCCGGCGAAGATGTTGTTGTCAAGCGGCTTCAGACTATTGATTTGGCAAGAGGTTTGCTTAACAGCATAGCAATTGACTCCGATAACGAGGATTATGACTTTAAAACGTTTTCGTTTACAGGAGTGTCTGAAATCATCGACACAACTTGTAATCAATTGTCTGCGCTTACATCTATTCCGCAAACGATTTTGTTCGGTCGTTCTCCCGCAGGTATGAATTCAACCGGCGAATCTGATATGGAGAATTGGTACAGTTTTGTTGGAAGAATTCAGAAACGGATGCTTAGGAGAAATCTCAGATATTTGCTTTCCGTTATTTTCCAAGCAGGCGTAACGACTGGAGAAATAAGTGAAGCTCCTCCTATAAACCCTGTTTTTAAGCCGCTCTGGTCGCTCAGTGAGCTTGAACAGGCGCAACTTGAGCAAACGAAAGCTGCAACTCAACAGGCAAAGGCGGCAACCGCCCAAATCTATGTCGGTATGCAGGCGGTTGACCCGTCGGAAATCCGTAAAGGGCTTGCTGATAGCGGAGAATTCAACATAGAAAATCTTCTTGACGATTATACTGAAGAAGAACTGTTTTCCGAGATGCCTGAAGAACAGCAGGAACAACCCGAGCAAGATGATATGAGCGGTCAGAATACGCCCTCACCCGAAGAACAGTCGGTGCATGATGAACAGGATAATGTGCAAGCCGATGAAGATGATACTGACGAAGCTGCTGCGGTATATATCGTAAAAGATGGCAAGTTTCTCGTCGGCACAAGGACTAAAGGCGATGACATTGGGAAAATCGCTTCTCCCGGCGGTCATATTAAGGTTGGCGAAACTCCCGAACAAGCAGCTATACGCGAAACCGAGGAAGAATTCGGCATAACTCCTAAAGAACTTATACCCATATCCGAACAAAACGGCTGTACGCTTTATCTTTGTACCGAATACGAGGGCGAGCCTGTCTGCCGCGATGGAGAAATGGATAATCCGAGATTTTTCTCAATTGAAGAACTCAACGACATAGCTCCCTCTCTTTACGCTCCTTTTGCTGATGGAGTTTCAACTGTTCTAAACGTTCTTGGGCTCAATGTACGGAATGATGGCGGACCCGGTTCCGGCAATTTTGGACATAGCGGTGTTGCCGGACAAGTTGGAGGGTCTGCTCCCTCAACTTCTATTACACAGACAATGAAAGAGAGCAGAAAAAATGTTCAGCTTGCTCGTCCTGATAAAAGCGATATTAGTAAAGCTTTTGAAGGAAACGACTCAAGAGTAATTGAAATCTATAACAAATACGCTCAAGAAGTCGACGATGCAGAAAAAAGCGGAGATTTGAAACGGGCAAAATCCCTAAGGAACCAGTGGACTGAAGAAACCCGTAAGGTCAACGAAGACTCTCTCAAAAAACTTGGAACATATATGGAAAACGGGTACTATGTTGACTCGAAGTTTATCAATGACCCGCAGGCTGACATATACTCCCCTCAGGGTGTAAACAAAAAAGAGGGCTGTATGAATATAAGGGCTATAGAATCGTCAAGCAACGATGACAATATCCCTTCTGTTCGCCTTTCAAATTCGTATGTAAAAATCACAGAAGAAGAAGCAAAGACGCGTATTTTATCATCTGCCGAAAAATTCGGGTATGATGTTACTTTAGGGGGAGTTTCCTCTACAGAAGAAAAAGCGATATCACTGTTTACCTATGCGTCGGCAGCGAACTCGGCTCTAAGAAATGGTCAAGAGTCTGAACAGGCTAAGTCTATTTCAAGTATTATCGACCGCACTGCTTCGCCACAAAGAACCTTGTATAGAGGCGTTGCTGGAGAATTTGCGGAAAAGATAAAAGGTCTAAATCAGGGAGATTCCTTCACCGAAAAAGGGTTTATGTCAACTTCTCAAGATGATGAGGTTGCAAAATCCTTTGCAGGAGATAATGGCGCACTGTTAAGAATACGCACTCCATCTGGTTACGGGGTAGGTATGTCGATAAGTCCGTATAGCAGAAAGCCTGAGGAAGCAGAAGTCCTGATTAACAGAGGGGCAACTGTTAAAATATTATCAAAAGGCAATGACTTTATAGACTGTGAGTTAATCCCTGCAAAGTATGAAAATCAAGACAGCAGCGAAAATTTTTCGGAAAATTCCAAAATACCAATTGACAATTCGGTGAAAAGTGGTATAGTTAGAGTAAAGGGGCAAAAACGGTCAGATGCCGATGCTGATACCGAATTTATAACGGTGAACGGAACGCATATTCCGCTCGTTGAAGGCAAAGCCGTAGGAGGACCTCTTAAAGGAGAGGATTTTTCCAAATCCAAACCTGTAAGCGCAGTCCCCGACAAAAAAACTAAAAGCTCAAATGGTACGGAACGCAAGACCAAAGGCGAAAGTAAAAGAAGTTTAGGCACGGGAAATAACACTGATGAACCTGCTAAACCCCCATCGGCGCACGGTGAAAACATAAAAGCAACAGGGTTCGACAGTAACGAAATTCTTGAAGACCATTTTGATAGGCACGGGAAAGCTTTGGGCTGTTCGTCTAAAGAGGAATACCAGAAAAGAGGCATAGGGTTGCTTGCAAAGCCTTGTACTGACGGAATTGCAGGGTATGCACGAGCAGACGGCAAGGTTGTAAGGTTCAACACCAAAACAGGCGAGTATGTGTCAGGCTATCCCGGACAGAATCTTTGCACCTATATGATTCCTAAAGACAGCAGCGGCGTAGATTTAGCAAGGGCTCTGGATTATTACAACAAGCACAGGCTCGCAGATGAGAAACGATATGGCACTTTGAAATAAGTGATAGGAGGACGATGTAATGGCTAATGAGAATGTGTGCCCAAGATGTGGCAGAATGAATTATGACCCTGAAATAGATATTTGTCCTGACTGCGGTTGGAGAGCAGATGCCGAAGAACCCGTTATTCCCGAAGTTAGGCAGGACTTGTATCTCGACAAGTGCATATGCCCTGTTTGCGGGAAAACCGAGTTGCTTATGGAAGGTTCTGTTTGCAAAGTATGTGGGTGGTGCAATGACCCTGTACAGAATGGCGACCCCGACGAGGAGTGTGGGCAGAATGAAATGAGCCTCAGACAGGCTCGTGAAGCGTATTCAAAAGGGCAGAAGGTAAGATGACGAGCGTAACTTAATATTCAAAAGCAGAATGGTATTCTTCGCCATCCTGCTTTTTGTTTTGCCGGAGGTGGATTTTGTGTACGAACCTAGTGATGATTTAAGAGACTTAGCTCGTGAAGTTATTGCCCAAAATAAAGATTTGTGTCATTTGGCTGTTCCGGAGCTTAAAATCGTTTATATGTATAGCGATAAGGAAAAATTCAGGAACGGAAAGTATGTTTTTGCAGATACCGAGAAGATAAATGACAAGGTTAAAGCTTTAATAAACATTGACTTCATCGTCACATTTTATACCAAGGCTTGCGAAGCTCTTGACTCAGAACAGTTGAGAATTCTTATGCACCACGAACTGAAACACGTTGGATATGATGCCGAAAGCGGAAAGTGTAAAATCATACCTCACGATATAGAAGATTTCAGGGACATTATCAGCGCTCACGGTATGGACTGGACAGTAGGAGATGGATAAAGGGTTATGGATAAACTCCAACATCAGACTATGGTCAAGGGATCTGTAAAGCAGCAATTTGGGCGTAAGAAATCAATTGTAGGAAAAACTATTCCTTATTATCCGTACAGTCCCGAAAGGGAGTATCAGCGATTTGTTAAAGCGTACTTGAAACTTTTAAGTCAAGAACTTCACAAATCACTTCCCTCTTTAATGAGCAGATATAAGAAAGGCTTACAAGCAACAACGAGATATGATGACGCTTCCAACTTAAGGAAAGCTGTAACAGACGAATTTGCTGACATTTCGTCAAGGCTTGAAAAGAAACTCGAGGTCTTAGAACTTGAAAAATCACTCGAAAAAATAAGTAAAGCCACGAAAGATGCGGCATATCGTGAATGGAAACGGGTTGTAAAAAAGACGCTTAGTGTAAACCTTATGGATGATTATTACAATGGTGACTTCTATCTTCAAATGCTACAGCAGTGGGTAAGCGAAAATCTGAGAAGAATTAAATCAATACCCACAGAGACGTTAAACGAACTTGAAAACGTGATATTTGAAGGATATTCCAACGGTGTTACCGTTGAAAAGCTTAAACAAGTTCTCCAAAGCAAGTACGATATTTCCAAACAGCACGCACTGGTTATAGCAAGAGACCAAATTGCGTCTTTGAATGCTAATATGTCAAAGTTGCAACAAACAGATGCTGGAGTTAAGAGATACCGGTGGTCTACAGCAAAAGACCAGAGAGTAAGGGCGTGCCACGATGAACTTGATGGCAAAATTTTCAGTTGGGACGACCCACCGGAAATGTGGTATGAAACCAAAAGCCAAGGTGTAGTTTATACAGGAAGATGTTGCCATCCCGGAGAGGACATTTGCTGTAGGTGTGTTGCAATTCCCGTTTTTGATTATGAAACCGTAGATGTTCCTATTGATGGTGACCCGCCGCAGTAAAGGAGGAAAGAGAATGGGCAACCAAATACCCAAGAGTCGTGATTCTCCCACAGGAAAAGGAAAGTAAATGCTCAAATCTATAAGAAAAGAGGTGTGCTATGGGAAACAACGACATTGTGATTAACGGTCTGTGCGAACAACTCAAGCTGATTTATGAGCGCATAGCGCATATGACAAGCTTAACCAACACGCTTGCAGTCGCAAATAGACCCGACATTCTCGAAAAAAACTATGAGATGATTGCCGAGGAGCTTGAACAGGCTCAAAAGCTTACGTTGGCTTTAACGCGCGAAATAATCGGCGTTGATGAAAGCGCGGATGCAAGTTCGCAAATGCCGCTCGGGAATTATGATAACGACGGCGAAGGAAGTGCATTCTCCAACGGTGAACTTACCGAGAGACTCGGGGGGAAAAATCCAGAAATCGAGAATAAATTCAACGGTTCTTCCGGTACAGGTCTTTCTGCACACAAAAACGGAGGTGCTGCCAGATGACACCTGTAATCAGGCTTGACAGCCTACCGATTACGGACAAGACTTTTTTTACCTCCGAGGGATATTTTCGAGATAGCCCTATACTCACAAGCACGGGAATATTCGAATATACCAACTCGGATGGATCTACCAGACGTGAATTAAGGCTCCCGGAGGAGGTTTTCGATACAGAAAGTCTTCTTTCGTATCAAGGGAAACCTATAATCATCACCCACGATGCCGGGCTTATCGACAAGCGCAATGTTGACAAAGAGCAAATCGGTACTATACTTACAAGTGGGTACGAGGACGGCGACAACGTAAGAGCCGATATTGTCATACATAACACCGACGCAATGAAGAAAAGCCATCTGAGAGAGTTATCGGTTGGTTACAGCCTCGATTTGGAGGAAAAAGAAGGTATGTGGAATGGGCAGCATTATGATGCCATTCAGAGGAACATACGAGTAAACCATTTGGCTTTAGTGCGAAAGGCACGAGCCGGAGACCAAGCACGGCTGAATTTAGACAGTCGTGATACAACAAACACCTTAAAAGGAGGAAAAAACGTAATGGCTATTAAGAAGAAAAGCAATTTTGATGGCGTTCTCAGTCCTGAAGAACTTGAAAAGGCTATTGCCGATTACAGGGCTAAAAGGGATGATACCGCCGAAAAGAACACAGACACTGAAATCGGAGCGGAGACTAAGACCGCCGAAACAAATGGCGGCGATGCAAGCAATGCTCCTAAAAACGCAACTGCAGGCAATGGCACATCAGCTCCGGAAACGGAAAAGACCGAGAAAACGTCCGATACTGATGGAGAGGACGATGTTGCAACCGTAGCCGAAAATGCTCCCGTTGAAAACAAGGTTGCTGCTATCAAGGAGCATAGCGAAAACAAAGACGATGACGCTACTCCGCAGTCGGTAATTAAGCAGCAGATCTACGATATTGAGCAGTTGCTTAATATTATAGATTCGCTACTTGCTGAAAGAGAGTTCAACAAGACCGGCGTTTCCAATGCCGGTGCGGACAATGGCGGCTCCATTGTCAAGGATGAAGATGATGTGGGGGATAACAAGAATCTTGCGGCAGATGAAGGTCTTTGTTCTGATAAAGAAACTTGCGATGCCGATGACAACGCTGCTCCTGAGCAGCCTGATTCCGATAAAATCGGTAATGCAGACGATGGCGAGGAGACCACAACCGAGGGCAGCCCTAAGATGAATACGGACTCCGTTGACCGCATTATCCGCAAACGCGTTAAGCTCGGAATGATTGGCGGTATTCTCAATCTTGACGGTCTTGAGGATATGTCTATCAGAAAAGCTGAAAAGCTTGTTATTCAGGCGGTTCGCCCGACCGTTAGACTTGATGGTAAGAGCAACGCATATATTGATGCGATGTTTGACTGTGCGTGTGATGAAATCAAGGCGAGGGCGGCAAAAGACACGGCTTACCAGAAGAAACAGATGTTTAATATGGACGGCATTAACAGAGCGAATAAGGAGGATTCCTCTATGTCCGCTCGTGACCGTATGATTGAACGTCAGCACGCCAAAAACAAGGAGGTAAAGTAATATGAGTGCACAGACAAGATACAGTTTTAGAAGCCCCGTCGGTTTTGCCGGTGGAATTTATGACCTTTCTCCTCACGCAATAGATGCGCTCCTCAATGAGGAGGACACCGGCAAAATGGAGTTCGGCATTGGTGTTGTAACCGGAGAAAATGCAGGTGTCGGAGTAAAAATTCCTACTGCTGAATCCACATCTTCAAACTTCGAGGGCGTGACGGTAAATAACCGCACTACCGAACTTGATACTGAAGGCAAACTGAGCATTAAGAAGGGCGGTTCTGTAAACGTTATGCGTTATGGCAGAATTTACGTTCGCGTTGCTCCCGAAGTTGAGCCTAAGTATGGTGAGAGTGCGTATCTCGTAAAAAGCGGCGATGATGCCGGTTGCTTTACCAACACTAAAGGCGAAAATGCAATCGCGGTTAAAGCCCGCTTCCTTGGAGCTCTTGACAACTCCAACGGAAGAATAGCACTCGTAGAACTTTTCAATCAGGCTCAGGAAGAAACTGCGAGCGAATAACACAAACAAGGAGGACATATTATGGGAACAATGAAAAAGCATATGCACTATGACGCTAAGGAAGCTGCTATCCTGCGAAATTCTGCCATTATTGACGCTATTCTTGCATCTGATTGCACGAGGTTCGACGGGGCAGATGCTGCGTCCGTTTTCTTCGCTCGTGAGTTGGACCATGTAAAGAGCCAGTCTTACGATGTTGAGTACCCTGAACTTACGGCACTCAACCTCTTTCCTATTTCGTCTGAAGCTGACCCCGGAGCGGAGACTATAACCTACTACACTTACGAGAAAACAGGTATGGCAAAGATAATTCAGAACTACTCTACCGACCTGCCTCGTGCAGATGTAAACGGCAAGCCTACCTACGCTCAGATAAAATCGCTCGGTTCCAGCTATGGTTATAGCGCACAGGAAATGAGAGCTTCAAGGCTTGCCGGGAAATCCCTTAACACTCGCAAGGCTGAGTCTGCTCGTTTTCAGATTGACACTCTCACAAACACCATTGCGTGGAAGGGCGATGCGGAGAGCGGTCTTATGGGCGTTCTTTCTGAGGGACAGAGCATTCCGCTGTACCCCATTACAGTCGGAGCTACGTCCAACAAGACAAAGTGGACTGAAAAAACCCCCGATGAAATACTCGCCGATATTAACGGTATGGCAAAGCAGGTTGCAAGGGTCACCAAGAACCTCGAACGTCCTGATACACTCTGCCTCCCTGCTGAAGCGTATATGGATATTGCAACTCGTCGTATTGATGACACTTCCACTACCGTACTTGCATTTGTTGAACAGCACGCTCCGTATATTAAAAACATAATTTCTGCTGCAGAACTTGACGCTGACAGTGTAGATACAAACCCGTATGCGAAGCCAACTGGCGGTAGCGGCGTTGCTTTCCTGTTCACAAACAGCGACAAGAAGCTTTCTCTTGAAATTCCTATGCCGTTTTATCAGTACCCACTTCAGGTCAAGAACCTTGATACTGTAATCCCCTGTGAGGCAAGAACCGCAGGAGTAATTGTTTACTATCCGTTCTCTGCGCTGATTGCAGTCGGCGTTTCTTAATTTCAACAACAGTAATTTGATGTGCGAGGGTTGCCAAATGGCTACCCTCGCTATTCATATTGGAAATTAAATTATGGAGGTATATTATGACCCTTGTAAACTCTAGCAACAAAATTATCAACCTTGGCACAGACCCCATTTTGCCGGGCGAAACGAGACCTGTGAACAAGGCAACCGCTGAACTCCCATCTATAAAGGCTCTTGTGGAGCATAATCTTGTTCAGATTATTGCCGATGCCAAAACGAGCCTTGATGGCAAAGAGGTAGACACTTCTGCCGAAACAAGGACTTCGGCAAAGCCTTTTGATGACGAAAAGCCTGCAACTCCCGCAGAAAGCAAAACGACCGGGGACGACGCTATTTCCGACCCCTCTTTGACCGATAAGAAGGCACCTCAGAACAAGAAAAAGTAAGGAGTGAGGCTCAATGACTATTCTTGAAACTGTAAGGCTTGTAGGGCAGGAATTTTCAGATGTTTCCGATGAAACCATAGGCAAATGGATTGAAATAGTGTCTCCTATGGTAAGCAGGAAAAAATTCGGGAAACTTTATAATCAGGCTGTTGCTTATCTTGTATGTCATCAGTTAAAAACCATAGGACTTGGTTCCGGAAGTGCATTCGGCACTATTGACGATGCTATGAGAGTTGCGAGCTATTCCGAAGGAGAAACAAGCGTCAGTTTTTCAAGTCCTCAATCGTCGGCGCAACAGGATGGAGAATTTGCGCTTACGATTTACGGGTTGAAGTTTATTGAGCTTAGGAGACTCGTTATATTGTCCATCACCATTGCTTGAAAGGGGTGGGAACGTGTCTGAGAATGTAACGGTTCGCTTAAATTCCGCAGGTCGTAAGCTGTACAAGCAGATAAACGAACTTAAAGAAGGACAGGTGTTTGTTGGCTTTCCCGAAGGTGAAGAAACTCACACCGGAACAGATGGGGAGTCTGCTGATATGGCACTAATTGCGGCATACAATGAATTTGGCACATCAACCACACCCGCTCGCCCCTTCTTGAAGCAATCGGTAGAAAACAATCAAGACAAAATCAAGAATATGTGTGAACAAATATCAAAGGAATTGGTAAACGGAAAAACTGCAGAACAATGCCTTAAAGAGCTCGGAACTTTTGGCGTAGGATTAGTGCAAGATACTATCACAAATGGTTCTTTTGAACCCAACTCGCCGGAAACCATTAAGAAAAAAGGCTCTGACCACCCACTTATTGATACCGGACAAATGCGTCAGGCTGTGCATTATGTCATACGCAAGAAAGACGGCTCGTAGATTTTATTCGGCAAGGAGAAAAAATAATGTGTATCACCTTTACCGTAAACGACACAAAAATAGTCCACGATGCCGGAAGTCAAACCATAGTAGCAGGAAGCAGCGGAGAGGTAAAAGCAAAATTTTCGTTTGACAGCTCGTGGGAACTTTTTGATATCGTCATCATCTTCAGCAATAACAATATGAAGAAACGCGATATTAAACCTATACGGTACAGCGGAGAACCTGTTAATATACCCGATGATGCCCTCGTAGCAGGAAAGCTCTATGTATCGGTTGTAGGTTTTTCAATCAACGGGAAACGCAAGACTACCCAAAAATGGGATATGACGCAAGCCATAACCATACAAGAATGCGGACTTCTCGGTTGCAGCGATATTCTTAGGGGTTTTGCTACTGAAAACAAGAGAATGGTAAGTGATGAAGACATTGCGACCGACCAGCAGAATAAGGAAATGATTGAAGAAGTTTTCGGAGTAAAGCCCGAAGAAGACAGCAATGGCGATAGCCACGAACCATCTGAAGGCGGTGAATATAAGCCGCTCGAACCCTTTGATGTTGTCGTTGCTACTGATGACGAAAATCGTGAACTTATTGAGTCTGTTTTCGGTCCAAAAGAACAAACTGTCAAAACGCGATTAGGCAGCTAAAATTAAGACTTATGGGAGGAATAAATAATGGCAATTTCATCAGGCAAACTCCAGACGGTTGAGCAATCCAAAGAGCAACTCGAAAGAGTAAAGTACGAACTTGACAAAAAGGCAAATACAGACGGTGTGTATACAAAGCAGGAAGTCGACTCCAAAATCGGCACAATTTATAAGCCTGCCGGTTCGGTAAATTTCTCCGAACTTCCCACCGCTGATGAGGCACACCTCGGATTTGTATACAACATTAACGACGAGTTCACTACAACCGAGGATTTTATCGATGGCGTAGGCAAGAAGTACCCTGCCAGTACAAATGTCGTAATTGTCACTAACAATAGTGAGGATTACAAGTACGACGTTCTGTCCGGTTTTATCGACACAAGCGAATTTGTTAAGAAAGACGGCAATAAGGTGCTGTCTGATGAGAACTACACTCCTGAAGATAAGTCTAAGGTTGAAAGCGTTTCTGAAGGAGCAAACAAAGTCGAAAAAAGCGAAACGCTTGGCAATATCAAAATAGACGGTGAAGAAACTACGCTTTTCAGTGTTGCTTCCGACGAGGAAAATGATGCAATGATTGAAACAATTTTCGGAACGAAAAGCTGATTTTCATTAAGTCCGTCAAACGTTATGTCACCCTGCGGGGCAATGGTTAAACTGTTGCCCCGTTATGTTTATGATTATATGTAAAACGAAAAGGTAAACTCTGCAAATGCGAATGTTGCTTGAACCTATGGAGGCGAGTAAATGGGATTTAGTTTCTTTAAGTCCACATACACCATAAGGCGATTTAGCAGTCAAGACACCGAAATTATAGACGGGTATGCCCATACGTTTTATGAAGATATAGACGGCGTTGTCCTAAATGTTCAGCCCGACGGGCAGGATAATCTTCAGGCAAAAGAAGAAGGAGAGCGCCGCTCGAGAAAACTGAAAACCTACGGCGATTTTCCCTTTACATCTTCCAATCAGGCTACAGGTCAGCGTGGAGATTGGCTTTTCTATAAAGGCTCGTGGTATGAATGCATTAGTGCTGTAATATGGGACCATACACCACTTGCTCATTGCAGAGGAGAGTTTGTAGAAATCCCTGACTCTGAAACAGACCCCATTTTGGCAGAAGAAATCCAAAATGTAGAATGGAGTGATGAATGTGACCCTTTCTGAGGCAAAGAGATTTTTCAGAAACTTAACCGCTCGATATTTTAAGGATGCAAATGTGATTTATTCCAATCAAAGTCACGCTGTTAAGCCGACATCAAAGCCTCTCGTCACCATAGCCTTCGGTAATATAAAACGACCTATAAACCCTCCTACAATAATAGTTGACGGTCGCCCTGTCAGTTATTATCCTACTGTCGTTACTGCAACGGTTAATTTGTTCACTCACGGAAGAAAAATAGAAATAGCAAAAGGCATTACTCCTGCTTATGAAGATACAGCGACCGAAGATCTTGCAAGTTTTTTGGACTTTCTTAATTCGGAGGTTGCAATAACGCTTTGCAGTGAGAACGATATAGCAGTAATTGTACCGAATGATGTGATGACGCTCAGTGGACTTATAAATGATGTTATATATGAATACCGAGCAAAGGCTGAAGTTGAAATAAGGTTCACATCAACAGCTGCAGGTTATTCCGGAACGCTTCCTGCGGAAAGCGTCTCTATAACAGTCCCAGAACCGCAGCCTATGCCCGAACAAGAAAGCAGAAGCAAGGGCTTTTTTGGGGCTACCGAACTGTACGATAGCCCTAAGCCCACAGAGTCTGTAACTCCTAAACCTGTAACTTCTCCAAGCGGAGGAAATAATGAGGATTTCATAAGCGAGGAGGATTATTACTTCACAAATGTTGTCATAAGCGGCAAAAAAGTAAAGCCTGATGAATGATTTCGCTAGTCATCATCGGAAAAGGAGGAAAAAATGAGCGATAACCTTGATATGCTTGCAAGAGTTGACATTACTTTGAACACGCCTATTTCAAACAATGCCAACTTCGGGAACAATCTTATTATAGGACCTGCGCCCAGCAAAGGAGCAGTGAAAGATATACCTCTCATAGGTGTCTATAATAAGCTTGAAGATGTTATAGCGCTCGGCTACGTGGCTACAGGAGAAGATGCAGACCCTGTAGGAGTAGCCGCTCGCATAGCATTTTCTCAATCGCCAAAACCAAGAGAAGTCTACATCGCTATTGTTGGCGGTGAAACAGTTGATGGCGATTTACACGAGCCTGTTAAATTAACTGTAATAGATGTTCTCAACAGAGCTCTTTCGGTTGACGGATGGTATTGTATACAGTCCGTGGGACTTAGCCGTGAGGAAGTGAAAGAGATTATAGAGTGGACTGAGACCCAGAGTAAACTCCATGGGTACATTGAAACAAACCCCGATGACCCTATTGTTGAACCTAACAAATACTTCAGAAGTTATGCTGTTTATCCTTGCACCGAGGAAGGACAGGATAATGCGAACATTCCTCTCGAAAACAAATACGGTATGTCCATAGCAATGGCTGTAAAAGCAATGAGCATTCACGCAGGAGGAGAAACTTGGGCAAACAAGACGCTTGCTACTGTATCTCCGTCGAAACTTAGCTCAACGTTCATAAAGACGCTTGAAACTAACAACATCAGTTGGGTGTGCAATATTGCTTCTAAAAACGTTACTCTTGGCGGTAAAACAAGCGGCGGCGAGTGGATTGATGTTATACGTTTTCGAGACTGGCTACAAAACGATATGCAGGTACGTATCGTAAATCTGCTTGTCGTAAACCCCAAAATTCCGTACACCGACAAAGGAATAGGACTTGTTGAAAACCAAATGTTGGCGTCTCTTAAAGACGGGCAGAAATACGGAGGTATCGCTGAGTCGGAGTTTGACGAGTACGGAAACGAGATAAAAGGATATGTCACATCTGTACCGCTTGCGGCAAGTATACCAAGCACTGCAAAAAACACAAGAACTCTGACTGATTGTAAATTCTCGGCAAGACTTTCAGGCGCAATCCACCTTGTAGAAATTACAGGTGAGCTCACATACGAGAACTTGTAAGGAGGAATTAAGATATGGCAAACGGTACAATCAAGACTTATAATCCCAAGCAGATAGTAGCTTCGTGGGGCAGTCATATCATCGGTGGCTGGGCTGACGACAGCTTTATCACCATTGAGGCTTCCGGTGAAGGAATAACTAAGAAAGTTGGATGCGACGGAGAAATTGTTCGTTCCATTTCTCCCGATAACACTTACAAGGTTAAGTTCTCTCTGCTTCAAACCAGTAGCAGCAACACCTATTTCAATCAGATGGCAAATGTCGACAGAGAGTCAGGTGAAGGTATGCAGCCTCTCACTATTAAAGACCTTAAAGGCACTCTTTTGTTCAGTACGGAGGCGGCGTGGATCATCAAAAAGCCGTCAATCACCCGCGGCAAGTCTGACAGCAACAGAGAGTGGGAATTTGACACCGGCGATGCAACTCTTGATGAATAATGTTTGGAGGTAACTCATTATGTCACTCAGTCAACTTGATTTCCATAGCAAGACTATCGGGAAGAACACTTTTTATATCAGACCGCTCCCTGCGTTCAAGGCAGCAAATCTCAGCGGAGAATTAGTTGCTGTACTTATGCCGCTTTTATCCGGCATAGTGCCGCTCGTAAGCAGCGATAAAGGGATAGAAGATCTGATGTCCGACGAAGTTGCTCCCGTTGTTACGGGAGCTTTTTCCACTCTTTCCGGAGACAAGGTTGAATCGCTTCTCAAGAAGCTCCTTATTCAAGGAAAAACTATATCGGTAATTACTTCTGACGGAGATAAGGAAGCAACACTCCTCACTGAAGACTTGGCTAATGAAATATTCTGCTCAAATGTTCAGGATATGTTTGTTTTGGCGTATGAGGTTATAAAAACAAACTTCGGCGGTTTTTTCGACAAAATCTCCGTCCTGTCTGGACCCCTTATCGCCAAGATGACGGAGAAGACAACTCCCTTGATAAATACGGCAAACTAGATATAGAAGCCTCCGGGCTGTCCGACCTCGAAATCAGGATGTATATTTTGATAAAGGCTCGCCTCGCATCAATGGAGGAACTTAAAACCTGTTACACGCTTGATGAGGCGTTGAACCTTTGGACATTATTTCAAATGGAGAATGATATACAAGCAGCTAAGGCTGATGAACTTTCGCATGAGATGAAGGGGTGAAACCAGTGTCGGTAATTGGAGATATAGGCTTTTTGCTTGGCTTTGATGTGAATGAGGGCTCGGTTAGGAAAGTAGAGAGCACAGTTAAAAACATTAAAGGAACCATTACAAAAGCTCTCGGAATAATCGGCATAGGTTTCAGTTTAACACAAATGAACGCCCTTGCGGAAGAATTTAACGGTATAAACGATAAAATCAATTATACCGTTAAAGGTCTTGCAGACGAAAAGTACGCTCAACAGCAAATTCTGAAGGCTGCCAACGACTCTAAGGCTTCGTACTCGGATATGGCTGGAATTGTCACTAACCTTGTCAAATCCAACAGTGAAATGTTCCCCATTGAAGAAGCTACTGCTTTTTCAACATCTGTATTCAAATTGATGACCGCCGCAGGGCGAGGTTCGGGAGAAATCAACTCCGTGATGAGCGCTCTTAACAGGTCGTTCCAAAAGGGTCAAGTTGAAACCCGTGCTATAAACGTTTTGCTTATGCAATCTCCGGAAGCTGCTAATTTGCTGGCTGACTCTTTGGGCGTGGCGAAAACACAGCTCTTTGAACTTGCGTCAAAAGGACAGATTTCTGTAGAACAGCTGAAAAGCGCATTTATAAATGCGACTGATTCCATAGATGCCGACTTCCAGAACCTTGATTATTCGATAAGTGATGCTGCTCTCAATGTGAGAAATTCGTGGGGCTACTTCCTCGACAGCTTTAATTCCACGTTTCATATCACACAGACAATAGCCAAAGGGATAGTTAGGCTCTCTAATATTTGCATAGATGTTGCGAACAAGATTAAAACAAGGCTTGAGTGGATTGCAGATAAACTTGGCGGAATGAATAATCTTCTGAAACTTGTATCAATTTCTGCCGGAGCTGTTTTCTTAGCTCTTAACGGCACTAAAATTCTTGACCTTTTCAAAAATCTTGGAAACTCTATAAAAAGCGTTAATTTCAAGATGCTCGGCATAGTTGCCGTAATTGTACTTATCGCATTACTCGTCGAAGACTTTGTCGCATTTATCCGAGGCGAAGGAAGTGCTATCGGAAAACTTTTAGGTAAAGCCGGAGTTGATACAGACAAACTTAGAAACACTCTGAAAAATCTCAGTTCCAAAATTAAAGAGCTTATAGGATCTGCACTTGAACTTGGCAAAGCATTCGGTACAAAACTCCTTGAAGCCGTTAAAAATCTAATTCCCGCCCTTCTGGAGATATTGTCAGGTATTTTACCTCCTATTATCAATTTTGTAAAAAACCTAATCCCCTTACTTAGTTCGTTTGTTAAGTCAATTTTACCGCCGCTTGCAAAATTGATAAGCACAATCATTCCGCTCCTGTTTACTGTTATAAAGTCAATACTTCCGACAGTAATCAAATTAGTCAAGTCTATATTGCCGATGATATCCAAGATTGCACAGGCTATATTGCCTGTTCTTCTTAACCTCATAGGGGCGATATTATCGGTTATGGCGCAATTCATAGAGGCTATTCTTCCTGTAGTAATCCAGCTTATTGAAACTATAATTCCGTTAGTTTTGCAAATAATTGAGGCTATTCTTCCTGTTCTTATAGAACTTATCCTCACATTGCTGCCGCTTATTATTCAGATCGTTGAAACAATATTGCCTGTAATACTTGAACTGATAACGGCGATTTTGCCTATTATAACACAGATTGTCGAAGCAATTCTTCCTGTTGTTCTTGAACTCATTACGGCAATATTGCCAATTATCATTCCAATAACTGAGATGATTGCGCAACTTGCTACTGCATTATTGCCCGTTATAGTATCGCTTCTTGATGCTATTATGCCAATGTTAAATGCGGTCTTAGACGTATTAAAACCGATTTTTGATGTCGTAGGCGGCATTATTGGGGCTATATCCAAAGTAGTGGGTTGGGTAACAGGCGGTTTGAGATGGCTTGTAGAGAAAATCTTCGGTGTAAGTGGCTCTGATATTGAATCAGAAGTTAATGGTGTTGACGTAGAAGCCGAGAAGAGACAGCACGACGCAGAAACCCCAAAATACGCAAAAGGAACTGACAATTCAGCTGAAACGTTTATTGCAGGCGAGGAAGGTCCTGAGCTTATTACAGGGCAAAAGGGCAAAAAGGTTTTCACTGCATTTGAAACCGGAAGAATATTTGACGCATTACGTATGTTGCAATCTCCGTCCAAACCTAGTGTTTCCTCTCTTACTAATACCAGTAGTTCTCGAACGATAAATCAGTACAACAACTTTAAGAGCACATTCAATGGAGACAAAGCAGGTCAGACTAAGAGTGCAGGAGCAATGAACAAAGCAACAGATGATGCCATTGATACGCTTGCTAGGGCGCTTGCATACACAAGGTAGGTGATTATAGTATGTCAAGGCAACCAAAACAGCCTGTAAATATCAATGGTATTGAGTTCGATGCCTTAATTGACCAAAGCATTGAATATTCTGCGCAAGTTCCTGAATACCCGACTGAAAAAGGCTTTACGGTATCGGACACCATAATTCTTGAAAATGATAGTTTGTCAATGACGCTGTATGTCACAGATACTCCTGTAACGTGGAAAAATCGTTTTGGGGGAGGCTATGGCAGAGTGGAGCAGGTTGTTAAACAGCTTGAAGAGCTTTACCTTGCCAGAGAACCTGTTACTATCACAACATCAGATGCTGTATATACCGAAATGGCAATTGTGAGCTATACGATTTCTAAAAGTGCAGATACGGGATATGCAAGAGAAATTCCCATATCTTTTCAGAAAATTGTACGAACAGAGGCAAAAACCGTCACGATACCGAGCAGTTATGGGAAATCTGGAACTACAGGCGCTTTGGCAGGCACAGCAAGCACTACCACCGAAACAACGAGTGCCGGAACGAGTTCAAGCAGTAGTTCGTCTGAAACCGAAACAGGTGGGTCTATATTGTATAATGCCGGCAAAAGCATAGGACTTTTATAGGAGGCAGAAAGTGGCAGATAACAGCTACATTATCATTGAGGTTCCCGATATGAATGACAGCTTTTCCAGAGTGGTACTGCAAGGAAAACTGTATTTTATAAGATTTACTTACAACGACACGTTCGGGTACTGGTCATTTGGAGTATATAACTCCTTGTATGACCCTATAAGAGAAGGCATAAAAATTGTTCCACGGATGGTTCTCAACTTGTTTTGTGGGACAATGGATATGCCGAATGGTGTTTTTGGGGTGCTTACGGAACTTGATAAGGTCGGAAGATATGACTTCTTTGAAGGCAAAGCCAAGTTCATATTTTCCCCCGTATGATAAGCGGAGGTAATTGTGGAAAATTTTAATCGGCAATATAGGTTTTCTGCCGGTCAGGCAGGCTCTAAAGGTTTTGAAATTGGAGACGGCGATCGACCTTTACACATCTCTTTTTCGTGCGAGAAAGCTGATACTGATAGCGCAAACAGTGCAAAGGTATCGCTTTGGAACTTGAACCCTGAACATCTTGCAGAACTCAACAGAAGTGATTGCACAGTATCGTTAAGAGCCGGTTATGGCTCTGTGATGCCGCTTATTTTTGCTGGTGTTGTCACTTTCGTTAAAACCTCGCTTGATGGAAGCGACGTTATTACGGAGCTTGAAATTGTTGATAACAGAGTAGAATTAAGGGACACATTCGTTTCGGTAAGCTATCGTGGCTCTGTAAACTGTAAAAAGCTTATACAAGATGCGGCAAGCCAAATGGGAGTAGCTGTAGCTTTCAGCTACAACGCAACGTTCAAGGATATTCCTAACGGATATTCTTATGTTGGCGGTGTGTCCGGCATTCTTAGCAAGGCTTGCGAAACAAGCGGACTGGTTTGGAACATAAACAACGGGGTACTACAAATTAAAAAGCCGAACGGCACTATTAACCGTGAGGTTTATGAGCTATCTGCTGATACTGGGCTTGTGGGTATACCTGAACGAGTTCAAATTTCAGGCGATAGCGATGGCAGCGAACAATACGGATGGGATATACAATACCTTATGAACGCTGCGATTAACGTAGACGATTACATTTATCTAAACAGCATATATGTAAAAGGGTATTTCCGAGTTTACTCTGTTTCAATTGATGGAGATAATTACGGTGACTCGTGGAATTGTTCTGCTCGATTGTTGGAGGTATAAGCTATGATGCAGGAATTTGTATCTGAAATAAAAAAAATGGCTCGTGATGAAGTTAACGGTGCACATACAGCACTTCCTGCGGAAATTGTATCTTATGATGCGGAAAAAGGACTTGCAATTGTAAAGCCCAAGGCAAAATTTAAGAAACCAAATGGTGAAACAATTGACTTCCCTGAAATAGATGGAGTGCCGCTTGCGTTTCCCCATAATAAGGACTTCACTATAGCATTTCCAGTAAAGATAGGAGACAACTGCTTGCTTGTATTTTCTGAGTTATCACTCGATTACTGGCTGTATGGAAAAGAAACTGATACGGATTTGAAACACGATTTGAGTAATGCAATTGCAATTCCGAATATAAGCCCGAAAGGCAACTCTGATATGAAAACCGCCTGTGGCGAAAACGCAGTTGTGATAAGGGTTGGCGATAGCAAGATGAAGATAAAGAGCAATGAAGTTATGCTTAATGGCAACGCCACGATTGAATTAAAGGTAGGCGACACGGTCTTGCAAGTCAAAAACGATGGTGTTTTTATCAATGGCAATTTCAAGGTGTCCGGCGGCATTGTTAATTTGAATTGAGGTGTATTCTATGCCATCAGCGACAAGACAAGGAGATATGAATACAGGACACGACTCTTGCGCTGCTACCGCACTAGCTGATTGCAGTAGTAACGTTTTCATCAATGGTCTGGGAGCGGGGCGCGTTGGAGATAAATATGCTGCTCACGGAAGTGAAACTCAACCAACACATAATGACACTATTGCTTCCGGCAGTTCCTCTGTTTTTATAAACGGAAAACCTGCTGCTAGGGTTGGCGATGCTGTATCTATTGGAGGGAGTGTCAGTGACGGTAGCAAAAACGTCTTTATAGGAGGGTAACTACTATGATAGACTTTATGATAGCTCAAGATGGGGATTTGTACTTGTCACCTATCGGAGATATTTCGATGACCCAAAGCATATGCCAAGCTGTCAGAATACGGCTTCTCTGGTTCCTCGGAGAATGGAGACTGATGCCGCAAATAGGGTTTCCGTACTTTGAAGAGGTTCTCGTAAAAAATCCGAGTGAAACTATGATACGGCATCTCGTTCGTGAGGCGGTTATGAGCGTAGATGAGGTAACTGGTGTCTCGAAAATCGAAATTTCAATAGATAAGCGCACTCGCATAGCCAAAATTTGTGTAGAGTTTACCGCTAGTGGAGAAAAGTATTCTGAGGAGGTCGAATGGAATTGGCAAACATCAAATACGGCTTGACACCGAACGGTCCTAACCCCAAAAGGCTTGATGTCATCTTAGATGAAATGCACTCCAAACTAACGGAACAAACCGGAGTCAACACTCGACAAAACCCGGAGTCGCTTCTTAATCATCTCCTTACAAACTTTGCCGATGCAATAGCTGAACTTTGGGAATATGGAACAGATGTTTATAATTCTCAATATCCTATGTCCGCTGAAGGCAGCAGCCTTGACAACGCCTTGCAGTTTGGCGGTATTACAAGAGGTATGCCGGAAAAGTCGTATTATTCTATATTGTGTACGGGCGTAGACGGCACTACAATTCCTGCCGGAACGATTATTGCAACAGGCACTAACCCGTCTGTTGAGCTATCTAATTCTGCTGACACACTGATAACAAGGTCGGCTTTCAATAAGGCGATTGTGGTTGCATCAGGAAATAGTGACACTGTTTTCAGCATTGTGATAAATGGCGATATGTACACCTCAAAATCTCTTACCGAACTCGCAGATGCAATAACAGACGAAAATTTTATTGCCACATTTAACAACGACAGACTTTACATATCTGCAAAAGATGACACAAGCAGTAATGTTCTCATTCTCTCTGAAAATCTTACAACAGAAACGGTAAGCACTATAGTTTCGTTCGGCACTGAAGAATATGGAGATATACTTATTCCGAATGGGGTGATTACAAAAATCGTCAAGAGTGTTGCAGGGCTTCAAGAGGTTACTAATGTCGGAAGCTATATTGCAGGGAGACTTGAAGAAACCGACGTGGAGTTTAGAAAATCGTATGTTGATAAGATTTTCAATCGCTCGTCCGCAATGCTTGAGAGCGTTAGAAGTGCGATACTCGAAAACGTTCAAGGCGTAAGGTCCGTTGCTGCGTATGAGAATGACACAAACGAGTATGACAGTATGGGGAGACCGCCACACAGCATTGAGATAGTCGTTGACGGAGGCGACAGAAACGAGATAGCTCAACGGATTTTTGAGAAAAAGTGCGGCGGTATCAGCACCTATTGCACCGAAGAAAACGGCGAGGAGGTCGTTCTTAAGGGTGTCTATGGTGAAGACATTACAATTAGGTTTAACCGCCCCTCGGAACTGTATATATGGTTCCAAATCGGCGTGACTTTGAGCAGCACTACCGTCCCGCCTATAAACTACTCTGACTTGATAAAAGAAGTTGTTGTTGAGTGTATGCAGGGCGTCGGAGCCGGAGAAAATGTTCTTCCTCAGAAATTCATTGAACGCTTGACAAACGAAATACCCGGCATCGACTATTATGATATACGATTGTTTGCGTCGACAAATCAGCAAGAAAGTCCTACTGAATTTACGGAAAGAAGTGTTATGGTAAAGCCCAGAGAGCGAGCTGTCACCTCTGAAAGCAGGATAGGGGTGACAATTGATGGTTGACTATATCGAAAGATTGCGCTCCGATTTGGTTGAGCAATTTAAAAATAAGCCCGTCATAGATGCTCTTATAGAGGCTATCGGAGAACAGCTTAATGATGTCAGCGCCTACTATGAGGATTTAAGAAACAGCAGAGGACTTCGTACTGCCGAAGGAAAACAACTTGATGGCATAGGAGATATGGTTGTTCTAAGCCGAAAAGAGGCGGGAGAACTGGCATCGTTCGCAAAAAATGACTATACCATTGACGATGAGCAGTATAGAACGTATCTCATCTACAAGATATGGAGGAACACCTGCGGTTGTACATACAACGATATTATCAAAGCACTGAAGATGTTTTGGGATAAGCCCCTCTACTATTCTGAAAGAATAGACGAGCCTGCCACGATGTTCCTTGAAACGAGCGACCTATCACCGGAAGATGATGCTCAAAAAATATTAAATGCGCCTTTAGTTAAACCGGCAGGTGTAGGAATACACATCACTGCAAAAACTGTTAATCCGGTTATGGAAGGACGCATAGAAATAATGAGCCACCTCGGACGAGGCGTTATGATAACCGTTCTGCCTGAAATTGAGATGGAGTTCATTTTTGAAGATGCGGTCAAACTTGTTCACGTAGCTCAAAACGTTGCAAAAACCGTGCTACCTGAAATAGAAATGGCTCTAAGTTTTGCAGACCGTGTAAAAATCAGTTCGGTGTCACAAAATGTCGCACGAACTGTTTTGCCTGAAATCGGCATAGATGAAAGTGATATTACGCAGGAGGTAAACAATGAATGATTACGGATTTGCCATTACCGATAATGGAAGGTTTTTAATTGCCAAGCTCGCAACAGGTGTTAAACTTAAACTCACGAAAACAATGGTAGGAAGTGGGCGACCTGTCGACTGTGAGGCGAGAGAAATGACCGATTTATCAAAGCCTGTCGCAGAAGCTACATCAACCGTTCCGATTTACAATGAGGACAGGGTTGAGATGGTTGTTGAATATCGTTCTGACCTTAACGGTGGACTTAAACAAGGTTTTTGGCTCAATGAATTTGGAGTGTATGCAGAAGACCCCGACGAGGGGGAAATCCTTTTGTATTACGGATGCCTTGGCGATTATCCTCAATGGGTTTCAGCCGCATCTAAAACCGGAGTCGATGTAAGAAGGTTCCCCGTCACTATAATTATAGGCAGTGGAGCAGAAGTTGAGATTAACTTCAACTCCGAGGCTTGGATGACTGCTGAAGATGTTAAGAAATATTGCGAAGATGCTATGCTGCCCGAGCTCTTGAAAAATGTAGAAAGCAATTTCTCTGAAGAACTGAAAAAGGCAGGCGAGGCTTTAGATATCGCAAACGAAGTCAAGGAAGAAATGGAAAATTTCTCGCCATCTGAAATAACCTCGCAGGACATAATTATCCCAACAACGGGGTGGACAGAAAGCGAGGAGATAAGCGCGCTTTCGATTGATGTCATAGTAGACGGGATAACGGAAAATATGTTCCCGATAGTGACTTACAATCCCGAATTTGACAGTATAGCCGCCGCTTGCGAGCTAAATTCAAGGGCAAAGACGGGTAACGGATATATAAGGCTGTTTGCCGAAACCGCCCCGTCACAGCCCATAAACGCAGCGGTTATATTATTGTCGCCCTCCGCAAGCTTTTCGGGAGGCGGCAGTTCCCTGCAGCCCGCCACGAAAGACAGACTCGGCGGGGTAATTATCGGAGACGGCGTGGCGGTGACTGCCGAGGGCAAAATCTCCGTGGCGACAGAGGATATATCGGCAACAGATGCGGACGCTGACGATATTATCAACAGCATTTTCGGCAATTAAGGCATTAACGGCATTGTGCCGTTTGCAAATAAATCTATCTTTTTAGGAGGAGTACAAAATGGCAGAAAATCTTGAAAAACTGGCAAGTCTGGGGGCACTAAAAAAGCTCGGTGAGGCGGCGAAAAACGCTATTCCTACGGCGGTGTCGGAGCTTACAAACGACAGTCAGTTCCAGACCAAAGACGATGTTGACAAGGCAATTAAAGCGCAGGTCAGCAGCGTGTACAAGCCTATGGGCTCAAAGGAGTTTGCGCAGCTCCCCGAACCCGCCGTTGAACTCGTCGGCAACGTGTACAACGTAACCGATAAGTTTACCACTGACGACAAATTTGTCGAGGGCGCAGGCAAAAAGTACCCCGCAGGAACTAATGTAGTCATTGTTGAGGTTGACGGCGAATACAAGCGTGATGTACTCGCGGGTGAAATTGACCTTAGCAATTACGTCGAAAAGGACGGCAGCAAGGTGCTTTCCACCAACGACTACACCACGGATGATAAAAACAAGCTTGCAGGAATTAAGGACGGCGCGACCAAAACCGAAGCGTCCGAAACCGCAGGCAACATCAAGATTGACGGCTCGGAAGTAACCGTCGTATCTATCGCCTCGGACGAGGAAGCACAGGCGGTTATCGACGAAGTCTTCCCCACCGAATAATCTACCGGGCGACTTTACGGGGCGGCATTAGTCGCCCCAATTTTGGGGGGTGCAAAATGGCAGATATACCGACACTAAACGCGCTGCGGCTCGGACTTTCGCGGTCTAAGGCATTTTCGGGAACAGTCGCCGAGGCTGCGGCAAATGCAATATCAGAACTTGACGGCGTGAAAATGGACAAATCTCGCGCCACGTCCGTGATGATACCAACCGAAGGCTGGCAGTCGGACGACAATGCAGACTACCCGATGTATTACGATATTGCGGTGGAAGGCGTTACCGCAATGGATTTTGCCGTCGTGGTAATTCTAGATGACATTGACGCGCTTGGAATAAAGCACTTGTGTGAAACGATTGACGGAGCTGTGCGAATACGCGCAAACAAGGCTCTGTCAAGCGTAATTTCGGCTACAATCTGGATTTTGGGAGGTGAATAATATGGCATACGGAATGGTTGTAGGTTCGGGGACTTCGGGCGGGTCTTCCGAAGACATAAAAAATGCTCTCAAAATTGCAAACGAAGCAAAACAAGCAGCGGAAAAAGCGCAGACAGCAGCAGGAGAGGCGGCAGCGTCCTGCGAAAAAAAGCCCTTTACAATTTCTGTGGAAAGTTGGAGCCAGCTCGGAGCTCCCCGCGGCGGGTATCAGTATTCCGCGGAAATTACCGATGAAACGGTAACCGCAAATGACGGCGCAAACATTGACTTTGGAATTGATTGCTATGGCGCAGCAGTTAATGCAGAAGTTGCAGGTGCGGTGGAAACATCGGAGGGCAAAATAACCATCTATGCGAAAAGCACTCCCAAGTCGGAGCTTAGCGGAACGTACTCTGTGGAAAAAGAGGTGATAAAATAATGGGAATCGGACGAACAAATATCATAGCTTGCGGTAGCTCCGGTGGCGTTACCACGGTAGATTTGCCGACCTGCCCTGAGGCTATTTCCGTGCAGGCAGGCAATAAATG
>CANQKW010000015.1 GCA_947624555.1 uncultured Clostridia bacterium
GAAAGTTCGTCAGATGCGCCCGAAAGCTCGTCGGAGAGCAGTTCTTCAGATGAAAGCAATTAAAGACATAAAAAGGGGGAAAGCATAATGGAAAATGCGCTAAAACTTGTAGGACGCAATTCCGGCGAGATATTTTTACTTCGCTATCCTTCGTCGATACTTGATTTCTGCGGTTTTGACCTGTCATATTTTGCAAAAAATGCGATAGAGGCTTGCTCCGAGGCACAAAAAACAGGACAGATAAATACCGATATTTTTGCCGAGCTGCGAAGGGATCTTCAGAGTTCGCATTGTTATATAGGACATAATATCAGAACAATCTACGAAAAAACAGCGGTAGACTGCTGGATAGATTATCTCTGCCGCCGTGACAATATCGGCACGGGAGCATTGTGGAACAGATATATTTCCTGCCGCACGCCTTTTGATAAGCTTGTTTTCTCCCGTCTGTGTGAATTTCGGTACAACAAAGCTATAAACGAGTGGCTTAATATTGTAAGGGTACAGGATTACGCCAAGAGCAAAATCGACTTTGTATTCACCAAAGACGTAAAAAATGCAAAAGAGGCTGCCTCTCGCAGAAATTATTTCGATTTGATGTTCAGCGTAACGGCAAGAGAAATGGGCTGCCGCCTGGAAGATTTGGGCGAAATAAAGATATTTTCCGTAGGAAGAACGCCAAGCTCTCCGTTTATGTTTTCAAGCATTTCAAAGGATATAGTAAGGCACGTTCTTGCGGATTTCGATTACAGCGACGATTATTCCGATATAGGCGATTACAGCGAGATTTCCGACCAGATAGCAATGGACGCATTCTCAAAGATGAAATCGGGACTTCCTGCGGAGCTTTCAAGCTATAATATCGTTCGGGGAAAAATGGAAAATTACACCGACAAAATATATATGCCGTGCAGCCTGAAAGCAGCGGTAGACCTTGAAATAGACGCTATTATCGAGAGCGGCGGAATACTCTGCGCCTGCAAACGCTGCGGACACCTCTATCTCAGAAACGAGGATTATAACGAGGATTATTGCAGGACATATCTGCAAAACGGAAAGAGTTGTCTGGAAATCTTCCGTGAGGAAAACCCCGAACCCAAAATCTCGCCAAAACTTGAGGAAAAGTGCGCCCGCGTTACGGATAATGTGTATTCTCGTGTAGGAACTTCAATGAGTACCAAGGAGTACGAATACTGGTACTCATATATGAACGCTATGAAAGAAAAGGTGGCAAGCGGCGAAATTACCCCCGAAGAGCTGGATAATTTCCTGGATTATTCGCTGAACGTTGATATATCACGCTCAAAGCCGATAGTAGAAGTGCCCCGTCACGACGACCGTCCGTCAAGAGAGCGTGTCGTAAAGCCGTTTATCCCCGAAAGAATTTCACGCAGCGATCTGAAGCCGTCCCAGTCCAAGACCGAAGAGGACACCGAGGACGAGGAAACCTCAAAAGAGGGATTTTTCGTTTCTCCGACTGTCTTTAGGCACAAGAACGAGGGTCAGCAGATTTCGCATATCATCAGAGGCGGAGAAACCAGAGGCGAAAGTTATGATTTGAACCCCGACCCGTCGGGATTTCAGCCTTTCGGGCAGCCTTCAAAGCCTGTACAAATACAGCCCGATGTGCAAAATTCTCCCGAAAACAGGGCGCAGGAAGATTTAAAACGCCTTGAAAAGAAACTTGAAGAGGACAGACAGCTCAGAGCCGAGTTAGAGCGCAGAGCTGTTCAAAATTCCTATGAACCAAAGCCTTACGAGGGCACGGATTTCTCTGATACGGACAATTTCAAGCCGTTTTCTCGGAAGAACACGAGCAGTATCACTGCGAGCAGTATCACTGCGAGCGGTAACACTGCAAACGGTAACACCGCCGGCAGTTTCAACGAGGATTTTGATGCAAAAGAGCCGCCTCACGAGGAAAAACATATCGAAGAAGAGCACGAAAATCCCACTGCACCGAGAGCTAAAGTTATCAGGAAGAATGCGGCGGCAATTTCGGCTTACGGAAAAATGTCGGGCACTCCCGTGAAAACGGTAGAGCAGGAGGCTGAAGAGCTAAAGCAAGCCGAAGAGGCTAAGTCCGACTATCCGCACGAAGAAATAAGCGTTCAGCCGCAGGCGAAAACCCGTGCGGAAATTGCCGCAGATTATCCTGCCGAAGAACCGTTCCGTGATATAGGAAGTATTTTTGATGTTCTTGAACAGTCGGAAAACGATATGAGCGGAAAGTCCCGAAAAAAGAGTTATTACGAAAGCGAAGAGCCGTCTCCCGAATGGGAAAAGACCGCTCCGAGGACAAAGCGTTCTTCGCAGCCTGCCGAGTCTCGCAAGGAGAGCAGGGAAGAACCGCCGAGCGGTTTCTGGACGGAGGAGAGAAATCTTTTCCCAAGCGAAAATGCCGCCGAACCGCGTTCTGTCGACACACGCTCCGAGCTTGATATGCTCAAAGAGAAAAAACATTCAAAAACCAACAAAACCCGTCGTCTTTATGACGTGATAATGCGTGAACCCGACGACAACCCGAATTTCCGCAGAAAAGGCTGAAAAATATGCCGCAAAGTGATTTTCGTTCGCTTTGCGGCATATACTTTTTTAATGGTATGTATGTACGGTCATTCGGATTTGATTATTTCTGCAATTTCAGCAAGGCAGTTTTTGCAGATATTCTTTCCCTTAAAGACCGTAATTCCCTCTGCATTAGAGCAGAACGAGCAGGCGGGCGTGTATTTTTTCAGAATTATCTGATCTTCCTCTACATAAATTTCAAGACTGTCCTTTTCGTCGATACCGAGATTTCTTCTGAGTTCGATCGGAATAACAATTCGTCCAAGCTCGTCCACCCTGCGTACCATACCTGTTGATTTCATCATTTTTTTCCTCCTTTGTTTTTTGTAACTTTATTTTACCATAAAGTGACAAAAATGTCAATAGGTTTTTTACAAAAAAATACAAAAAAATCTAATTTCTGTAAATTTTAGCCAAAATTACTAAAAAAGGAGAAGAAAATGAAGATCATTTTGATAATAATACCCGTAATTTCGTTTATTTTTGCGATAATCAACGGAAAAATGGGAGAAATGTCGTCAAGCATACTGGAAAAATCGGGCGAGGCGGTAGAGCTTGTTATTTCAATATGCGGAATAATGTGTTTCTGGTGCGGACTGATGAAAGTTGCAGAGAAATCGGGACTGCTGGAAAAGATGTCAAAGCTGCTGTCAAAACCGATAAGCCTGCTTTTTACCGGTATAAAGAAAGGCGGAAAAGCCGCAGGACTTATCACAATGAACATAGCTGCCAATATTTTGGGTTTGGGAAATGCCTCGACGCCGTTAGGAATAGCCGCAATGAAAGCTGTTGCAGAAGAAGAGGGAACAGGAGAATATGCCTCGGACAATATGATAATGTTAGCGGTATTGAACACGGCAAGTTTACAGATAATTCCTGCAACGGCGGCGGCTCTTCGTTCGGCAAACGGCGTCGAAAAGCCTATGGACATTCTGCCGTGCGTGTGGATAGTGACGGTTTATTCTGCGTTTATCGCTGTTTTTTCGGCAAAAATGCTCGGCAGATTATACAGAAAAAGACGATATTGACATTTTAGTCTGCGGTTTTACAGAGCAGTACCCTCGCCGTTGAAACCCTCATCATCTGGACGCATACCGCCAAGACCGCCTCGACCGCCGAAGCCTCCCTGACCGCCAAAGCCGCCCTGACCGCCGAAGCCGCCTTGTCCGCCGAAGCCGCCTTGACCACCGCTGCCCGAAACTCCGTCTGATGCGGTTAATGTTGAAAGGAGAGCGTCGTTTGCGTAAATCGAATAGCTTTCGCCGCTCTTGAATTTATCGCTTGTGAAAATAAGCGAAGAGCAGGTTTTTGGTGTAGTCGTGCTCAAAATGACATTTCCAGAGCTGTCACGAACCTCGATTTTGCTGTCTGCAGAAACATTTGATGTTATCGAAAGGCAAGGCTGCGAAAGAGTGCTCGGAGTCTGCGCCATTCCCATATCGCCGAGGGCGATAAGTTCTCCGCCGCTTACCGCAAACGATCTTTCGTAGTCGATAGCCCCGTTTCCGCTGTTCGTAGGACCGTAAACTACCACGCAGCCGCCGCTCAGGGCGATGGTGCCGTTGCTGTCAAGACCGTCGCCGTCAGCGTTTACAACGATATTTCCGCCCGAAATCGACAGATAATATTCATTTGCGGAAGAGTCAAATCCGAAATAGCCGCCGTTATCGCCGCCTGCTGCGTTAAAACCGTCGTCAACGGCTTTTGCGTTGATATTTCCGCCCGAAACCTCGATATTTTTGCCCTCGATCGCCTCATAGCTCTTTGTAATTTCAACAGTGCCGCCGCTGATTTTCAGAATTTCATCTGCGTGAATTCCGTCGTCGCAGGAAGAAAGCGTAAGCGTGCCGTTTGTCATTTCAAAGCCGCCGTTTGAGTGTACGCTGTCGTCAGCCGCAGCGACATTTATCTCTCCGCCCGAAATTACGATATTTTTGCCTGCTTTAATTCCTTTCATACTCTCGGTGGTATCGGTCGCCGAGGCGCTTGTCTGAGCGATATTTTCGCTGCGCATCATACCGCCGAATTTGTCGCCCCGTCTGTCGAAATCAAGAAAATCCCTGCTTGCCGAAATTTCCTTGTCAGCCTCGTCGCCGCCTGCCTTAATATTGACAGTGCCGCCGTTTATCGTGAGCACCGTTTCAGCCTGAATACCGTCGTTTTTGCTGTTTATCGTAATATTTCCGTTATCAACAGTGACATATCCTCGGTTTTCGTCGGTATCGTGAGTGGATTTTATTCCGTCGCCGCCTGCATTGACCGTGATATTTCCGCCCGAAATCGTCACAAAATCTTTTCCTGTAATTCCGTCGTCAGCGGCGGAGATTTCAATAACGCCGTTTTGCACGGACAAGCCGTCCTTGCATTTCAGCCCGTCCTTGTAATTTCCGTTTACAGTCAGCTTTCCTGTTCCGCTGATAACCGTATCGGCACGGCTGAAAAGTGCTGCGTCGGGTTCGTCCTCGCCGTCCTCAAAGGTATAATTCGTTGTATCGGAGATTATATTTTGCGTATTTTCCGCAAGAACTACAGACAGATTTCCCGCTTTTTCACAGTAGATCACAGAGCCGTTCTTGCTTGTCAGATCCGCACCGTTAAGCAAAAGAGTGACGTCATCCTTATCTCCTGCCCGAATTATGATTTTAGCGTCGGCGCTTTTTCCCGAAATATCGAAAATTCCCTTTCCGCTGATAGTAAGAACGTTTCCCGAAACAGATGCGTTTGTGCCCGATACCTCGATTTTTTCATCGGAAAAGCTGACCTTGCAGGTAGCCTGTTCGGGGTTTACGCTGTTTTGTGTTGAAGGGGAGATATCTGAATTGACGTTTTGCGAAGTATCTGAAACGCTGTTTTGACTGTCGGTTTTGTTCCCGTTATTTCCGGTGCAGCCTGTAACGGCGAAAGCTACTGCACAAAAAGCCGCAAGAGTCTTAAAATTCATATTCATAATAACGCACCTCGCAAAAATTACATTTCTTCTTTATTATCGGTCATAATGCTGCACGAAACCGCAAGATTTCCGTTTCTTGAACGTATTTTGTCGATAAATTCCTTTTCCTTTTCGGCGCTTTTTAAAATCACCTCGTATCTTAATTCGTAAAGCGTGCCCATACTTACCGTCTTTGACATTATAAGTCTTGACGCAGAAAGATATTCCGAGAAAATATCCTTAAAGCAGTCCATATAATTCATATCTTCCGGAATAAGGATTTTCAGCATTTTAGCTGTTCTGTTAATCTTAAAAGCAGGAATTAGTCCGAGCACGGCAAGTATAACTCCCACGGCGACAGCTATAATAACTGCAAATCCTATGTAACCCATACCTGTCGCAAGACCCACGCCCATTGCGTAGAAGATGTAGCAAAGCTCTCTTGAAGTGCCGGGAGCCGATCTGAAACGAACCAGATTAAATGCGCCCATAACCGCAATTCCTGCGCCTACCGAGCCGTTTACCAGCATAATCACCGACTGAACGAGAACAGGCAGTACCACAAGCGTTACCATAAGATTTTTCGAGGGACGGGGATTGTTAAATCTGTAAAGAATTGCTGCCACAAGACCTAAAACTGCCGATGTTATCGTGCAGTAAAAAGCGCTTTCTCCCGTAAGACCTGCCGCCGTATCAATTATGCTTGAAAACATTTAATATCACTCTTATCCTTTCTGTCATACATTTCATTAAGATAAATATTTCCGTATTTTGAAAATGAACCCATATAGATTTTATGTTCCGAGAGAATTTTTGTAAGCCACATAGGCACAGCGCCTATTGATTTTATTTCCATTATCCTGTAAGGCTGATTTGACAGCAGCTCTCCGAAATCGCCGCAGCGCAAGTCAAGCTGTGTTCGTCTGCTGCGGACATTTCCGTCGAATGTAATGCGAAACTCCTTGTCGTCGTTTCCGTAAAAAGCCTGCCTGTCGTAGCAGATAACGATTTCGGGCTTTAAATCCAGCCGCCCGATAAAGTATTTTATCTCCTCAAAGCATTGTTTGTCTTTATCCGCAAGCTGTGGCGTTTTATTTTCCGTGACATAATCGTGAAGTTCCTTATAGGTCAAATTCAGCCGCCTTTTGTAAACCACGCCTTTGAATTTCTTTTTGATTTCCAGAAAAGCGCACGAGTTGTCGTTTACTGTCCCGTAAGCCCTAAGCCTGAGTTTTTCCCTGTAAACGGGCTTGTCGAGGGAATTTCTGATGACATCGTTGCTTTCGTTATCCAGATAGATATTGAGTATCGTGTTGACCCCGTATTCGTCCGCCGTCATATACGGCTGCATTTCCTTCAGCAGCATCTCGTATTTTTCCTTATCCAGCAGGAATTTTATCTCCTTCCTCCTGAATGTATTGAGGTAACTCACACCGTCACTTCCTTTTTCGTTTTTACGTTTGTAATTATATCAATCAAATGTGTATATTTTGTGTTAAAAATCAAACAGTTTCAGAAAAATAAAAAGAAAACTAAAACAGAAAATGTGAAAAATTACACGCAGCTCTGTTTTGCATTGTATCGCTCCTCGCCCTGCGGCGAGGACGATGCAAAAAAAGCTGCGTGAAAAATTGCAATAAAACGCCGCAAACCCTGCCGACTTGCGACAGGGTCATACCGCATAAAAATATCAACTTTCAGACTTGATTTTTAAGCATCTCCTCCGCAGCAGCTAGACTTTCTGCGCTGCCGCTGCCGTCGATAATTCTTGCCAGTTCATTCTTTCTTCCCTCAAAATCGGGCGTAAAAATTCGGGTAAACGTCCTGCCGTTCTCGGAGCTTTTCTCCAGAACAAGATGCCGCTCCGCTTTAGCGGCAATCTGCGCCAGATGCGTAATGCACATAACCTGACGTTTTTCCGACAGCTCCCTCAGCTTAATACCGACCTTTTGTGCGGCTCTGCCGCTTATTCCGCTGTCTATCTCGTCAAAAATCATCGTGGGGACATTGTCGTTTTCTGCCAGAACGCTTTTCACTGCAAGCATAATTCTCGACAATTCGCCGCCCGATGCGATTTTATTCATAGGTTTCGGTTCTTCTCCGAGATTAGCCGAGATCATAAGCTCCACGCTGTCCATTCCGTTGATAGTGATTTTGTCGGGTATCAGCCTGAAAAAAATCTGCACATTCGGCATATCAAGAAAGACAAGCTCTTTTTTTATCTCCTCGGAGAGCTTTTGTGCGGCATTTTTTCTAAGTTCGGAAATCTCATATGCGGATTTTTTTATTTCTTCCGCAAGGGCGTGTTTATTGGCGTCCAGCTCGTCTATTCTGCTGTCCGCTCCCGATAATTCAATTAGCTCGTTTTCGCATTTTTCGAGATAATCGACAAGCAAATCTGCGTCCATATCATATTTTCTGGAGGCTTTTTTCACAGCGGAAACTTTTTCCGAAAGCACCGCCTCACGTTCTTCGGCAGAGCTGTCCGAAATCTCCCACAGCTCGTCCGCAATATCGGCGATTTCGCTTGCAGCGGAGTGAAGTCTTGCCTTTAAAGCTTCTGTTTTACCCGAAGGGTCGTTGATTTTAGCGAGATTGTTTTCGGCAATTTTCAGCATTTCCAGAGCCGCCGTGCCCTCGTCTGCGGTAAGGCAGTTATAAGCCTCTCCCGAAAGAGCCGCCGTCTGTGCGGCGTCACGGCAAGCTTTAAGCTCCTCTTCGAGCCGTTTGCCGTCGCCTTTTTCGAGATTTAGAGGTTTCAGCTCTTCAACGGCGGTTTTCAGACGTTCGATTTTCAATGAACGCACCTCTGCCTCTTCCGAGAGCTTTTTAAGCTCACGGGAAATGCGTGAAAACTTGCGGAAATTCTCACGGTAATCGTCAAGCTTTTGTGAAATGCCTGCATAGCTGTCGAGAATATCACGCTGACTGTCGTTTGACATTAAGATACGATTATCGTGCTGACCGTGAATATCGACCAGCATTTCGCCGATTTCCTTCAAAATAGCCGCCGTAGCTGTTTTTCCGTTCACACGGGCAGTACTTTTCCCGTCTGCATAAATTTCTCTTGACAGCACAAGTTCGTCGTCAGCAGAAAAACCCAGCTCTTCAAGTTTGCTGCGTACCTCGTCTGAAAGCTCGTCAAAAAGAGCGGTAACCACAGCCTTTTCTGCGCCCGCTCTGACAATTCCCCGAACGACACGCTGACCGAGAATAGCGTTTACTCCGCCGATAAGAACGCTTTTTCCTGCGCCTGTTTCGCCTGTAAACACATTGAATTTTCCGCAAAATTCCGCACGTGCATTTTCGATAACTGCAAGATTTTCAATTGAAAGCTCTCTCAACATTGAAAAACTCCTTAAATTCAGCGCTTATTCTGCGGATTTGCAATCTGTTGCAACTGTTTAAGTCTTACGCAAAGCGCCTTTGCGTGATTTTCCGTCTTTGTGAGAATAAATACGGTATCATCTCCTGCGATAGTACCGACAACAGGCTCAAGATTACGTTCATCAATGACTTTGCACGCAGCGTCCGCAAGACCTGCGTGGCATTTCAGTACGACAGTATTCATAGCATAATCGACCGAAATTACAGATTGTGAAAAAATATCGCTAGCCTCAATGGGTTCGTTTGAGATGCCCGAAAAATAGCGGTTTGACCCCGTTTCCGACTCGCATTTTGTAATATGCAGTTCGTTTATATCACGTGAGAGAGTAGCCTGCGTTGCGTTGATACCCCGTTCTTTAAGCAAACGTGAAAGCTCTCCCTGAGTTTCTACCTCGTGTTCGGCAATTATTTCAATAATAGCCGAATGACGGCGTTTTTTATCCACCTTGTTACTCCTTATCGTTACAAACATCTGTGTCATTGTCAGACGCCCAAAAATTATTTGAGAGGCGTCAGCAGCTTGTTGTGAATTGAACCGAAGAAACCGTCGCCTGCCTCGATCAAAAGCAGATCCTTCGGACATCTTGTAAGCTTTAAAACGTCGCCCTCTTCAAACGGAACAGCGCTGCCGCCGTCCACGCTGATAGTGGCTTTGCTGTTGTCATAATGATAAGCCCGTGCAGTGATAGGCTGCTTGTCCGAAAAAATCATAGGTCTGTTAAACAGCGTATGCGGACAAAGAGCGGTAAATTCGACACATTCAAGGTCGGGTGAAATAATAGGACCGCCTGCCGAAAGGGAATAAGCCGTCGAACCCGTCGGAGTGCTTAAAATAATGCCGTCCGCACGAATTCTTGAAACCTCTGTATTTCCGCAGCTTACGACAAATTCGGGCAGCTTTGAACGGCTGCTCCTGGAGGCAGTGATGTCGTTCAGCGCCCGTCCGCTGTAAATCACCTTATCTTCCCGGATAAGTTCTACGTTTAACATCATTCTTCTGCTGATATGATGACTTCCTTTGAGCAGTTCGGGTATTTTGGAAATTTCATTTTTTTCTACCGACGCCATAAATCCGAGTCTGCCAAGATTTACTCCCAGCAGCGGAATATCGAAATCCGCCGCATATTTGCCCCAGCGAAGAATAGTGCCGTCGCCGCCGATAGTAATTATATAGTCGCAGTCCTCGGGCGACTCTATTACCTCTGCGCCGACCTTTTCGGCGTAAATAATGTTTTCTCCGAAAATACAGGGCGTAATTCCCGCATTTTTCAGAATATTTGCAATTTCCGCAGACAGCGTTGCACCGCCCGTTTTGCTAAGATTAAAAATGATAAGTGCCTTCATTTTTTCTCCTTTCTCAAGGTAAGAAGATATTCAATATTACCGCTGCCGCCCGTTATCGGTGACAAATCGTACCCGACAATTTCAAATCCGCAGTTTTTTGCAAAATCTGTGATTTCCCGAACGACTCTGAGCCTTGTTTTTTCGTCACGGACGACCCCTTTTTTGGACAACGCTTTTCTTCCTGCCTCAAATTGCGGTTTTATAAGAACGACCGCCTCGCCGTTGTCTTTAAGCAGTCTGAAAATATGCGAAAGTATCAATTTCAGCGAGATAAAAGAAACGTCTGCTCCGACAAAATCAGCCTTTTCGGGAGGCTCAAATCTCCGTATATCGGTATTTTCCAGAGAAACGATCCTGCTGTCGCTTTTGATTTTGCTGTCAAGCTGACCCGTTCCTACGTCCACCGCATAAACCTTAGCAGCTCCGTTTTGCAGCATACAGTCGGTAAATCCTCCCGTAGACGCTCCCACATCAACGCAGACTTTTCCTTTCAGGTCAATTCCTCTCGCAGAGATCGCCTTTTCGAGCTTATAGCCTCCCCGACCGACATATTTCGGCATTTCACCGACAATTTCCACCTTGTCGTTTTCATCAACGTCAAACGAGCTTTTTTCGACGATCCTGCCATTCACCGAAACGCCGCCCGATTTTATCACATCAGCCGCAGCCGAACGGCTTTTCGTGAGATGTTTTTCAGTCAGATAAACGTCAAGCCTCATTCTGTCACACCAGTTTTTCTTTCATACCGTAATAGTCAAGTCCGTACATCGAGAGCTGCTCTTCTCTGGTGCCTGCCGGAACAAATTCTCCCGAAACCCCGACGCATTCGGCTTTTCCGTGATAACCCCGTTTCAAAAGCTCTGCAAAAAGACCTTCCGCACAGCCGCCTGCAAGCGAGCCTTCCTCAAAGAAAACTATTCTTTCATATCCGAGAGCGATTTCGTACACCTCTTCGGGCAAAGGACACACCACCACGAGCCTTAGATAGTCCGAACCCGTGTCGGCTGCCGCTCTTGAAAGGTCGGCTGAAATTTTTCCGTAAGTTATGCCGAGCGTTTTGCTGTGTTTTCCCGAATAGAAAAAATCCCTTGCAGGAGTGATTTCAGCGCCTTGAATTACAGGCTCTCCGCCTTTGGGATAGCGCACGGCTGCAATGCCTTTTGTGTCGTAAATCGCACGCATAAGACATCTCCGAAGTTCCTCAAACGTTGCGGGAGCAAAAATCGTCATATTGGGAACCGCTCTCAGCATAGGCACGTCAAAAATGCCCTGGTGAGTTTCGCCGTCCTCGCCGACAAAGCCTGCTCTGTCGATGCACAGCGTAATGTGAGTATTTTCGATAGCGCAGTCGTGGATTATCTGGTCAAAACCTCGCTGCAAAAACGTTGAATACACCGCAAAAACAGGCAGCATACCTTCCGAGGCGAGACCTGCCGCAAATGTAACGCAGTGCTGTTCTGCGATACCGCCGTCAAAAAATCTCGACGGGCAGGTGTTTTTGAAATAATTCAGTCCCACCGCATACTTCATAGCTGCGGTAATTGCGCAAATTCTGCTGTCTTTTTTGCCGAGCCTTGCAAGCTCTCTTCCGAAAACCTCTGAAAAGCTTTTTTCACAGACAAGCGCCTTGTCCTCGGCAGTCAGATCCTCGACAACGCCGTTTTTTCCTATGGAGTGATACTCTCCGGGATTATTTTCGGCAGGCGCATAACCCTTGCCTTTTTTCGTAAAAATATGAACAACGCAGGGTCTTTTCATCTGTTTTGCGACCGAAAGCGCCTCTATCAGATCTTCAAGGTTATGACCGTCGACAGGACCGATATATGTGAAACCGAAATTCTCGAAAAGATTGCTCGTATCGTAAATCGCCTCTTTTACGAGTACCTTTGCCGCACCGACAGCTCTCTGAAGTTGTTTGCCGACGAGAGGCACAGAGGATATGACGGACTTTACCCGTTCTTTTGCGACATAATATTTTCTCGTAGAGCGAATATGCGCCAGATACCTTGCAAGAGCGCCCGTGCTTTTGCTTATCGACATAGCGTTGTCGTTGAGTACAAGCGTAAGGTTTGATGCGGTTTTTCCGGCATTATTAAGCCCCTCGTAAGCCTCTCCGCCCGTAAAAGAGCCGTCCCCGATGACCGCTGCCACCGAACCGTCCTCTCCTTTCAGGCGCAAAGCGGCGGAAATGCCGTAAGCTGCCGAAAGGGAATTGCTTGAATGACCCGAAATAAAAGCGTCGGCAGGGCTTTCCGAGTGCCTTGTAAAGCCCGAAAGACCGTCTTTCTGACGAAGAGTGCCAAAACGGGAATATCTTCCCGTGAGCAGTTTATGCGCATAGGACTGATGACCGACGTCCCAGACTATTTTATCCCCGTTTTGAACGTCATAAACATAATGAAGCGCCACAGCAAGCTCCACCGTACCCAGATTAGAGGAAAGGTGACCTCCGTTTTTCATCACGGTATGTAAAATGCAGCCCCGCAGTTCCCTGCAAAGTGAACGCAGCTGCGGAGTTGTCATCTGTGAAATTTTATCGTGATTTATGTTGTCTGAAAGCATTTTTTCCTCCGTCACGCCGCTGCGGGAATGGGGAATACCAGTCCGATAATAATACCCATAAGCATACCTGCCAGGACCTCGATAGGCGTATGTCCGAGAAATTCCTTCAGATCCTTCTGACTTGCAAGCTCGTTTATGTCGGGGTCGTCGTCCGTACCGTTCAGCTTTGAGATCTCATCGTCCAGATTATCTATGATTTTTCGTATTTTATTAAGCTCTTTGGCGTGCAGACCTGCGTTGTACCGAACGCTCAGAGCGTCAAAAATAACAATTCCTGCAATAAGCACCGCGAATGCAAATTCTGCGCTGTCCACGCCCTTATATCTCAGAAAGTAGATAACGACAGCCACCACCAGTGAGGAGTGAGATGACGGCATACCGCCTGCGCCCGTTATCCGTTCGGGGTTGAACGTTTTGTACTTTATTGCATAGCGTATTGTTTTTACTATCTGCGCTGAAATAAACGCAATAATTCCCACCGTTATCGGCGGATTTATCATAAAGATATTCGGCATTTTACTTCCGGGACCTCCAAACTAAAATTTTCTGTCAGTAAGCGAGAGAGCAAGTTCTCTCAAAAAATCCGTATCGTTAAATTCCGACAACTGTTCTATCGCCTGTTTCGTGATAGAAAGAGCCGTTTGCTTAGCCTTTTCAACGCCTGCGATTTTGACGTAAGTGCATTTTCCCTCCGCAGCGTCGCTGCCGACAGGCTTTCCAAGCGTTTTTTCATCGGAAATAACGTCCAGAATATCATCGGTTATCTGAAAAGCAAGTCCCAACCGCTGCCCGAAACTTCCTGCGGCGAGCTGCTGTGCTGCGCCTGCGCCTGCTGCGATACAGCCTGCCTTGCAGCAAAATTCCAGAAGAGCGCCTGTTTTCATACGGTACATTTCAAGTACGACTGCCTCGGAAACGTTTTTATTTTCGCTTTCGAGGTCGATCATCTGTCCGCCCGTCATTCCTTTGCAGCCCGAAAGCTCCGACAACAGCCTGATTATTTTCAGGGCAGCGTCCCCTGAAATTCTGTTTTTAATTCCTGCCTCGGCGATAATTTCATACGGCAAAATTGCAAGAGCGTCGCCCGCAAGCACAGCCTCTGCCTCTCCGAAAGCCTTGTGACAGGACGGCTTGCCTCTTCTGAGGTCGTCGTCGTCCATACACGGAAGATCGTCGTGTATCAGCGAAAAAGTATGCGTCATTTCAATAGCGCACGCAACGGGAAGAGCTGTTTCGGGTTCTTTGCCGCACACTCTGCAAAATTCCATCACAAGAGCAGGGCGAAGTCGTTTTCCTCCTGCCGACAGGCTGTACCGCATTGCCTTTACGAGAGTACCTTGCAGACAGTCCGTTTTGGGAAGATACTTAAACATAGCCTCTTCGGTCATTTCGGCATAATCCGAAAGGATTTCTTTAACGTTTATGTTCATCACTTCATTTCGGTTTTTTCAACTTCAAGTTTTGCGTTTTGAATGTATTCCCGGCATTTTTTCACAAGTTCTGCCGCCTCGGAATAGAGTTTTATCGACGTTTCAAGCGGCACGTCGCCGTTCATCTGCTCGGAAATTTCCGTCAGACGGCTCATAGCCTTTTCAAAATCAAATTCCATAATCAATTCCTTATATCCGTAATCTCTGCAAAAACCATACCGTATCCGAGCCTTATATTCACCTTATCTCCTACGTTCAGCTCAGAGCTTTTCACAACTGCTTTTCCGTCCTTTTCCGTCACCGAATAGCCTCTTTTCAGCACTTCAAGCGGACTAAGCGCCGAAATGACGCCTATTTGTCTTTCAAGAGCAGCCTCACAAAGTTCGATTTTTCTGCTCATACTTCGGCGCAGCTTTTCTGCAAGCTCGTCGACCTTTTGTGATTTTTGGGCAATTTTGTTTTTCGGGGAGAGTGCGTTTATAAGCCTTGCTCTTTCGTTCAAAGCATTCTCTTCCGAGGCAATTTTCCCCAGAATACTCATTCTGACAGCGATGAGCATATTTTCCAGCCTCGCTAAAATCTGACTTAAATCGGGAACAGCAAGCTCTGCCGCCGCCGAAGGAGTAGGCGCTCTTAAATCCGCCGCAAGGTCGGCGATAGTGGTGTCCGTCTGGTGACCGACAGCGCTTATCGTTGGAATTTTGCTTGCAAAAATCGCTCTTGCGACTTTTTCGCTGTTAAAAGCCGAAAGGTCGTCCGACGAGCCGCCGCCTCTGCCGAAAATAATCGTATCAGCGCCGCTTTTTTCCGCCTGCTGAAAAGCGTTCACGATAGAATTCGGCGCATCTGCACCCTGTACTGCCGCAGAAAAAACAGCAAGCTCTACCGTAGGGCAGCGCCGGGAAACGATATTGATAATATCCTGCAAAGCCGCACCGCCCTGAGAAGTGATAACGGCGATTTTTTTCGGAAATTCGGGGATTTTTCTCTTCTGCGAAAACACGCCGTCACGTTCCAGCTTTTTTAAAAGAGCCATAAGCTCTTTAGCCTGTGCGCCCTCGCCCTCTTTTTCCATATCGACGACGTCTATCTCATAAACGCCCGTCGGCTCGTACACCCTTAAAAAGCCTCTGCAAATCACGCTTTCGCCGTTTTCGGGCGAAAAATCCAGCTTTTTTGCGCAATTTTCCCACATAACCGCTTTCAGCCTTGAATTTTCGTCGCAAAGGGTAAAATACAGATGCCCCGTCTTATAGTGCCTTGTGAAGTCGGAAATCTCGCCTTTTACCGATAATTCCGAAAAACGCCTGTCATTTTTTATCATCAGAGCAACGGCTCTGTTCACTTGTGACACGCTTACCGTAGGTATTTTTTTATTTTCCATTAAGTTCCCTCATATAGGAGCTTAAAATTCCGTTCACGAACGAGCTGTCCGATTTCTGAGAATACTTTTTTGCAAGCTCCACCGCCTCGTTGATAGCGACCGCATACGGGACTTTTTCGCAGTATTTCATCTCAAAAACAGCGATTTTAAGTATAACGAGATTTACCTTTGCAATTCTTGCCAAAGAGCGTGTCTTAGAGTATTTTGCAATTATCTCCAGCAGTTCCTCGTCGTGTGCGAGAACGCCGTTCACTATCTCGTTTGTTTCTTCGTTTTTAGCTATATCAAACGCCTCGGCATTAAGTTCGTCGATTTCCTCAAGAGTTGTCCCGAAAAGGAGCTGATAAAGTATCAGGAATGCGCCCTCGCGGATTTCGTGCCGTTTCAGCTTTTCTTCCATAAACACCTCATTGTTCTTCGGCAGGCTTGATTTCGCCGTTATTATCGCTTTCGGCGGAGAAAACCACGCCCGCAATATTCACGTCGACCTTTGTCACGGTAAATCCCGTCATATTCTGAACGGCAGATTTAACGCTTTTCTGGACATCTTCGGCGACGGCGGCGGCGTTAAAGCCCTCTTCCACAAAGATATTGAGTTTCAGAGCGGCAGTATCGCCGCTGAGTCTTGTGTAAACAGGATTGTTTTTCACAGCTGAGAGCTTGGATTTCTGTTTTGAATTCTGAGCAAACTTTACTCCGCTTATCTCACAGGCAGCCGTCTTAGCGATTTTAACAATAACATCTTCGGAAACTCTTACGCTGCCTGCGGTGTGCTTTCTGCTATTTTCCATATATTTCCTCCATATCGGCATCGGTAATAAATTCTGAAAACCCGACAGTGTTCAAATATAAACGTGCAGTCAGATGTCGGGATTTTTCCCTCTTCAGGGGGAAAGTTTTGACCTGTTATTTCTATTATAACACAAATTTTCCTAATAAACAAGTATTTTTTAAAGAAAAGTGTAACCGAAACAAAGAAAATTGAATAATATGCAGTACAGCAGCATTTGAAGGGAGGGAGTGTATGTTTCGGCGAAAAAAGCGCAGACGTGATCATAAATCCGGCATTTGTCTGGCTGCGGCGGCATTTCTCGGAGCCGTGATGTGCATTTCGTTCTTTTCAATAAAGGTAATGCTTATTATAATAGCCGTGCTGTTGATAGTTTTGGGGATATTTCTTCTGAAATGCTGAGAGGAGCGCTTGTTATGAAAGTAGTTGTAGTGAAAAGTCCGAAAATGTTTGCGGGATTGCTAAGGCTGATGTTCGGCATTAAGGATAAGCAGTAAAAGGAAAACGGGACGCTGCTCAATGCGCCCCGTTTTCTTTGATTTTTCAGCAATTTAAATCGCATAAGTCCTGAGAATATTTTCAGCGATTTCTCTTTGTGTACGCTGAGTGTCCATAGCAAGCTTTTGTATATGCCTGTGAGCCTGCTCTTCGGTGAGATTAAGATACTGGATAAGACAGCATTTTGCCCTGTTTATCACACGAACATCGTCAAGCTGTCGGGAAAGCTCTGTTTTCTCGCTGATAAGCCTGTTGATATTTTCCTTTGCAACGACCGCCGTTTTTATCGTCTGCCTCAGAACGCTTTTCTGAAACGGTTTTTCAAGAACGAAAGCCCCCGTGAATTTCAATCTGCTCTGAACGTCCCCTGCAATATCTGCTCTTGCAAGAACTATAATCGGAGCAGTGCATTTTTTGGAGATTTTCGCCACGAAATCCAGCCCGAATTCGCTCCTGAGCGGAGTTGACACAATAACGGCGTCATAGGCGGAAAAATCCGCTCTGTCCGCCTGTTCATCGGTGAAACACAGCGTAGCGTCGTCTGTGGTTTCGTCAAGCGCCGAGAGAATATTCTCGCACGCCTCAACGGTTTTGGCATTGATAAATAATCTCATAAATTTGCTCCGTAGCCTGCAAAAACTGCTGCCGCAGGCAAAAATGCCTGTCAGTTGTTCACATAAAGCTGTTTATAGGGATTTGCCGAGTTGGGGATAAGTTTCCAGAACCGAGATTTTAGAAGTTCGTCGGTATTGTTTCCGAAATGCTTGACAAATCTGTCAATATAGCGTCTTATCTGCTCTTTTTCCTCTGCCGTCGCCTCGGAGCAGCATACCTGAGCAGGCAGCCCCTTTGGTGCGTTTTCGCTCCTGATAAACATTTCTCCGCCGTGCATTCCCGTACCGCAGAAGCTTCCCACGGGACAGCCCTCTGCGCCTATACCGAGAACGACGATAATGCCGCCTGCCTGATATTCTCCGAGGAAATCTCCTACCTTGCCGCCTATAACTATGATAGGGTACAGCTCCTTATAGCTTTTCATATGGATACCCACACGGTATCCTGCGTTTCCTTCAACATAGATTTCGCCCGAACGCATAGCATATCCCGTGGTATCTCCGCAGTTTCCGTGAACGATGATAGCGCCGTCGTTCATAGTATCGCCGATAGCGTCCTGAGCGTTGCCGTGAACGATGATTTTTGCTCCGTTAAGATAAGCGCCGAGCGCATTTCCGGGAGTTCCTGCGATTTTGATTTCCTTGTCGGACATACCTGCGCCGATATATCTCTGACCGAGGACGTTTGTAAGCTCGAATTTGTCCTCTGCGCTGTCCTTTATCATTTTATTCAGCTCGTCATAGCCGAGGTTTTTTGCGTCGATAGTCATTTTATTATGCCTCCCAGCTTTTCTTCACGGCGAGCTTTTCCGAACATCATCATTTGCGGCTTGCTTTTAAGCATTTCCACGTCGACTTCGCCCAAATCAATGCGTTCTTTTATCATAGAGGTGTAAATTCCCGCCCTTTCTACATCTCCCATAAGAATGTAGCCTACAAGCCTGTTGTCACGAAAGACCAGCTTTTTATATGTATTCTCTGTTTCTGCGATATATTCTTCTCCGTCATAGCTGCCTGCGCTTATGATATGCTTTCCGAAGAAACCTATTGCGTTCATCGGGATAGCGTTGACGTAGTAAAACTCTCTTCCTGCCATATTTCTGCCTGCCACTTCGCCCTGCATATAGGCGTTGGGCAGCAGAGCAAGTATTTTTTCCGTGTCCGACGATGCGTCATAGCTTACCGTGCAGTCGCCTGCGGAGTAAATATCGTCAAGCGAGGTTTTCTGCGTCATATCGGTAATAACGCCTCTCTCGACCTTTCCGCCTGCGTCGGCGATAAGCTCGGTGTTGGGACGAACTCCTACGGCGACGATAAGCATATCAAAATCCACATCTTCGCCGTTTTTGAGCTTGGCCTTATGCTCGGTAAATTCCTCTGCGGAGGTTTTAAGGATAAACTTAACGCCCTTGCTCTCGATATATTTCTGCATTTTCATTGCCGCTCTCTCGTCAAGAATAGAGGGAAGTATCCTGTCAGCCATATCTACCACGGTAATTTTTGCATTATATGCGTGCAAAGCCTCTGCGGCTTTCAGACCGATAAGGCCTGCGCCGATAATCAGCACTTTCATACCCTCGCGCAGCTCCGAGCGTATGGTTTTTACGCTGTCATAGCTCATAAAGGTGTGATAATTGGTTTTTTCCAGCCCGTTCATCGGCGGAACAAACGGCTTAGAGCCTGTTGCGACCATAAGCTTATCGTAAGGAACGGATATTCCGTCCTCTAAAACGACGCATTTTTTGTCCTTTTCAATTTTTACAGCTTTTTTGCCGAGTATGGTTTCCACGCCGTTTTTCTCGTAAAAATCTGCCGGACGGTAGTAGATATTCTTGTCCGAAACCTTTCCCTCAAGCCAGTAAGAGATAAGCGGTCGGGAATAGGTGTGATATTTCTCGTCAGAAATGACGGTGATTTTTCCTGTGCTGTCGATTTCTCTTATACCCGAGATCGTACCGATCGCCGCCGCCGAATTTCCGATAATAACGTAATTCATCTATTCTCACCTCTCCTCGAATACGATAGCCTTGTTCGGGCAGCCCTGAACGCAGGCGGGCTCTCCGTTGTGATTTTTTGTGCACAGGTCGCATTTTTGTATTCTGTGACCTTCCTCGTCAATGACAACGCAGCCGTACGGACAGCTTAAAACGCAGGTATAGCAGCCCACGCATTTATTTTCGTCGCAGACAACCACTCCGTCGACTACCGACAAAGCTCCTGCGATGCAGCCTTTTACGCAGGGTTTTGCGTCGCAGTGGCGGCATTGAACGGCGAAATTCACTTCGCTGCCTTCCTCGACCCTTATACGGGGAACAGGCTTTTTATCCGAATATTTGAAAGCATTGATAAGACTTTTTCCCGAATTTGCCGCTGCGCAGTAAAACTCGCACAGATGACAGGCAAGACACCAGTCCTCATTAACATAAACTTTTTTCATCAGAATACCTCCTTTATTCGCCTGCGTGCATTATGCCGAGAATATCAAGCTCTTTCTGAGTAAGTCCGATACCTCTCAGCATAAGACGGTTTCCTCTGAGGGATTCTATGGAGTTTATGCCCATACCGCCCATAATTTCCTTTATCTCGTGGTCCCATGCCGTTACGAGATTAACGAGTCTTTCGTAAGCCACATTGGGGTTAAGGCGTTTTACGAGGTCAGCTCTTTGCGTTGCGATACCCCAGTTGCACTTGCCCGTGTTGCAGCTCCTGCACAGATGACAGCCCATAGCCAGCAGCGCAGCCGTAGCAATATAAACAGCGTCCGCACCGAGAGCAATCGCCTTTACAACGTCTGCTGCCGAGCGCATAGAGCCTGCCGCTACGATAGAAACGTCGTTTCTAATGCCCTCGTCACGCAGTCTTGAGTCGACGCTTGCAAGAGCCAGCTCTATCGGAATACCGACATTATCTCTTATTCTCGTAGGAGCAGCGCCCGTGCCGCCTCTGAAACCGTCTATTGCGATAATATCCGCACCCGAACGTGCAATTCCCGATGCGATAGCGGCAACGTTATGCACCGCTGCGATTTTTACGATTATCGGTTTTTCGCCGTTGGTAGCCTCTTTAAGAGAGTTTACAAGCTGCCTCAGATCCTCAATGGAGTAAATATCGTGATGAGGAGCAGGTGAGATAGCGTCCGCACCCATAGGTATCATACGCGTTCTGGAAATCTCCTCGTTTACCTTCATACCGGGGAGATGTCCGCCGATACCCGGCTTTGCGCCCTGACCCATTTTTATTTCAACGGCAGCGCCTGCGTCGAGATAGCCCTTGAAAACGCCGAAACGTCCCGACGCCACCTGAACTATGGTATTTTTTCCGTATTTGTAGAAATCTCTGTGCAGACCGCCTTCGCCCGTATTATAATATGTACCGAGAGCCGTTGCCGCTCTTGCAAGGCTTTCGTGAGCATTTTTGCTTATAGAGCCGAAAGACATTGCCGAAAACATTATCGGCAGGTCAAGCTCCAGATAGGGCGTTTTTTCATAGTGAGCCTTTCCGTCCTTGTCGTAGGTGATTTTCTGCGATTTTTTGCCGAGGAAAGTTTTGGTTTCCATAGGCTCTCTCAGGGGGTCTATCGGGGGATTTGTCACCTGCGATGCATTCAGCAGGATTTTATCCCAATATACGGGGTAATTCTGCGGATTTCCCATTGCCGAGAGCAAAACTCCTCCGCTGCCTGCCTGCTTATAAACCTCGTCCATAAGCTGCATATTCCAGTTTCCGTTCATACGGAACTGATTTTCGTTCGGACGAATTTTAAGAGCATTAGTGGGGCAAAGGCAGACGCATCTCTGACAATCGACGCAGTTCAGCTCGTTTGCGACCATTTTATCCTGCTCGGGGTCGTACTTATGAACCTCGTTTGCACACTGTCTTTCGCACACACGGCACTTAATGCAGCGGTCGGGGTTTCTTACTATCTCAAAAAGAGCGTTGTTAAAATTTACAGCCACTTACTTTCCCACCCTTTCCGCACAATTTTTGTCAAGCTCAGCGATGATAGGTTCTCCGCCTCTCGGAGACCATATTTTGTCAACATCGGGGCACATAGTCCTTATGGAACATTCCTCCGAGGAAATATATATCGTATCTCCCTTTTCGGCTGCCACCATCGAACGCAGTTTAAGCCTGTCGTTAAGCGCCATAAGACCGTAATTATATCCGAGAATTATCGAAAACGGACCCGTGATAAGCAGGCTTGAATAAACGTTTCTGAAATGCCTTATCTTTTCTGTTTCCTCAGGGGAAAACTTTCCGCTCTCAATCTCGCTCCAGAACGGCGAGGCTATTACCTTTGCAACGTCCTCAAGCGGCATTCCGAGCCGTCTGTGGAGATAATCCACGATATATGTAATTACCTCTGTATCCGTAAGCAGATTGCACTTATATCCGAACATTTCGATAAAGCGTCTGTTTGCGTCGTACGAAGAAATTTCTCCGTTATGAACGATAGTATAATCAAGCAGCGAAAACGGGTGTGCGCCGCCCCACCAGCCGGGCGTGTTCGTCGGATAACGTCCGTGCACTGTCCAAGCCCAGCCGCTGTACTCTTCCAGACGGTAAAAATCGCCGACGTCTTCGGGGTAGCCGACCGCCTTGAAAACGCCCATATTTTTTCCGCTTGAAAACACATAAGCGCCGTCAATCTTGTCGTTGATGTTGATAACGCAGCGTGCGACAAACGTTCTTTCGTCAAGCTGGCTGTCCTGGAGTTTCGTGGGCAGCGGATTTACGAAATAGCGCCAGATAAGCGGCTCGTCCGTAATTCTCGGATTTTTCCTGATAGGAATTCTCGACAGATTTACCACGTCAAAATGCCTGTCAAGAAAAGCCTCTGTCTTTACCCTTGACTCGCTTGAGTCGTAAAAAACGTGAAAAGCGTACTGGTCACGGTATTCGGGATAAATTCCGTAGCCTGCAAAACCGCCTCCCAGACCGTTTGAGCGCTCGTGCATACAAGCAATCGAATTCACGATAACGCTGCCGTTTGTGCGTCTGCCGCTCCTGTTTATAAAGCCCGAAATAGCGCAGCCTGCGGGAATTCTTGTTTCTCCCTCTCGTTGTAACATATCCTCACTCCTTAAAATAAGCAGAGATTTCTCCCCGAAACAAATTACTCTCTAATTATAACACTTTTTTATGCTCTTGTCAATAGTTTTTTGCAAGAAATTAAATCTAAACTTTCATTTTTAGGCTTTTTATCTCGTTTTTGCATTTCGCCGTACAGCAAGCGGAACAATGCGTGAAATCGCAATATTATCCCGCTGCGAACGGTTTTCCTTCTAACGGAATTTGCAGTTTGAAAGCCCACAAAAAAACCATAAAATTCAAATCCGGGAATATATTTTGTCAATTTGCAAGAATGATTGCAGGAAATTTCATATAATTTAGTTGTTTTATCCAAAAAGGCAAAAAAAATGAAATAACCCTTGAAAATTTTTTCAAAATAGGCTATAATATTACTATGGGGAAAAAGGCTGACTGCCGACATTATAATATGTATATGCAAAAATACGGAAAGGATTGATAAGATGGCTGTTGATATGAAAACCATTGAACATCTTTGCGGGCTTTCAAAGCTCTCTTATGATGAAAAGGGAATGGAAAAGGTTATGGGAGAAATGGGCGATATAATCGACCTTATGGACGAGATAAAAGACTTTGACCTTGAATACGACGACACAAAGGACGGTAACGAAATTCGCTTTTCCGATACCAGACAGGACGTCGCCGAAGGCTCTTTTGCGCCCGAAAAACTTCTTGCAAACGCCGAAAATACGGACGGCTGTTATGTAGTGCCAAAAGTTGTGGAATAAAGGAGAAGAAGAATGGACTTGACAAGAGCAAAAATACGTGATCTGCGCTGTGCTCTCGACGAAAAGAAAATAAGTGCGGCAGAGCTTTGCGGCGAGTATCTCAAAAGAATTGAAGAGCAGGATAAAAAGCTGCTCTCATACATTACTGTCACAAAGGAAAAAGCGCTTTTTGACGCAGAAAAGGCGCAAAAGCTCATAGACAGCGGAAAATCGCTGCCGCTTACGGGAATACCGCTTGCGGTAAAGGACAATATCTGCATTGACGGGGTAAAGACCACCTGCGCCAGCAAAATGCTGGAGAATTTCGTTCCTCCGTATAATGCTACCGTAATCGAAAAGCTCAATGCCGAGGGATATGTTCTTCTGGGAAAAGCGTCTATGGACGAGTTTGCAATGGGCGGCTCCACACAGACTTCCGCTTTTGCAAAAACCAAAAATCCCTATGATACCGAGCGTGTTCCGGGCGGCTCTTCGGGAGGTTCGGCGGCGGCAGTTGCGGCGTCGTTGGCTCCTGCGGCACTCGGCTCGGATACGGGCGGTTCTATACGTCAGCCTGCGTCGTTCTGCGGAGTGACAGGCATAAAGCCGACCTACGGAAGGACCTCCCGCTATGGACTCGTGGCATTTGCAAGCTCTCTCGACCAGATCGGACCTATCGCAAACGACGCACACGACTGTGCGATAATTCTTAACGCTATCTGCGGACACGACCGTCACGACGCTACCTCTTCGAAAACGGCAGTGCCCGATTTTACCGAAAAGCTCGGACTGCCCGTAAAAGGAATGAAAATTGCGCTCCCGAAGGAATTTTATTCCGATGCGATAGACGGCGACGTAAAGCAAAGCGTACTTCAAGCCGCAAAAGAGCTTGAAAAGCAGGGCGCAATACTCACGGAATGTTCGATGCCGGGACTAAAATACGCTATTCCTGCTTATTACTTGATAGCCTGCGCCGAGGCTGCGTCCAATCTTTCTCGTTTCGACGGCATAAAATACGGTTTCAGAGGCGAAGGAAGGACTTACGGCGAGCTTATCGTTGACAGCCGAAATAAAGGTTTCGGAGAGGAAGTAAAGCGCCGTATTCTCCTGGGAAATTATGCGCTTTCAAGCGGATATTACGACGCATATTACAAGAAAGCGCTTGCACTTAAACAGGAAATAATCAAGGAGTACAACGAGATTTTCGATGCCTGCGACGTGATTTTGACGCCGACTGCGCCTACGCCTGCTTATAAGATAGGCGCACAGGACAACGACCCCGTAAAGATGTACACGGCGGATATCTGCACGGTAACGGTAAATATCGCAGGACTTCCGGGTATTTCCACGACCTGCGGATACACCGAAAACGGCTTGCCGATAGGAATGTCTGTCATCGGAAAGCGTTTTGACGAGCAGACAGTCTTGCAGTGCGCAGACGCATTTGAGCAGGTTTTTTCGCCTGCTGCGCCCAAACTTTAAGGAGGTGTGGAAATGAGTGCATTTTATCCGACAATGGGTCTTGAAATACACGCAGAATTGCTTACAAAATCAAAGGTTTTCTGCACCTGCTCCGCTGAATTCGGAGGAACGCCGAACTCACGCTGCTGCCCTGTTTGCAGCGGTATGCCGGGGACTCTCCCCGTACTCAACCAAAAAGCCGTTGAGTACATCATAAAAGCAGGATATGTGATGAACTGCGACATCTCACGCTTTACGAAATGGGACAGAAAGAATTATTTCTATCCCGACCTGCCCAAAGCTTATCAGATTTCCCAGATGCCAAGACCCGTCTGCCTTTCGGGAAACGTTAAAATTAACGTAAACGGCGAAGAAAAAGTCATAAGAATAAACCGAATCCACCTTGAAGAGGACGCCGGAAAGCTCGTCCACGACGATGTAAACAGAATATCGCTCGCCGATTATAACCGCTGCGGCATACCTCTTATCGAGATAGTGACAGAGCCTGATTTCCACAGCTCCGACGAGGTAATTGCGTTTATGGAAAAGGTAAAACTGCTCTTGCAGTATGCAGGTATCTGCGACTGTAAAATGGAGCAGGGCTCGATACGCTGCGACGTTAATATTTCTATCGCTCCTAAAGGCAGCAGCGAGCTGGGTACAAGAACAGAGCTTAAAAATCTCAACTCCCTCAAAGCTATTTCAAAGGCAATTGAAATCGAAATTGAGCGTCAGCAGGAGGTAATTGAAAGCGGCGAAAAGGTGATACAGGAAACGCGCCGTTTCAATGAGGCTGCCGGAGAAACTCTGGCAATGCGTTCAAAAGAGGACGCACACGATTACCGGTATTTCCCCGACCCCGATATTCCGCCTATCATTTTCACCGAAGAAGAGCTTGAAGAAATCAGAAATTCGATTCCCGAACTGCCCGAACAGCGTGTTGAGCGCTATGTAAATTCTCTGGGACTGAAAAAAGCGGACGCAGATATAATTGTCGGCGACAAACGTGTCTGCGACTTTTTCGACGAGGCGTCAGCCGCTTATGATAATCCCAAAGCGATTGCGAATTATATCGTCGGAGAGCTTACACGCCGCATAAATCTCGGAGAGGCGGATATGGACGCCCTGAAATTCACGGGAGCAGAGTTTGCACGGCTTGTAGAGCTTTTGCAGACGGACAAGGTTTCGCAGTCCAACGCAAAAATCATTCTCGGAGAGCTTATCGAAAACGGCGGTTCTCCCGATAAAATCGCAGACGCACAGGATCTGTGGATAAAAGAGGACAGCGACCTTCTCGCAAAGGTCGTTGACGAGATAATCGCAAACAATCCAAAGCCCGTCGAGCAGTATAAAAACGGCGACCAAAAGGTTTTCGGGTTCTTTATGGGTCAGGCGAACAAAGCGCTTAAAGGTGCGGCGTCGACAAAAGCTATTCAGGATTATCTCAGAAAAAAACTTTCGGAATAAAAATTCACGGGGAAGCGCTTTGACTTTCCCGTAATTTTTTTTGCAAATTTTACAGAAAAAATCACTCAGAATTTCGCCTTGTACTCCTGCAAAAATCTGCGGATTTTTCCCTTGCAGACAAGCTCTTTCGGGGAATTTTCCCCGATAATTTCCAGCACTTTTTTCAGCAGTGATTTTGCAGAATTTTCATCGGTAAATTCAATCTCGATTTCATAGTCGGTTTTGCCGAAATATTTGCTCTCGTCAAGGTCAATTTCTGCCCCGTCAAACCGCTTTACAAAGCGATTTGTCTGCAAATCCCCCAGCATTTTCACGTCGGGAAAACAAGAATTTTCAGCGAGATTTTCAAGCGTTTTTCCGTCTATTTTTTCGGGCAGAAATTCAAGTTTTTTTTCAAGCTCCACACGGGAAAAATCCACCCCCGTCGGCATTTTTAGCTGAAGAAAAAATTCCCCCGAAATTTCCCTTACCCGACAGGTTATTCCTCTTTCGGAAAGCGACAAATTTTCGGTATCGAAATAGTAATTTATTTGAGAAATTTTTTCGTCCCAGACAAATTTTTCGCAGAGATTTTTATATTGATTTTCGTTCAGCATAAGCTTAAATTCATTTTCGATCATTAAATATACCCCTCTTTTCCTCTCACCGAAACCTCTCCCGAATTGACCTCGAACAAGCCGTTTTCGTCACGGCAGATAAGACATCCGTTTTCGGAAATATCTTCTGCGAAAGCGGTTTTTTCGGTGTTTTTTCGTATGATTTTTACTTCTCGTCCGAGGTTTATCACACGGCTTTTATACTCCTCAAAACACTCCTTAAACGGCATTTTGCTGCGGAAAATCACTCTTTCGGAAATTTCTTCCAAAAGCGTTGACCTGTCAAGAACTTCTCCCGTGAGCGACAGCACAGACCCTGCGTTCGGCAGTCCTGCGCCGATGAAATAATCCTCGCTTTGAGAAATATTTACGCCGATGCCGCAAATTACATTCAGACATTCACCAAACCGAACGCTCTCGCATAAAATACCGCAGACCTTGTGATTTTCGAGAATTATGTCGTTGGGCCATTTTATTTTCACGGAAAATTTCCGCAAAAGCGCATTTTCAAGCGTTTCGCATACGGCAAGACCCACTCTTGCGGAAATATTCTGCGGTTCGACGGGATCTTTCAGAAGAACCGAAAACGGCAGCATACCGCTGCTGTCCGCCCAGCTGTGACCCATTCGTCCTTTTCCTGCGGTCTGCCTTTGAGCGGTAACGGTCGTTTGGTCACAAAGCTCATTACAATGCGATTTCAGATAGTTGTTTGTGGAGTCCGTTTCATCAAGAAAAATCGTTTTCATAGCGGTATTATCTCCATTTTTATTTCGCCCGCAGGCTCAACATTTATAACGCCGAATGTCGGGGGATTGCCGCCTCTGGGTTCGCAGGGAGAGCCGGGGTTCATCATAAACACGCCGTCGACAAATTCCGTTCTGCAAATATGCGTGTGCCCGTAGAGAGCGACGTTGCATCTGTTTTCCTTTGCAGCGGCTGCATATTCCTGCAAGCCGTATTTCACGCCAAATGTATGCCCGTGTGAGCAGAAAATCCTCACGCTGCCGAATTTCGCAATATGGACCTGCTCGTGCTGACCGTAGTCGCAGTTGCCCTTGACGTAAATCATACCTTTTTCTGGAAAAAGCGCCGAGATGTCCTCAAACTCCTTTTCGCCGTCGCCAAGATGTATAAGAGTATCAAAATCGGGGCATTTTTCGGTGACAGCCTTCAGCGCATTAAAGTTTCTGTGAGTATCTGAAACAACAAGAATTTTCATATTACTTACCTTTCGGAAATATAATTAAATCAACGAATACATTATATCATTTTCCGACATAAAATAAAAGTAGTTTTTAAGCTTTTTTTACTCATCAGGAGGAATTTGCCATGAAAAACAATTACGAACAGCTTATCAACGCTGCAAGCAAAAAATTAGGAACTTCGCCCGAAATTCTCAGGGAAAAACTGGAAAGCGGCGATTTGAAAACGCTTTCATCGGGACTGTCAAAAGCCGACAAGGAAAAGCTGCGAATGGTTTTGAAAAACGAAGAGCTTATGGATAAGCTGAAAAAAGCGTCATCTCCCGAAGATGTGGTTAATATTCTCCAAAAAAAGTGATTTTGTTGAATTAAGGGGGCGTGCGAATGGAAGGAATTGAGGATATACTTCGTGCGCTTGCCGAAGACGATGACGAAGGCGGAAAATCCGATAACAATGCGGATAAGGAGCAGTCGGACGGTCTTTTTTCGGGACTTGACCCCGAAATGCTGCTGAAAATGCTGAGCCTGTTTGAAACGCTAAATCAGCCCGATGACAACGAGAGATTTCTGCTCGCCTTAAAGCCGCTTTTGCGTGAAGAAAACCGTCCGAAAATAGACTCTGCTCTGCGGCTGATGAAGTTATTGTCGCTGCTGCCGCTGCTGAAAGAAAGCGGTTTTTTGAACAGCTTAATCTGACCGAAAAAACGGGTATTTTTTTGATGAAAAATCAAGCTTTTTTTCGGGCATAATTTCAAGGCATTTTTAGGGCGTTTTCGGGGGTGAAAATTATGGTTTGGAGTTCAACTCAATCGGCTTTGTATAAGGCTGTAGACGATTTTAATTCCTGCGAAATAAGGAGCGAAAAATACCGTGAAAAAAGGGGCGAAAAATTCGCTGAAAAATCACCCGAAAAAAGGTGTGAAAAATGCGGCGAAAATCTGCACGGAAATTTCGGAAAAAATACCCGAAATACGCAAGCGAATTTTTTGCGAAACGACCCTGTTTCAAAAATTTTTTCCGACAGGGATATGCTGCTTATCGCAGGACTGATTTTAATTCTCATAAGCGAAAAAGCTGACACCGAATTGATAATGGCGCTTGCGTTCGTGCTTTTATTTTGAGCGTTGAACGGATAAATTGGCGAAATATACAAAAAAAATTTGCGGTCGGGCGTAAATTCTACAAAAAACCGCTTGAAAAAATAACGGAAATGTTGTATAATTATATGGATATATAGGTTGTTAAAGGCGTTAAGGCAGCAAGAGTAGCTGATTTTCAAGGTGCAGAGAAACGTGCGGTCGGTGAAAGCACGGGGCTTGATTTCGGCGAAGTGCGGCTGCTTAGCCGGTTCGAGGAAATGCGGACCCGTTCTCTGCGTTAAGGAGTTTGAGGGAAACAGCTGTGTTTCCGAAACGAAGTGGAACCGTGTTTTTGACGCCTTCGTGCCGTTGGTACGAGGGTTTTTTATTTGGAGATTTTTTATGTTTGACAGGCTAAAGGAAGAAATTGCGTCCATAAAAGCTCGCGACCCTGCCGTGCGTTCGGGGTTGGAGGTGATTTTTCTGTATCCGTCGTTCAAGGCGGTCAGAAGTTACCGTCGGGCGCACTGGTTTTACGAGCACGGACATTTTTTTATTGCGAGGTTTATTTCTCAGCGGTCAAGGAAAAAGACGGGAATTGAAATTCACCCGGGTGCAAAAATCGGAAAGGGATTGTTTATCGACCACGGCTCGGGCGTTGTTATCGGTGAAACGACGGAAATCGGCGATTACTGCACGCTTTATCAAAATGTCACTCTCGGAGGTACGGGTAAGGACACGGGAAAGCGTCACCCGACTCTCGGAAATAATGTGCTTGTCGGGGCAGGCGCAAGAGTTCTCGGTCCGTTCAAGATAGGCGATAACTCGAAAATTGCGGCAAATGCGGTCGTTCTTGAAGAAGTTCCTCCGAATTGTACGGCTGTCGGCGTTCCTGCAAGAGTTGTAAAGATGAACGGTATTCGTGTCGCAAACAGCGACCTTGACCAAATTCATATCCCCGACCCTGTTTCTGAAATTATGTGCAAGCATTTGATGTACATTGAAAAGCTTGAAAAAAAAGTCGAAGAATTGCAGGCTGAAATTGATAAACTTAAAAATGAAAAATCTTGATCTGAGGAGAAACTGTAATGAAAATCTACAACACAATGACAAGGAAAAAAGAAGAGCTTAAACCTATCACGGAAGGCACGGTGAAGATTTACTGCTGCGGTCCGACGGTTTACAATCTTATTCATATCGGCAACGCAAGAGCGCTTTGCGTTTTCGACGCTTTGCGGCGGTATCTCGAATTCAGCGGATATAAGGTATTTTACGTGCAGAATTTTACCGATGTCGACGATAAGATCATCAGAAAGGCAAACGAACTCGGAAAAACCTCGTCGGAAGTTTCCGAAAACGCTATCAGGGAATATTTTATTGACGCTGAGGGACTGAATGTACGAAGGGCGGACGTTCACCCGAAAGTTACCGAAAATATGGATATTATCATTGATATAGTGAAAACTCTTGTCGACAAGGGGTACGCTTATGTGTCGGACGGCGACGTTTATTTTGAAACGGCAAAATTCCCTGAATACGGAAAACTCTCGCATCAGCCGCTTGACGACCTTAAAGCGGGCGCTCGGATTGAGGTGGGCGAGAAAAAACGTGATCCTATGGATTTTGCCGTGTGGAAGGCGGCAAAAGAAGGAGAGCCTTACTGGGACTCTCCGTTTGGAAAAGGTCGTCCCGGCTGGCATATAGAATGTTCGGCTATGAGCAGGCATTATATCGGCGATACAATTGATATTCACGGCGGCGGCGCAGACCTTATTTTCCCTCACCACGAGAACGAGATTGCTCAGAGCGAATGCGCTACGGGCTGCGCTCTTGCAAATATCTGGATGCATAACGGAATGCTTAACGTTGACAACAAAAAAATGTCAAAATCCGCAGGAAATTTCTTCCTTGTACGGGATATGGCAAAGGAGTTCGGCTATGAGCCTATCAGATTTATGCTGCTTTCGGTTCATTACAGAAGTCAGCTCAACTATACCGTAGAAGTCATTGAAAGCTGCAAGGCGGCTCTTACAAGGCTTTACAACTGCAAAGAGCTTATGGAGCGCACTTTGCCTGCCGCAAAGGACGGCGCTGCCTCGGAAAATACCAAAAACGACGTTAAGACTGCCCGTGAGGAATTTTGCCGTGCAATGGACGACGATTTCAACACCGCAGACGCAATTGCCGCTGTTTTTGAGCTGGTAAGGAAGATAAATACCGCCGTTTCTTCGGGCGAAATCACCAAAGAAGATGTGAAAATTTATTCAGATGAATTTTTGGCATTGACAAATGTACTGGGATTGTTATATAATAAGAGTAACGACGATATTCCCGAAGAAGTAAGGTCTTTGGTCGAACAGAGAGCCGCTGCACGAAAGGAAAAGAATTTTGCGGCGGCGGACGAGCTTAGAAACAAAATAACCGAAATGGGTTATATCGTCGAGGAAACTAAGCAGGGAACTGTTGTAAAGAAAAAATAAGAGGTCAATATGAAATTAAAAAAGTTAAAATGTATGGTTTTATGCGCTGCTGTTGCTGCGGGAACGATTTTTACGGGCTGTTCGGATAACGGCACTTCTCCGACTGAAGGTTCGGAAAGCAATTCAAGCAGCGAAAGCTCTTCGGGCAGCGAAAGCTCTTCAAGCACGGAAAGCTCTTCAAGCAGCGAAAGCTCTTCAAGCAGCGAAAGCTCTTCGGGGGGAACGGACGAGGTGCTTACGGGGGGAAATATCGACGAGGTGGAGCTTGAAAAGGGCGACCTTATCGCTGAATTTGAGATAGAGGGTTTTGGCGTTATCAAGGCAAAGCTGTTTCCCGATATTGCTCCCGTGGGTGTTGAGAATTTTCAGAAACTCTGCGAAAGCGGCTATTACAAGGGTCTTAAAATCCACAGAGTTGTAAAGGGATTTATGTTCCAGGGAGGCTCTGCAAACGGTAACGGCACGGGCGGAGAGGCTATGGTGAACGACGGAGCTTTCGGCGTTGAAATAAGCCGAAATGCACGTCACTATTACGGTGCGCTTTGCTACGCAAATGACGGCACGAATAATACTACGCAGTTTTATATCGTCAATGACAGCACTGAAAACAAGTTTTCCGATACGGTTGCGCTGTATGAGGATTATATTTCACAGTGCGACGAACTTATAAAGCAATATACCGAAGAGGGCGTTGCAGAGGGAGTCGCTTACTATCAGGATTATAAGGAGAGCTTTCAGGAGGAACTTGACAGGCTTAAAAGTTTCCCCGAAAACGTTAAGTCGCTTTATGACGAAAGAGGCGGATCGCCGCAGCTTGACGGCGGTTATACCGTTTTCGGACAGGTTTACGAGGGATTTGACGTTATAGACAAGATTTCCGGTGTAGAAGTCGTTGACAACGGGTATGACGAGAAGTCAAAACCCGTGCAGGACATTATTATTACCGATGTCAAGGTGTCTGTTTATTGATTTTTTCGGTTTTTCTGTTGAAAGGAATTGATTATGAGGCTGTTCAGGAAAATTACAAGCGTTATTCTTGCGGTGACTGCGGCTGTGGGTCTGTGTGGCTGCTCCGGAACAAATTCGGGAAATATCGGAGATGTTGTTCTTAATGCGGGAGATCTTATCGCAGAAATCAATATTGAAAATTACGGCGTTATCAAGGCAAAACTGTTTCCCGATATTGCGCCTGTCGGCGTTGAGAATTTTACAAAGCTTGCAGAGTCGGGTTATTACAACGGACTTAAAATACACCGTGTGGTCAAGGACTGCTGTATTCAGGGAGGCTCGCTGAACGGCGACGGTTCGGGCGGCGCTCCTGCTGTAAATGACGGAAATTTCCTCAATGCGGAAACTTCGCAGAATGCACGAAATTTTTACGGAGCATTGGGTTACGCTAATCTCGGCGGAGATATAGGAACGCAGTTTTATATCGTAAACTGCAAGAAAATTCAGGATATAAGCAGTTATGATCCCTCGAAAATGAGGGCAAAGGCTGACGAATATACCGCACAGGCAGGCGAACTCGAGGACGATGACCCGAATAAGTCTGAAATCGAGGCTTATGCGGCTTATTACAACAATATGGCGGAGATGTTCGAGAAAGCCACAGACGACGTCGGATACAAATATGCGCAGACGGGCGGATACCCTTTCTGGGACGGAAATTATACCGTTTTCGGACAGGTTTTCGAGGGTTTTGACGTTATCGACAAGATTTCTGCGGCAGAGCTTACCACGAGCAATACGGGCGAAATTTCACGTCCTGTTGAAGATATTGTGATTGCATCGGTCACTGTTACCGAATATGTACCGCCCGAACCTGAGCCGGAATCGAGCAGCAAAAAGAAGAAATAAGACTGTCGATAAAGCCTCATCTGCGTCGTCAACGGTGCTGCAACAGCCACAAAGGCCGGTTGCAGCAGCGTTTCCTAGCATCTAAGGCTTTCTCGGCAGTCTAAGGTTGATTGTTATAAAATAATCGGGGGAAACAAGTTTTCCCCCTTTTTTATTGTTTTATAATCCCCGTACAAGCGTCAAAAGCGCATTTTGTGCGGATAATTCTTCGTTTTGTTCAAGCTTGCCGCCTGTTCGGTTTTTGAATTTGGCGGTAACGTTTAACGAGGGTATGCCGTTTTTGCTGTCCTCGATGATTTTTATGCCGTATGCCTCGCAGGTGCGCTCTTCGTCATTGTAAAAGTAATTCAGCATAATTTTATCGGTTTTTTTACTTCTTATCAGGATAGCTGTGGTTTGTCTTGTGTCAAAATCTCCGACGAGCTTTCCGCCGTCAAGATAGCGAGAGCCGCATAATACCGCTGTAATTCCGTCGTCCGAGGCTGTCATTCCTCTGCCGTTTCGGGTAACGGTGAGCTGCGGTATGAGCGAGGGTCGGTCTGCCGCTGAGTCTGCAAAAAGGTCGAGCAGGTCTGTTTTCGGGGAAACGCCAAGCTCATATGCGTTTTCTATCAGCGAAAGCGGCTTTTCGGCGGACGTAAGCCCTTCGGTGAACTGCAAGTCCGTTATTTCTTCGGCAGAATTTGCGCAGCAGACGGGCATATTAAGGCTGCATCTCATATCGTAATAAAGCGTGTTGAGAGCCTCGTTTATGCTTTCCTCGGAAAAACCGCCGCCGATTATCAGAAGTTTGGTTTCCTGCATATATATTTTCTTGCCGTCGTTGAGCGAAAGATTGTCGATAGCCTCTGAAAGCGTTTTTCCCGTGCCGACGACTTTTATGACGTTCTCCTGAGACGCATCTATCGTGTCCGAACCCGAACCGCTGCTTGAAAACAACAGCGCACTTACCCTGTAACCGCTGTCATAATCTATAGCAACTGCCTCGACTATCGCTCGGTTTGCAAGATTGGTCGGGTCGGCACAGCCTGTAAGCAGAAGGCTGTGCGTTATAATACAAGCGAAAATCAATTTTTTCATAGGCTTTCTCCCGTGGGATTTTTTTCGCGTCCCGTGCGGTAAACCGTCATTATCACACAGACCGCCGAGAAGAGGATAAGTCCGCATCTGAATGCTCCGCAAAGCTCCCATATCGCTGCAAAAATGCTGTCAAGACGCTTGAACAGCGCAATATCCGAAAGAGAGGCTGCCGCTGCAAACGGATATTCCGCAAGAGGATACATCTCTCGGAGTATAAGCTGATTTACGGCGCACATTGAGGCTGAAATGACCGTGGAAACAAGCGCAAAGCTCAAAATCGAATTTCCTGCGGAAGTTTCTTTTTTCAGGTTTACATAGGGCAGAAGCGCCGCAAAAATAAGGTATTCGCCGCCTTTGGTGAGATTTTTCAGAATATCCTCGAAAAGCGTGCCGAAACTGCCTTCGCTCCACATAGGAGTTATTTCCATATACGGAATGTCGGCAAGAAATACGGCGGCGGTGATTATTTCCGCGGCTATCAGGAAAAGAACGCCTGCTCTTGCTATTGCCTCTATTCCCATATATGCCTCGTAAACGGAAAAAATTATTACTGCCGCAAACATTACGGGATAAGCGCCGCCCGCAAAGATGTTTTTTTCCGCAAAGTTAATGCTTTGATTTAAGGTTTTAAGCATTGCCGCCATAAGAAGTGCTGCGGCAAATACTGCGGACAGCCAGCCTAACGCCTTGCTTTTCGTGTAGACAGAACGGTAAAAATTGTTCCTCTGAAACGAGTAGATTATCACGGGAAGTGCCAGTACAAAGCGCACAAGCTCGCTTATGACAACTGCCGCTATCGTTTCAAGAGGTCCGCTGCCCGACGGCGGCGGCGAAATAATGTCCATTGTAAGCCGTGATAAGATCAATATGCAGAAAAGCTGCTGCGGACTTATTTTCGGGTTGGAAACGGTCATATTTTATCTTCCTCTTTTATCTTCCTCGTTCAATTTATCGTGTATCTGCAATTCGGTTATCACCGCAAACGGCAGGGCAAGCTCGGAGAGGTATGATTCCTGGGGAAGTGCGCCTCGGTTCGGGATAATCAATTCGGGGTATTTTTCCATTTTATCACCTCTTCATCTGTGCGCCGTTAAGCGACTGTATCGTTACATCTTTTCTTGCCATTTTTCTCCAGCTTGACCTTACGAACAGGTCACGCATAGCTCTCGGAGTAAACGGCGAGATCGGCGACATATACGGCACGCCGTAGGTTTGCAAAGAGCACATTTTTATCAGTACCGCTCCTGCGGATAAAAGCAGACCGAACAAGCCGAAAACTCCGCCTGCGATTATATACAGGAAACGAAGTATCACGATTTTTTCGTACATTGTCGGCACTACAAAGCTGCAAAGTCCCGAAAGCGCTACTATAAGCACCATAGGCGCTCCGACAAGACCTGCGGATACGGTTATATCGCCTATTACAAGACCGCCGACTACTCCTATGGCGTGACCTATCGGTCGGGGCAGGCGTATTCCTGCCTCGCGCAATATTTCGTACATAAAATGAATGAAAAGGCACTCTACCATAAGCGAATACGGCGCTGTCTGCTCGGCGGCAGCAAGATTTAATATCAGCGACGACGGCAGCATTTCGGGATTATAGGAGGCTATTGCGACATATGCTCCGGGGAGAAAAAGCGTTATAATATATGCCGCAAATCTTACTGTTCTTATGAAAAACGCATAAAACGGCTGCTGGGTGTAATCGTCAAGCGTCTGAAAGCTCTCCAGAAACAAATGCGGCACCACAAGCGCAAAAGGCGTGCCGTCAACCAGTATTCCTACTCTGCCCTCGTACAGTTTTGCGGCGAATACATCGGGGCGTTCGCAGGTCGTACATTCCGAGAAAAACCAGCCGCCGTGCCCTTCAAAATACGGCTGGATATATCCGCTTTCGAGTATTGTATTGAGATTTACCGATTTTAAGCGTTTTTTTACGTTTTCAAGCAGGGCAGGCGATACCTTGTCCGAAATATAGCAAAGACAGATGTCGGTTTTACTGCGCTCTCCGAGAGTGGAAAGCTCAAAAACAAGCGTCGGGGATTTTATCCTGCGGCGGATAAGCGCCATATTTGTGCGGATAACCTCGACAAAGCCCTCTCTCGAACCTCTGACGTTAAGCTCTGACGAGGGTTCGTCTATTCCTCTGGATTTATAGCCTTGTATTCCTATGCCGATAGCTCTCTGACAGCCTTCTACCAGTATTATCGCAAAGCCCGACTGCATTTTGAGCGTAAGGTCGCTTATCGTTTTCAGTTCAAGCTGTTCCGCTGCAATCAGAAATACGTCAAAAAAGCTGTTCATAAGCGCCTCGGGAGAAAGTATGCGGTCGTTTTCGGACTGATTCAGCTTTGGATAGACAAGCTGTGCGAGCGTGTCGGTAGACGTCATTCCCTCGCAGGTGACAACCGCAATTTTGTTGCCGCAGACTTCTCCTCTTTTTATGATTACATCGGAAGAATTGTCGGTAAACTGTGCGAGATTTTTAAGATTTTCTTCAAGCGAACCGCAAAGCGGCAGGTCGGTTTTCGTTTTTTCGCTCTCCTGCATTTTTTCAGCTCCTTGTTATTTGGTTTCTTAGAGTATTTTTTCTCGGTATTTACTTTTTTATGCAAAATTTTTTGGGTTGACATTATTATAAAAATATGGTAAACTATACTTTGGAAGTCAATACTATAACAAAGGCGGTGATAATTTTGAAATTTAATTTTAACAGAAAATATACTACAATTGCTGTTTACAGTATCATTGTACTTATCGTGGCTGTACTTTTCGTGGTTTTTGTTTTCAGGTTTGAGTCGTTCGCAAAGGGTTTTTCGTGGGTAGGCGCTGTCGCTGCTCCCGTTATCTGCGGAATTATTATCGCTTATATCCTTAATCCGCTGATGATGTTCATTGAAAATAAGCTCTTCGGGAAACTGAAAAATTCTCCGCCCGCAGAAAAAAAGCCTGCCTTGAAAAATATTGAAAATGATATTGAAAAAAAATTAAGGCGGAAAAATCCTGCCGACAGAGAGGTAAAACGCAGAAAATCCGCCGCAAGGATACTTTC
>CANQKW010000016.1 GCA_947624555.1 uncultured Clostridia bacterium
AGCAGAGATGGTCGCAGAACAACATCATCCGGAGAAATTTTCTTTAAACCAAGCAGTTCGGGATTGTTTATCCCCGTAATACAACAAGCCGAATTGTAAGATGTAAGTACCGCAGTTCTGAAAAAACTTTGGTTCACCCTTTGTTTCACCGCTGTAATTCTCTCCGACCCCAAGGGAAGGTTTTCGGTTGAAACGACATCTTCAGTCTTTTTTCCTTGGAGCTTTGCAATCAGTTCTTCACTAAGGTAAGCCAATTCGTCCCACTTGCCGCAGAATTCATTCCATATCTGCTCGTCAAGTTTACTGGCATTTTGAAGTCCTACAATTCCTTTTTCCTTGAGTGTTTCGTCAAAGCTGCCGAAATTGCCTATTTTCATATTAACGGCACTCGGAGTTCTTCCGATAAGATTGGCGATTTTGATTACTTCCGGGTGATTTTTAGATGAACGCTGAAAAGGTATTTTACAATATAAATTGAATACAATTATCTCCTCGTCGCGAGTCCAATTTTTCCCGGCACTCTTTACATCTCCTTATAATCATCTCATACGTTTCACATTCGCTTTAAGCGTAGAGGGAATTACGTACTTTCTCATTGCAACACCGCCACCTTTTTGCCGAGAAAAACAATATCGGGTCTGCCGCAAATGCCGTTTACGTTTTTGCGATAGCGCAAGCCCCGCACCCAAAGCTCTTTCATCAGCATTACCTCAATCTTTGAGCCTTTGTTTTTGCAGGCTTGCATATTAAGCTTTATCTGTTCGGGAGTTCTCTTGTCCATACTGCACTTCCCACAATATTCATTCCCGATTTCGGTATCAAATCGGTATCACTCGCCCTTTTGAGAGCCAACAAGCCGCACCGTTAAGCCATTTATTCGGGCTGGTGCGTTATTCCCACTCAATAGTCGCAGGGGGTTTTGAGGTTATATCATACACGATTCTGTTGATATTTTTAACCTCGTTTACGATACGCACGGACACCTTTTCGAGCACATCGTAGGGAATGCGTGAAAAATCTGCCGTCATAAAATCGCTGGTTGAAACGCCTCGCAGAGCAAGCGTGTAATCATACGTCCTGCCGTCGCCCATTACTCCTACCGAACGCATATTCGTAAGCACCGCAAAATACTGATTTATACTGCGGTCAAGCCCTGCATTCGCAATCTCTTCACGGAAAATCGCATCAGCGTCCTGCAAAATCGCCACTTTTTCGGGAGTAATATCTCCGATTATGCGAATAGCAAGTCCGGGTCCCGGGAACGGCTGTCTCCACACGAGCTTTTCGTCCAATCCGAGCGTCAATCCAAGCGCTCTTACCTCGTCCTTGAAAAGAAGTCTGAGCGGTTCAATTATCTCCTTAAAATCAACATAATCGGGCAAACCACCTACATTATGATGACTCTTGATAACAGCTGCATCTCCTGTGCCGCTCTCGATCACATCGGGATAAATCGTTCCCTGCACAAGATAATCGACCTTGCCGATTTTCTTTGCCTCTTCTTCAAATACTCTGATAAATTCTTCGCCTATGATTTTGCGTTTCTTTTCAGGCTCGCTTATGCCTGCAAGTCCTGACAAAAACCGCTCTCCTGCGTTTACACGGACAAAATTCACTCCGCTGTCCTTAAATGCGTTTTCGACCTCGTCGCCCTCGTTTTTCCGCATAAGACCGTGGTCAACGAAAATGCAGGTGAGCTGCGGACCGATAGCCTTTGCCATAAGCTTACACGCAACCGAGCTGTCCACTCCTCCCGAAAGAGCAAGCAGAGCCTTTCCGCCGCCTACTTTTTCACGTATGTTTCGTACAGCGGTTTCGGCGTAGTTTTCCATTGTCCAGTCGCCTTTGCAGCCGCAGACCTTGTACAGAAAATTTCCGAGCATATCAAAGCCCTGTTCGGTATGATTTACTTCCGGGTGAAACTGCACTCCGTAGAGCTTTCTTCCCTCGTCAGCCATTGCTCCGTAGGGGCATTTTGTGCTGTGTCCTATCGACCTGAAACCCTCCGGGACTTTGGAAATATAGTCGTTGTGGCTCATCCACACGATCGACTTTTCTTTAAGTCCGTCAAAAATCGGAGAAGAAGTATCCATTTCGCACTCTGTTCTTCCGTATTCGGAAAGAGATGCATCGTGAGCAGGCTCGATTGTACCGCCCAGAGCATAAACCATAAACTGCGCTCCGTAGCAAATTCCCAGAACAGGTATGCCAAGCTCTAGAATTTCCCTGTCCATTTTGGGCGAATTTTCAAGATAAACGCTGTTAGGACCGCCCGTGAAAATAATTCCCGAAGGATTTATCGCCTTGATTTCCTCAATAGGCGTTTTATAGGACTTTACCTCGCAGTAGATTTTATGCTCGCGCACGCGCCGAGCGATAAGCTGATTATATTGCCCGCCGAAATCCAACACCAACACAATTTCATTTTTCATATAAATCTCCATTCTTTTTCAAGGCAGTACACCGCACCGTCATTTAAGGGGTACTGCCCTGTATTTTCCGCCGTGAAGCAGCTAAACCCTCACGTCAAGCATTGACAAACTAATTCCTGCTGTGCCGAAACGTCTGAAAAAGTTGTTCAGTCTTTCTTTCGTGTCAGGACTTTCGGCTATTCTGTCCGCATAGGAAAGCATCTGGTAAAGCATAAAAAACATCACTCTCACGCCGATGTCCTCTCCGTAGGAAAAATACTCTTCAAAATTGCACGAGGCATTTTTCAGCTCGGCAATTCTCGGCACAAGCACCTTAGGCACCTTCTGCTCGTCCGAAATTATATCCGAAAAAGCCCTTGCAGCTTCAAGAAGTTCCTGCCGCAGTTCCTTTTCGATACCGCCCATAGTCAGTATACCGCTCTCGCAAAGCTCTCGCAGAGTACGGCTTGCTTTTATGTAAATATCGCCCCACATAGGCTCTACCGAAAGAGCGTTGTTTCTTTTCGGGGCAATTTCTTCACGGGGGGCAACGTCCGACCCTGCAATTTCGGTTATAGTCGGAGATACGGCAATACTGCTGTTCTCCTTGACCTCTGTTTCAACGAAAAGATCGTCAGAATTTATCTCGCTCAGCATTTTATTCAGATAATCCAGCGTTTCTTCACGGGACATTTTTTCGATATTATGACGTTCTTCAATTTCGCTTGCGTTTTCATCAAAAGAGTTTTCGGCTGTTGTTTCGGTTATCTTTTCATCTTTATTTTCGCTCAGCCATTCTATTTTTTCTTCGCCGGTATCGGCTGACTGTTTTTCGTATTTTTCGTTGATTTTGATGATACTGTTCAGCCACTCTATTTTTTCTTCGGTAATAGTTTGCTCCGAATTATCCTCGGCTGTGACCTCAGCCTGTTCGGGAATAACGGGAATTTCCGTTTTAATCAATTCTTCCGGTTCTCTCTCAAAGACGATCTCTCCGTTTTGCCCTATACTGCTGCGAATTTTTTCGATAAGACCGCTCAGCTTGATTTTATCGAGAGAATAATCGGAAATTCTCAGCCTTGAGCGTTCTCCGAAAATATCAAGCTCGTCTGCAAACGGATCTTCAAGGCTGCTGATGATCTGAACGGAACGAATTTTACAGTAGGCGACGTTTTTAATCGTGCCGTCAAAATTCACCGACATTTTCTTCCCGAAAAACGCAATTCCCCGTGAGCCGTCGCTTAAAGCGGAGCAGTCTATAAATCCCAGCACGCCCTCTGCGAATATGCATTCGCTTGAACTGTGCGTGCGTGAGCAATCACGGCAAAGCTCGTCAAATTCATTTTGCGTCATTAAAAACCATCACCTCCCGAAACCTCGCTTACCGCTGCCTTTTATATAACGTCAATATGCACTCCCCGCATAATATCAAGCGACTTTTCGCAGGCGTCTTTGTTTCCCGAACCGCAGGCTTTGCTGTCAACGACTATCCTGCTTTCGGGCAGCGACGCTTTTGCTATTATTGCATTTGAAATCACAGAAGTATCCGTGGAAATACCGCAAAATTCCACCTCGTCAAAAACAAACTTTTTCAGAATAACAGCAAAGTCCGTTGACCCGAAAGTGTGCTTTTTTATCACAATATCATGACGCATATCAACGCTTTCGGCGACCTTTCCGAAGAGCTTATGGCCCTCTGTTCCCTCGACGCAGTGTACCGTGGGAAGTTTTTTACCATCGGCAGTTTCAGAATAATTGCCTTTATGCGTATCGAGAGTAAAAATAATTTTTCCGCCCTCTTTACGGGTCTTTTCGATTTTTTCAAGAATTATCGGTTCAAGCTTTTCGGCTCCCTCAAAGCCCAAATCGCCGTTTACAAAATCGACCTGATAATCAATAACTGCCAATGCTTTCACAAAACTTCATTCCTTCCGGGCAATTTTATTTCTTTTTCCTTTCAAAATTTCCGTGCCAGTTCTCGTAGATTTTCGCTTTTCCCCGTTCAACTGCAAGCGCATTTTCGGGTACGTCAACGGTTATCGTTGAGCCTGCGCCCGTTGCTGCGTTTTCTCCGATTTTTACGGGAGCAATCAAATTCGTATTGCACCCGATAAACGCATGGTCGCCTATCTCGGTACGATGCTTTTTCACGCCGTCATAATTTGCCGTAACGCATCCGCAGCCGAAATTTACGCCTCTTCCGACATCGCTGTCCCCTACATAAGTAAGATGAGCGATAGCCGTGTTTATGCCTATCGTGGAATTTTTGACCTCCACGAAATCTCCGATTTTAACGCCGCTCTTTATAACCGTGTTGGGTCGAAGCTGCGCAAACGGACCTATCGAAACGCCGTCCTCAACGGTCGCCAAAGTAGCTTTTACGTTGTCGAGAGTCACATTATCCCCGATAATGCAGTCCTCAATGCGTGAGTTTGCGCCTATCTCGCAGTTTTTTCCGATAACGGTTTTCCCGAGAATTATCGTATTCGGCAGAATAAGCGTGTCCTCGCCTATAACTGCGTCCTTTCCTATGATAATTCCGTCAAGCGAGATAAAGCACACTCCGCTCTCCATAAGTCTGGAAAGCACACCGAGGCGAGCGATATTGTTAAGCTCGTACAGACCGCCTTTGGTATTTGCACCGAAGGCAATTTCGGGATTTTCGCTCGTATAAGCCGCAGCGTTCCCTATGATCTCAACGCAGTCGGTGAGATAGTATTCTCCCGAAGCATTGTCGTTTTTCAGCCTTGGAAGAGCGTCAAGCAGCTCCTTAGACGAAAACCAGTAAGCTCCGCTGTTTATCTCGCATATTTTTTCCTCTTCGGGGGAACAATCCTTTTGTTCACGTATTGCAGTAAATTTTCCGCTGTCGCTGCGGATAATACGTCCGTAGCCGTGCGGATCATCAAGCACAGCGGTGATAACGGTCACATCTGCGCTAGAATTTTCGTGCATATCAAGAGCGCCTTTAAGCGTTTCTGCGTCAATAAACGGGGCGTCGCCGCAAAGCACGCAGACCCTGTCCACGCTTTTTATAAGCTCCTTTGCACGAGAGAGAGCGTCACCTGTGCCCTTTTGCTCGTCCTGATAATATGTACTTATATTTTTATAATTTGCCGAGATATATTCCTCGGTCATCTCACGTTTAAAACCCGTCACCACGCCGATTTTGTCAAATCCGAAATTCTCAGCGCAGTCCAGTACCCAGCCAAGCATAGGTTTTTTCAAGACCTCGCAAAGCACCTTAGGTTTTGCGGTTTTCATTCTCTTGCCCGCACCGCCCGCCAAAATCACGCAGCCTGTTGTCATAAAGGAACCCTCCAAATGAATATTGTTCTTTTTTATATTCTGAGAAAATTTTTCGTAAATCTCACGTTTACAGCCGACAAAATAATTCTCGAAAAGAAAATTATCGTCAAAAAAAACGCCGTTTTATACCGAAAAGACATTATAAGAACCCAAGTCAGGAAAACATTTTTTATGCGTATTATTGCCGCAAAGGAAGTGACGCTTTTCACACGCGGCGGCAAAATGCGGTTTTTCCTTTCGGAAAACGAAGACGCAGACTTTCTCCCGAAACACGGTAAAATTCCGCTCAGACCGACCTTTCCCGAAACTCTTTTCGGTGCGTTTATCGACACTCGTGCATTGACGGGAGTATTGTTTTTTGCGCTTACTTTAAGGAAGATCGGCGTTATTTTCGGCGGAAACTATCTTGACAAGGTGATCCGTGTGCTGTTTACAACCGCAGAAAGCGTTTCAGAGGCTCTGCCGATAATTCATATCGTTGTGCCGAAAACAGCAATTTTTATCGGTATTTTTGCGCTTTCGGCGTGGACTTTTGCATTTATGCGGAAACTTTTCGCACTTTTCGGCTTTGAAACAAGCGTCCTCAAAAACTCAATTTACGTAAAAAGCGGATTTATCACATTATATGAAAATCAGCTTGCCCTAAATTCCGCCGAAACTGTCGTCCGCACGACGGCGTTTTCGCTTATTACAAAACGTTCGCCGCTGTATTATAATTCGGTTATGATTTACCCCTGCGCAAACGAAAAAGCACGTTCAAAGCTGCTGAAAACGCTCATAAAGCTCGACATACCCGACCAACCGCCTGTAAAAAGCCCCGACCGTGCGTTTTTCGGGCACTGTGCCGTGCCGCTTTGGTGTCTGGCAGGATTTTCTGCGGCTCTAATCGTACTTCTGCTGTCCGAACTGCGCTCTGCGCTTATCATAAGAACCGCACTAATATCGGGAATTATGATTTTTGCTTATCTCACAATCTTATTCTTCTTTTATATGAAAAGCGCAAAAAACATTTTCTCCGACAGCGTCGTAAAAATATCTTCCCGAAGGGCAGCCGCACTTTACACGGCGTTTTTTCCGCCTTGTCTTATCGTCTGCTCGACGGTTTCTCAAAACGTCCTGCAAAAATTTTCGGGAATTTGTTCGGTTAAAATCAATATTTTCGGCAGGAAAAACTATACCGCACGGCTTATCCCCGAGAGCAGCCTTACAGGGCAGAGTTTTTTGCGATGACAGGCACGTTTTTCACGCCGTAACATTTCAAAGCGTCAATCACGGTATGGTCGATTATCTCTCCCGGCATAACCAGCGGCACTCCGGGAGGGCACGGACATTTCAGACCTGCGCAGACCTCGCCGCCTGCCCTCTCTAAAGGAACTATCTTCTGCGGCATAAACATCGCCTCGAAAACGGGCATATCCGCCTTCGGTCTGATAACGGGATATGTAACCTGCGGTTTCGGTGCGTTCATAGGCACGAAAAGCGCCGCCATTTCCGCTCTCTGACAGTCCTCAATGGTCGTTGTCGCCGAAAACAGCATCACCACATAATTCTCGTCCGCCATTTCACATTCAACGCCGTTTGAACGAAGTCCGTATGCATAATCAAAGCCGCTCAGACCACATTCTCTCGCATTTATCGTAACTCTCAGCGGATCGCTCCGTTTAAGCGGTATACCCGAAACAGTAAGCCTCTGTTTAAGCTCCTCGACCGCCTCGCAGGCATTTGTCACAAGCTGGACATTGTCCGCTATGGTAGCGTTAAATCTGTCAAGGCTCTCCAGAATGAGATATGACGGGCTTGAAGAACCGAACAAAGCCATCATCTCTTTTGCCCTTGAGCCGTCGACGCCGTCGGTAAAATGAAGATAACCTCCGCCCGTCAGCACGGGAAGAGTTTTGTGTGCAGAGTCCGCAACCATCATCGGGAAACCCAGCTCCAACGGGTGTACATACTCCGAGCCGAATTTTCTCTTATCGACAAATTTCAGATAAGAGCCGTGCGCATTGTCCACCACAACGGGGATATTCGGCTTTACAAATTTCCAAGTACCGCCGTAATAGTCGACATTTGTGACGAAAAGGGCGTCCACGCCCGTAATTGCCTCTGCGTTGTATGTAACATTTGCGCTCAGATATTCGTCAGGATAAAGCCACTTTATGTCAATTTTCAAAAGAGCAGCCGCCGAAACCAAAGACCTGTGCGAATAGCGCGACGCCGCTATCCTCTTACAGCCCTTTGCCTTCAGAACAGCAAGCGCAGCCTGAATTGCAAGCGTACTTCCTCCGCAGGAATAGCAGGTTTTCTTTGCACCGAAAACGCCTGCCGCAAGCGCCTCGCTTGTGCCGATAATTCCTCCCGAAATATCCGAATTGAACAGGTCGTCCGCACCGTAAATTTCGGTAATATCATGCGGGATTTCTCCGTTATGTCCCGGTGTGTGAAGTCTGAGCTTGTTTTCGTTGGTATACTTTTCGAGAAAATTGCAAATCGGTGTGTTCATTGTTTAACTCCGTTTCAAGTGGTTTTTAATCATTCGACGGGCTTGTCAAATTTCACGATATTGTAATCCAGATTATCGTAATAACCATAATCTTTTATAAATTCCTTCATTTTGCTGTTATATTCTTTCTGTTTTGCCTCGGCGAAAAGATTTTCAACGATTATTTCTTTGTCGTACTCGTCGATCGCCGCATCTCCGGCATACATCAGCAAATGCACCCCATAATCTGAAACGCAGACCTTCATATCGCCGATTTTTTCGGGGACAAATGCACTTTCCTGAAATTCTTTCGGAAAGGTCGTGCCGTTCGGGATAACAAGATACCCGTCGGGATTGTAAAGGCTGCCTGTTCTGTCGGTATTGTATTCGCTTGAAACATCGCTCCAGTTTTCTCCTGCTTCAAGCTTGCTGCGGACCTCCTCCAGCTTGTCTGAAAGCTCATCGGCTTTTTCCTCTCTGAGGCTGTCTGCTCCCTCGCTGTCGCCCGAAGAACGCTTTTGGACTATCGCCATTGACGTTTCATTGTCAAATCCGAGCATTATCTGTTTAATATATCTTGACCCTTCGGGAATATAATACATCTGAAGATTGCTCTGCTCATAATCCGTCACGCTTGACTCGTATGTTTCCTTGGCAAGCCTTGCATACTCATCGAAAGTCTTTTCGGAGTCCGCTCTGTCGATTGTTTCTCCGATCGCCGTCAGCACCTTGTATCCCAGATAATATCTTTTCTGTTTCTCAAAGTAATAATCTCTTGTAAGACCGCATTCCGCAAGAGCCTTGTCCAGAGCCTCGCCTGCTTTTTCTCTTTTCTCCTCTTCGGAAAGATCAGAAACATCAGACCCGTCCAAACCGAGATTTTCAGCATAATAGTCTATTCTTTCCTCGATAATCGCATCTGTTGCTTTCTGCACCGTTTCAAGCTCTTCTGCAGTAAGCTCGGCAACGCCGTACTCCTCAGCCTTCACCTGAGAGATTTTTTCCAGAATAAGGCTTTCAACTATGACCTTGCGGCGTTCCTTACATTCTTCGGAAACATTTGGCGCCTGATCGTCCTTTATTCCCCTGAAATTGAGAAAATATGTATAATCGTTCTTATATTCTCCGTAGGTGACGCCCATAGTTTCAGCAAGAGAGCTGTCGTTCGGTTTAGTCAGATAATATCCGTTATCCGGCTCAGAATTTGTCCCGAACCTTATCGAACAGCCGCAAAGGCTTACCGCTAAGCCGAAAGCCGCAGCCGCCCGAAATATTTTTGCAAATTTCATAAAATTTCCCTTTCGCCTGAAAATATAACTCAATTACATTACTGCAGTTCACAGTAAAAGCCTTGCGTTTATGTGCCGCAATCATCAGTTTTCGGCTTTTCTCCCCCCGAAAGGGAAAAAAGTAAGTTGCTGTGTTTATTATACCACACTTTTTAAAAAAAATAAAGATAAAGTTAGAAATATTTCAAAAAAGTAATGATTTTTTTAAAAAAATATGTTATAATGGTTCAGGATAGTGGAAATAACGGATTATTATAATACACGAAGTATTTTTTCCGGCAAAAATTACAGGAGGCTATATAATATGACTTCAAAATGGCTAAAGGGAATTGCCGCTGCACTTGCCATATGCGTTTCGTTAGGAATTGCAGGCTGTAGTGCGAATACCGAAGAAAGCTCTTCTGAAAGCAGCAGTTCCGACACCGAAGACAGCGTTTACGTTAAAATTGGATATATTTTCCACGAAAAGGTCGAAAACGGCGGATTTTCAAGCCAGATGAATGACCAGAGATTGAAAGCCGCAAGACGCTGCGACGTTGAAACGGTTTATATTGACAATGTTTCGGTACAGGATTTTGAAAGTGCTGTAAAAGCGCTTATTTCCGCAGGCTGTAATCAGATCATTTCCTGCAGCTCGACGTTTACAAACGCTCTCAGTGCGATTTCTTCAAGATATATGAACGTAAATTTCATCAATTACGGCTCATATACAATGGGCACGGCTAATATGTACAACTATACCGAAACGGCATATCAGGGCACATATGTGGCAGGAATTGCCGCCGCCTATAACTCAAATTCCAAAAAAGTCGGAATTGTCGCCGACCCCGAAATGCTCGACATATACCCCACAATAAATGCGGCTGCGATGGGCATAAGATTTGTTTTTGAAAACGGAACGCTCTGCGTTGCGGGCGCAACGAAAAACAATGAAATAAAGCAGGCTGTCGACGCTCTTGCAAACGAGGGCTGCGACGTGATAATAAGCTACACCGAATCGCCTTATACCGCCGAATATTGCGAAAGCCGAGGCATTAAATTCATAAGCAACCTCAATTACAGCGGAAAAACGGACAATTTCAAAAATATGCTTATGTATTTTTACTGCAACCGTGACAGTTTCTTTGTATCGCAGTTCAAGAAAATGAAAATGGACTCGTGGGCGCAGGATAATTACACCGGCTCAATGTCAAACGGAGTCATAACCATATCCGAGGCTTTAAACGACGCCAAAAACAATAAGACGCAGGATATTCTTGACGAGCTTGTTCCGAGAATAACTTCTGGAAAAGCAGTTGTTTTCAGCGGAGAAATAAGGGACATCAACGGAAATGTAAGATATATGCAGACCGAAACGATGACCGAGAGCCAGATTTACCAAATGAACTGGTATGTCGAGGGAGTTAAAGTCACGGGCAATTTCCGTGTTCCCTCGCAAAGCGAGCCCAACACGTTTGAGGTCAAATCTTAACGATTATTTACTGTGAGAAAAAGACGGGATATTGTCCCGTCTTTTTATTTTGCTTTTGAGGATCTTATTTCAAAAATCCTGCTATTATTTTCTCTTCCGCCTGTTCTTTTGTAAGTCCCAGCGAGCAAAGCTTTAAAAGCTGTTCTCCTGCGATTTTTCCTATCGCCGCCTCGTGGATAAGCTCTGCGTCAACGTTTGACGCATTAAGGGCAGGCTGTGCGTCTACCCTGCCGTTTTCGGCAATAATTGCGTCGCAGGCTGAATGTCCCGTACAGCGGTTATTTCCCTCAACAACGCTGTAAAATGCCTGATGAGAATTACCTCTTGCAACCGAACGGGAAACCAGATCCGCACCGCTGTCCTCTCCATTGAGCTTTACGCTGAATTTAGTAATTGCCTCTTCCGAATTATCGGTCATAATTCTCTCACGGACAATAATTTTTGCTCCTGCGGAAAGCTCTGCCGAAGTCGTCCTCGTTGAGCGGTCAACGCCTCCCAACTGTATCGTATCCATTTCCAGCCGAGAATTATCCTTCAGATAACACTCTGTCACGGGGTCGATTTTCTTCAGACCTTTTCCGTCGCCCGTGCCGATATGCTTTTCCCTGTAAATGACCGAAGAACCCTCGTCAAGGAAAAACCGGTGGATACCGTTGTGCCGTGCGTCCTCTTCTCCGTCGTTATGAACTCCGCACCCTGCCACAATTACAACATCGGCATTTTTTCCGATATAAAAATCATTGTAAACAAGGTCGTCAACTGCCGTGTGCGTCACACACGCAGGAATGTAAACCGTTTCGCCCTTGGTATCGGGCTTTACGATAATGTCTATCCCCGGCTTGTCGGACTTCGGTGAGATTGTGATATTCTTTGAAGATTGTCTGCCTGCGCATGAGCTGTCCTCACGGATATTGTACGCTCCCTTGAACCCCTCGCTGAAATCGTAATCGGAAATAATTTTCAGCATTCCTGCCGTTATATCGTTAAAACTGTTCTCCATTATGCATTACCTCGTAATCAATATCTTTTTGGGCAGGAGCAGGTGTATTCTCCTGCAAGAAGTTGAGGGAGAATTTCATCTCTTTTGCCTGAAATCCTTATTTTACCGTCAGCAATAACGATAATTTCATCTGCAATTTTCAGTATTCTCTCCTGATGAGAAATAACGATAAGCTCGCCTATATCTTTCCTGCGAATTTCCTCAAAAGTTTCCACGAGTCTTGAAAAGCTCCACAGGTCAATTCCCGCCTCAGGCTCGTCAAAAACGGAGAGCCTTGCTCTTCTCGCAAGAACAGACGCTATTTCAATGCGTTTCGCCTCTCCGCCCGAAAGAGCGGCGTTCATTTCACGGTCGATGTATTCCTCCGCACAAAGTCCGACTTTTCCCAAAAGGTCGCACAAAGACTCACGATCGGTGCTGTCCTTTGCGGCAAGCTCCAGCAAATCACGGACTGTAAGTCCCTTGAAACGGACAGGCTGCTGAAAAGCATATGCTACGCCTTTGTTGGCACGGTCCGTGACAGACAGATGAGTTATATCCTGACCGTCAAGAAGTATCTGTCCCGATGCAGGGACTTCAACTCCTGCAATAAGCTTTGCAAGAGTGGTTTTTCCGCCGCCGTTAGGACCTGTTACCACGGTAAGACCGCCGTTTGTTTTAAAGGAAACTCCGTTTATTATGCCGTCGCCGTTGGGGAGATTCCATTTCAAATCCTTTATTTCAAGCAAAATTGTCAGCTCACTTTCCGATAAAAATGCAGTCAGATGTAAAGGCAGCCTCCCCAAAGGGATAGCCGTTTTAAACTCCAATCTTCATTATACCATAATCTGCCGTAAAAGTCAACCTAATTAAATTCTTCTTATCATAAATTCGAGCATATCGCTCATAACCTCGGCACGGTTCAGCTCAAAAAGCAGCTCGTGCCGTGCCTCACGGTAAATTCTGAGATAGACCTCGCAGCCGTGGTCAAGATATTTCCCGACAGCGGCACGCACACCTCTTCCGTACTCGCCCACGGGGTCCATTCCTCCGCTGAGGAAAAGCATAGGAACATCTGTCGGGGTATTTTCAATAACGGGCGCAGAATTACAGCACAAAAGCGCATTGAACATATCACGGTATCCCGCCTTTGTGAAAATGAAATTGCATTTCGGGTCTGAGCAGAATTTATCCACATTCCTGTCGTCACGGGAAAGCCAGTCGTTTTGGGTGCGAAGGTTCTGATTTCTCATATTGAACACGCCGAACGCAAATTTTGTGTAGTTTTTATGACGGTACAGCTCCCCGATAGTTCTTGTCGCTGCGTCAAGAAACGCTCTCAGCGGAGCAGAGCCTGTAATTCCCCCTGCCGTTCCCGTAAAAATTACGCCGTTAAATTTATACGGATATTTTGAAATAAAAATTCTCCCCAAAAAACTGCCCATACTGTGTCCCATAAGAAAAAACGGCAGACCGGGGAATTTTTTATCGGCGATGAGTTTCATTCTGTTGAGGTCCCGGACCATATTTATATAGCCTCGTTCGCTGCCGAAATACCCCAGCAAATCGTCATCGGAAACGGAATTTCCGTGACCCAGATGGTCGTTTCCGCAAAAAGCTATATCGTTATTGCACAAAAATTCGGCAAATTCTTCATATCGCTCTATATATTCGCACATTCCGTGCGACAGCATCACCAAAGCCTTTGGTTTTTCGGGCGTATAAAAATAAAATCTTATCCTGCAAAGTCCCGAAGAACTCAGAAAACTGCCCGTGGTTTTTTTCATAAATCAATCTCTCCTGTTTACAGCCTCAAGTCTGTAAATCGGCTGACCCAGCTCAGTAAACCGCTTTTCATACTCAGTCATAATGTTCCCCTTAAAGTCGCTGTTATGTAAATCAAGGCTGATATTTTTAAGCGGAAAGCCGTTGTTTGAAAGCTGTTCCAGAGAAAATTCAAAAAATTTCATATTATCCGTTTTCTGATGAATTTCAGCGCCTGCTTTCATTATCCTGCCGTATATTTCAAGAAAACGAGGATGAGTAAGCCTGTGGACGGCATAGCTGTTTTTGGGAAAAGGGCAGCTGAAATTCAGGAAAATCCTGTCTATCGTGCCGCCGTGGAAAAGGTGCTCAAGATATTCCGCCTGACCCATACAAAATTTAAGGTTCGGCAGCTTTAATTTCATCTGTTCTTCCATACCTGTCACAAGGACATTCGGCGTCTTTTCGATCGCAATAATATTTATATCGGGATTTTGCCTTGCAAATTCAATTGCAAATCCGCCTTTTCCGCAGCCTATCTCAAGGAAAAGCGGATTTTTATTGCCGAAAGTCTTCTCGCTGTCAGCAAAAAATTCATTGGAGAGCGGGTCGTTTGCGTGTTCGTTCTGACACTGCATATAAAGCATAATTTCCCTGCAGGCTGACAGCCTTCCATCAAGGTTTTTCTTTCTTCTCATTCTCATAAAAAACACTCCTTTGCACTATTATAATTTAACACAAAAATACAACATTGTCAACCGCCCGAAAGGAATATTTTCTTCGTCGGAAAATATATATTTAAAGACAGCCTTTATATAAGGAGAAGGAAATGGAAAATGTAATTGATTTTACTTCGGGAAATATTCCCGAAAAAAACACGGACAAGTCGGAAAAAGTTGAAATAACCGAAATAATTGTTGACGGAGAAGTTGTCGATACCGTTCCCGAAAGCTCCGAAGAACCGAAAGAATACACGCACGTACGCTCTCCCGAACTGAAAAAAAGGGCAGAAAAAATCTTTATGACGGCGGTGTCGCTCCTGGGGACAGCGGCTGCGGCTTTAGCGGCGGTTACGGGCGTGTTCGGGGAAAAGCCTGCGGCTGCGCTGTACGAAAAATATTCGGCAGGTTTCGGGGGCGTTTTTTCGGGAGAATTGCTTATAAACTGCGGCTGCCTTGCTGCGGAATTTATTCTGGGATTTTTTGCGTTCGGAGATTTGCTGGTATGGCTCGTGCCGCTGTTTCTGGGACTCGGCACAGGGCTTACCTTCGTTTCCTTCTGGCAGCCGTCGCTTTTGCCGTCTGCGGCTGCCGTTTTGCTTTGCGGCAGCTTTGGAGCGGCATTTTCAAGCGAATTTTCGGTAATGCTGAGAGATTTTTCGGGCGGCAGATCCGTAAGAACAGAGGATTTCCCCGCAGCAGCCTATTCCGCAAGATTTATCGTGCTGCTTGTCGGAATGTTGCTTTCGGCAGCATACGAGGGCATAATCTCGGAATTTGTACTGAAATAAACGCAAATCCTTCGGGGGAGAGCAAAAGCTTTCCCCCTTTTTTCAACTGAAATTCTCTGCACATTTATAATGTATATTCAAAAAAACGTTGACAAAAAAGTCATATTGTGGTACAATATATTGTGAGATTTGCTCTTATTATGTTTTCGCAATATTTGAGGTGAGCTTTATGGTCTGCGGTCGCTGCGGAAAAGTTTTTGATGAAACTAAACAAGATTACTGTGCGTACTGCCGTACCGTCCACACGGAAAAAGGCGAGCCGATACGGGATATTAAGGGCATTCTGCGCTATATTACCCGAAAATTCGGAAGTGAAATTCTGCTTGACAGGCAAAAAACCGACGCTCTTATCGCAGATTTTTTTCCCAAGGAGTCGGCTGTCAGAAGATTGTGCTATGTGACGCTTTATGACGGCTGTGCAAAGAAAATGTACGCAGTACGGGAAAAGCCCTTTGAGGTGCGCTGTGCGGCTGCCGCCAGGTGCATAAAATCTCTGCGTGATGAAATAGGAATAAAGGGAAGAATTGCCACCGAGGCGGTCGAGGCTGTCGGCTGTGCTGTCGGCTGCGAAATATCCTTTAAAAAGAGCGAAATTCTGCCTGCGTCCGATACGGAGTCGAAGAAAAATGTTACCGACGCCGCAGAGCAGTATTCTCTCGGACGGCATTTTGACCGTATCCGTGAGTACGAAAAGGCACTTTATTGGTTTGAAAGCGCAGCTCTTCAGGACCACGGCGAGGCGGAATACTATATGGGCAGCTATCGTCTGGAAGGCAGGGGCGGCATACAAAACGTCGAACAGGCAAGAGAGTGGTTCGTAAGAGCTATGGAAAACGGCGTTTCCGAGGCGGAGTATATGGTCGGTTACTTTTTTGCCGAGGGAATAGCCTGCGAGGTCGACGAAAACAAGGCTTTTGAGCACTTCGTAAATGCCGCAAAAAAGGGCTGTGAAAATGCTGTAAATATGGTGGCGCTGTGTTATGAGAACGGAGTACACGTTGCTCCGGACAAAAAGCTTGCGGAAAAGTGGCGAAAATTCAAAGCGAACAGGAATATTTTCGAGGAATCCGTTTCCGAGCCCCCCGAACCCCCACGGGACGACGGCGAAGAGCTTTATCAGAGCGCACGGCGCTGCCTTGCCGACAAAGACTTTGAAGGAGCGGCAATGTTTTACAAAAGAGCAGCGGAATCAGGACACGTCAGAGCGATGTGTTCTTACGGAAAATGTCTGTACACGGGCAGCGGCACGGCAAAGGACACCGCCGAGGCTTTCAGATGGTTTTCAAGAGCGGCAGACGAAAATTCTCCCATCGCACAGTATAATTTAGGTGTTATGTACCTGAAGGGAGTTTATGTCGGCAAGGAAATGAAAACGGCAAAGGAATACTTCAAAAAAGCCGCCGACAACGGTCACGAGGACGCTGCGAAAATCCTCAAAAAACTGAAATAAATCGCTTTTGTGAAAACGGTTGTGCGGCAGAAAAGTCTGTCGGGAAAATTCGGAATTAAATTGTAAATAAACGGAGGAAAAACAATGAAAGCGGCTGTTATTTTAACCAAATGCAAAACAACACAGGAGCTTTTCGGTATTCGTGCCGAACAGCGTGAGGACGAGGCTTGGTACGCTACTTGGGCATTTAAGGTATCCGAACGCACAGCGTCACGGGAAAAATTTGGCGATACGGAAATTTCGGGAAATGTTTACGTGACAACAGATTATCCCTCCTGCCCTTACTGCGGTGCAAAGGGATTTTTCCAGTGCAGCGAATGCGGAAAAACCACCTGCTGGAACGGTGAAAATGAAACCGTCTGCAAATGGTGCGGAAACGCCGCAGAAACGTCCGCCGAGGAGAATTTCGAGTCGCTTTCGGGCGGAGGATTTTAATTGCCTTTATGAAAAACGCAGTTATTTTCGATCTGGACGGAACGCTCTGGGACAGCTCAGAGCAGGTCACGGAGTCCTGGAATGTCGTTCTGGGAAAATATCCCGAAAGTGCAGGCTGTAAAATCACCACAGCGGATATGCACGGATTTATGGGGAAACAAATGGACGAAATTTCAGCGATGATGATGCCCGACTTGGAGGAAAATCTCCGCAGAAAAATTATGCTTGAATGTATGGATTTCGAGCTTGAATATCTCGAAAAAACCACAAAAAGCAAGCCTGTTTTTTATCCGTTCCTTTTTGAAACGCTGGAAAAGCTCTCGGAAAATTTCAAGCTGATTATCGTGAGCAACTGTCAGGACGGGTATATTCAGCTTTTTATCAGGAAGTCAAATACCGAAAAATTATTCTGCGATTTTGAAAGCTACGGAAAAACGGGACTTTCAAAGGGCGAAAATATAAAACTTGTCATCGAAAGAAATTCGATTGATAAAGCGGTTTATCTCGGAGATACTCAAGGAGATCTCAATTCGGCGGATTTTGCAGGAATTGAGTTTATCCACGCAGCTTACGGCTTTGGAAAAATCAACCGAAAAACTGCGGCTGTCACATCGCTTTCGGAATTGCCGAATGTGTGTGAGAGAATTTTCCGTTAATTGGAGGTCAGTATGCTTAAAGTCGGCGATAAGGTTGCTTTGGAACTTGGCGGCGAGGCGGAAATACTTGAAATTCTCGGCTCGGGCGGTCAGGGAACGGTTTACCGTGCAAAACATTCGGGAAAGGATTATGCGCTTAAAATGTATTTTGCGCATAAGCTCAGAAGTCCCGATATTTTCCGTGAAAATTTAAGCAGACTAACGGAGGAAAAAGTCGACAGCGCTTTTGTAATGCCGCTTATGCTTACGGAAAAAACTGACGGGAGTTTCGGGTTTTTAATGGAGCTTGTTCCTCCCGAATACAAGCCGTTTTCAGATGTCCTTAACGCAAAAGTAAAGCTTTCGGGACTGTATTCCGTGGTAAACTCTGCGATAAAGATAACTTCGGCGTTCAGAGCCTTGCATAACAGCGGAAAAAGCTATCAGGACCTGAATGACGGCGGATTTTTTATCCGACCGACCGACGGCGACGTGCTTATCTGTGACTGCGACAACATCGCTCCCTACGGAGAACATCTCGGTATAGCCGGAAAACCGGGTTATATGGCGCCCGAAATCGTTCGGGGAGAAAAAGCTCCCGATAAGTTTACGGACAGATATTCGCTTGCGGTGGTGCTTTTCAGGCTTTTGCTGAGAGGCGACCCTCTGGAGGGCGGAAAAGTCCTTAAAAGCGTTTGTCTTACCGAAGAGGCAGAACGCCGTCATTACGGGTTTGAGCCGCTTTTCGTCTATGACCCCGTTGACGACAGCAACCGCCCCGTGCGGGGAGTACATAACAACACAATAAAATTCTGGCAGATAATGCCCGACTATATCAAAGAGGCGTTTGAATTTTCGTTTACAACGGGTCTGAATGAGCCGCAAAAACGTCTTATCGAGAAACAGTGGCTTGATTTGCTTATCAGACTGCGCGGCGATATAACAGCCTGCTCCTGTGGGAGTCAGAATTTCCTGTCCGCAATGAAAACCGACGAGGAAAGAAAGCTTATCTGCACCTGTGGAAATCACTACGCAAAACCGCTTTCTCTTGTCGGAGAAAAAAGCAGAATTTTGCTGTTCGACGGAGCAAAGGTTTTCGACGAAAACGTAAAGGTTTTGGCGGAAGTAGTCCGCAATAAGAAAAATCCTGCGCTGTGGGGATTGAAAAATCTTACCGAAAACGAGTGGAACTGCACTCTCCCGAACGGCACGGAAAAAAACGTTGACCCCGAAAGCGCTGCGCCGATATTTGTGGGTACTTCGATATGCATTGGAAATGAAAAATTCACGATAGAGGATTAAAATGGACATTACAATAAGAAGAGCCGAAAAAAAGGATATACCGAGAATAACCGATTTGCTGTATCAGGTGTATAAGGTCCACTCGGACAAGCGACCCGACCTCTTCGGGGAAAGCGGCAAAAACGCCAAAAAATACACCGAAAGCGAGCTTTGCGAAATAATCGGCGACAACGAGCGTCCGATTTTTACCGCAGAAATAAACGGCGTTGTTGAGGGATATGCTTTTTGCGTGTTTCAGCGGCACAGCGGCTATTCTACATTATATATAGACGACCTTTGCGTGGACGAAAAATCAAGGCAAAATCATATCGGGACGGCTCTTTATAAATATGTACTGGATTTTGCAAGGGAAAATAAATGCCACAATCTGACGCTTAACGTGTGGGAAGGCAACGATAATGCCAAGAAATTTTACCAGAAAATGGGTCTGTCTGTCCAGAAAACAACAATGGAACAAATTCTCTGAAATGTAACCGAATGCTGCATTGTTGAAAACAGATGTTTATGTTGAATATTATGTTGAAAATTACTTGTGCAGAATGCACAACTATCTCCGTCCTGTTTGTTTAAATATAAGTAAAAAAACAGAAAATCCAAAAATAAAACCGAAAAAATCAAAATCTCTGTTGACGAAAAAGAATAATTTGGCTATACTTATATTTGGAAAGAGGAAAGCAGCGAAAACGTACGGATGAAAGAGAAAAGTCCGAAAAAACGCTGCTGCCTGTTCCAAAACAGAACAAGGTAACATTTTGGAAGGTTACTGCTGACAAACACGGTTTTTTGGAGGTTATTGTTATGTGCATGAAAGACATTGAAGTGAAAAATCAGGTTGGTTTACACGCTAGACCCGCTACATTTTTTATCCAGAAGGCAAACGAGTACAAGTCGTCTATCTGGGTTGAGAAGGAAGAGCGCAGGGTAAACGCTAAGTCCTTGCTCGGTATTCTTTCGCTCGGTATCGTAGGCGGTGCTCAAATTCGCATTATCGCTGACGGTTCTGACGAGCAGCTTGCTGTTGACGGTCTTGTAAAGCTTGTCGAGAGCGAATTTGCTGAATAATCGGCGTCTTTTTCTGAAATTAAGGGGCGGGGTTTCGCCCCTTTTATTTTTGTGAAAAATATCTAAAAATCCCGAAAATATTACAAAAAGGTTACAAATCGGTTGCAAAATGATTACAAATCTGATATAATATAAATATAGTATTTTTATTGTGATTTTGTCATAGTTTGAGTTAAAGGAGGCAGAGCTTTGAGCCTGTCAGAGGATAATTTAAGTTTAAATATATTAGAAAGCATCGCCGATAATAACAGTTCGGCTGAAAATAAAATTTCTGATGGAAAAAGCGGCGAAGAAACCGAAAATGATTTTAAAGTCAAAGCATATAACTTCATTTCTCTGTGCGGAGAACAGTTTTTTATGGCTTTTATGAAGCTTGTGACGCTTTTTGTACACGGAATTTTGTACATTATAGCGGCTATTCTCAGGGGTTTTGACAGAATAAAGGGTCATCTGAAACGGTTTGTCAAGAAGATATCAGACGTTATTTCCGCACCGTTTGTGCGCTATCGCAAGGCTTTCAGGCTTAAACGTGCGGAAATTTCGCACGAAAAGAGTGAAAACGGCTCAAAGGCAGGGTTTGCTGCAACGGCGAAAGCTGTCAAAAATGCGGTTTTCGGCAAGCGCGGAGTGGCGGTAACATTATTTAACTACGCTCTTCCTATCGTTTGCTGTGTGTTCCTGTTTAATGTTGTAGCGTATGCGACAAGCAGGACTTATGCAATAAAGCTGACTGTAAACGGCAATTTTTTGGGATATATTTCAGATGAAACGATTTATACCGACGCTGAACAAATGCTCCAGGAGAGAATAAATTACACGGGAGCGTCGACGAATGTGGTTTCATTTTTGCCTTCGTTTGAGGTAGATATGGTGGGATACGGCACGACGCTTTCGACCTATCAGGTGACGGACCGTATGCTCCAGCTGCTCGATAAGCAGATAGAATACGGTTTCGGACTGTACATAGGCGACGCTTATTACGGGACGCTGACCGACCAGAAACGTGTCGAAAGTGCGCTTGACGGTCTGCTCAACAAATACAGGACGGATAATCCCAAAGAGAGCGTTGTATTTGAAAAAGAAATCAAGTTTGTGCCGGGTCTTTTCCTGTCCGAAAGCTTTGTAAACGAAAATTCTTTGCTGGATCTGCTCACATCGGACAGAACCGTTGCGGCTTATTATACGGTGCAGCTCGGCGATTCGCCCTCGACTATCGTTTCCAAAACGGGTATGAGCTATGATGAACTGGCAAGGCTTAATCCCGGTTTCAGCGCAAATTCAAGGGTTTATGTCGGCGACAAGATTATGATAAATCAGGAAGAACCTTATCTTAATGTTATTATCACAAGAGAAGAGCATTATAACGAGGTAATTCCTTTTGATACGGAGTATACGACTACAAACAAGCGTTATGAGAACGACAGGTTGATCACTACAAACGGCGTAAACGGAGAAAGCGCTGTCGTAGCAAATGTTTCTTACATAAACGGCGTGGAAATAGGCAGAAGTGTTCTTTCAAGAGTGACGCTGAAAGCGCCTGTAACACAGGTAATTGCGATAGGTACGGTAGAGCGTCCGACGGTTGCGGCTACCGCATCAACGACAGAGGCAGGAAAGTTTATTCTGCCGCTGCCCGACGGCACTTGGTGGCTCAGCGACGGCTGGGGAGATTATCCGGGTCATACGGGCATTGATATTGTAGCTCCTTACGGAACGCCGATTTTCGCAGGCGACAGCGGAGTTATTACGGATATTTATTATGACCCGAATGCAAACTATTACTCCAGCAACGGCGGTTACGGAAACCTTGTTGTTATCACCCACGACAATGGTTTGCAGACGTACTACGCACATTGCAGCTCGATAGCTAATATTTACGAGGGTCAGCGTGTCACCGCAGGCGAGCTTATCGCTTATGTCGGTCACACCGGACGAGCTTACGGCGACCATCTTCATTTTGAGGTCCACGTAAACGGAACGAAGGTCCCGCCCGAACCTTACCTGCCGATTTAATTGCTTAAAAAAATCCGCATTCTTACGAGTGCGGATTTTTTGGCGTTTTTAAATGATTTTAATTCTGGAAAAGGATATTTTCTTTTTCGAGCATAGGATAAACCGAAAGCTCTTTGCCGTCAAGGTTTTCTTTATGCATATCAACAGCGCTTATCTGATGATTGTTGTAGGTCGTGTAATAATAAATCCCTCTCGAACAGTCGATACAACTCGTGTAGATCGTGATTTCGTACACGCCCTCTTCATATTCGTTGCTGCCTCTTTGCTGGTCGACTGAATTTAAAATATGGAAAAACTGTGAAACGGCGTTTTCTTCGCTGTCAAGCTTTGAATTTTTGAGAACAAAAGCGGCTTTTACAAATCTTGACTCGGAGGACAAATCTCCCGGAAGTCCGATCGCACCCATTCCTTTCGCATATGCACGCAGGGGCAAACCGGCGCAGAAACGATTTTCGGGCGTTTTGGCGGTGAGATTAAGATAATTGCACAGGTTAGTAAACTGATATGGAAACGGAGGATCGTTGGTCATCACCCCGACGGGGTTTTCGTATATAAAAACGCCCTCTGAAACGCTTTCAATGACAAGCGAGCCTGTTGTATCCGAGATGATCCAATGGAGCTTTGACGCAGGCAATTTTTCGCTGAAAGAGTCGTCGGTTATGTTTATTTCTTTTAAAAGCTGACGTGCCTGCGATAAATTTTCGCACTGTCCCAAAATGAACGGAACAAGCTCAAATGTCGCAACATTTATGCCCTGCGATTTTTTCGTGTGAAAAACGGCGTTATCCACGAAATTCAATCCTGCCATTGCAAGTCCCTTTTCGTTTACGCAGTCGTAAAACAGCGGATAGCCGTCCGAAACGTGCGCTGTTCCTATAAGAGAATAGTGATTTTTCATTGATTTTTCGTATTTGAAATCGAACGGAAAATTCCTCGGAACGCAAACGATGCTCTCCCCGTAAGAACAGCCGTAATCAAGTGTTCTGCCGAAATACAATCTGTCTTTTGCTGCCAGATAAGATGCTGCTGTGCACATAAAATTCCTCCTGTGAATAATTAAAAATATTGCCCATGTTATTATTTCCACACGGGCAGTAAATTATTTGTCAAGTTATGCTGACCTGCGACTCGGTGATAAACTTCACGAAAGCGTCCTTCGGGATTGCCTTTGAGAAATAATATCCCTGGATAAAGTCGCATTTCAAATCTGAGAATGCCTCTACCATTTCCCGTGTTTCAATACCCTCGACAACTATTTCCATACCCATATCTTTGAGCATTTTAACGGTGCTCTTCAGCAATATCCACATTTTGGGATTATGCTGTTCATCGACGAAGGACTTGTCAAGCTTTACGATTTTAAGCGGCAAGGAAATTACACGTTTCATATTGGAATAACCTGTGCCGTAATCGTCGAGCGAGAAAACTATTCCTGCACGGGAAAGCCTGTTCAGATTATCCGTCATTACACGCTGATTGTACGACGCAGCGGTTTCGGTTATTTCGAGATTTATCCTGTTGGGCGGAACGTTGTAAGTCTTCATTGTCGTAAGTATCTTATCCGCAAGGTCGCCGTGCATACACTGGGCAACCGACAAATTCACCTCAACGTAATCAAGCCCTAACTTTTCAAATTCCTCGCTTGAAACGAATTTGCAAACTTCCTCGAAAACAAACTCTCCTATCTTATGGATAGCGCCGCTGCGTTCTGCGGCAGAAATAAACGTATCGGGAGAAACAAATCCGTGCTCGTCGTCAATAAGTCTTACAAGAGCCTCTGCGGTAACAAATCTTCCCTTTGCGACAGAATAAATCGGCTGATAATAAACCTGAAACTTTTTGTTTTCAAGGGCATTTTCGATAATAGCGTCGATATTGTTATGAACCTGAAACTCATTGGGATTATAGACCTCAGACGCCAACATTACCATTCCCGTATGGTGAAGTTTTTCGTGAAAGTCCATTCCGAAAGCCATAAGCGACTTAAAGCTCTCGATTTCCTCGGGGCAGCGTCCCAGCACTATCACCGGCGAAAGATTTATTTCAAAGCCTTTGTGGATGATTTTTTCCTTAAGGATATTATTGATAATCGTTGCATAGGTTTCTGCAAAGACCCTGTCTTTTTCCGCAAAAACCATTCTGTATCTTCCTCGGTCAAGGTAATACAGCTCTGCCCGGTTGCTGAGGGTCTTATTCAGATGAACAAGCTTATCCGCAATTATTTTATTTATCTCCGCAGTTTCTTCATATCCCAACATAGAATAAATGGAATTGTAATTTGCAATATTCATCAGAATAACGTGCCAATGTTTTCCATTCCTGAACGAGCGCTTTGATTTATCAGCATAAGCCGAATGTCTGTAAAGACCCGTGTCCGTGTCCAAACTCTCTTCGGGGCGCTGAACGGAAATATTGACCACAAGCAGGCTGAGAGAGATCGCAAAGCACTCCACAAGATTCTGCGGCATAACCATTTGAAGTGCCGCCGCAGCTATGCTTAAGCCCGCCATTGACAGCAATCCGATGATTTTTATCTTCGGAAATACCTTGCAGTTTTTCAATATCACTACTCCTGCGATCAAAATATAAAGCGCAGTGGATATATACAGCAAATTGAACAATATGCCGTACCTGTATATGCCGCCATTCAGCGTGAAAATAAGTCCCGTGAAAGAATTTGTCGCAATAAGCAGGAAAACCAGCACATACGGCGCCGAAAAAGCAAATTCCAAGCTTTTATTATTGTTTATCTTATGCCCCAGGTCCAGAACATTCACCGTAAACAGCGCATAAAGAACAGGCTGTACCGTATGGAAAATAAGGTAGAATGTATGTGAAAGAGCAAGCAATACTATATTGTCGTTGTGGTATGTATCGGCATATACCGACATAATGTCGAAAACCGCCGCCAAAAAATTCGTAATAATTGCCCCCAGGAATATCTTGTTTATCCGTCCTGAAATTGATCTTCTTACTATGACAGACAACAAAATCAGAACAAGTATTGCGATAGCGGCAATATCAAACGAAATATTTCGCATACCGTTCACTTCCTTTGCAAACCGGAAAAATCTCGAATAACGGGCGATACGGCGCATAAACTGTATACGTCAATAATAACCCTATTATCAATTATAACAGATTTTACCCTGATTGTCAACCATTTTTATATAATTTGCTTAAATTATGGGCGGAATTTAAGGGACATTTTTTTCGGATATGCAGCGATTATGCCACAATATTGCTTATCCAGTGCCCTTTTTTCACCAGCAAAAAGCCGATTATTACCTTTATTATGTCCGCAGCCTGCACTATCGCATAGATCGCTATAACATTTAAGCCCGAAAAAGAGCACATCAAAACCGTAAGCGGCAGGGTGACTATCCACGAGAAAACGCTGTCGAAAAGGAACGTGATAAGCGTTTTTCCGCCTGAGCGCAAGGTAAAATACAAAGCGTTCAAAAATCCCTGTACGGGGAAAAACAGCGCAGTTACCACGATAAACCACTGACCCAGATTTCGTATCTCTGCGGTGGTGTCGTAAAAGAGCGGAAAAATGCCCGAAACGGCGACAAGCGCTGCCGCAAGACCGACGCATATCACTCCCGTGAACTTTGCAAGTTTAAGAGAATATTTTTGGGCATTTTCATACTCCGAGGCGCCCAGGGTCTGTCCGATTATAATGCCCACAGCGTTTCCCAAAGCGATAAATACCACGTTGAAAAGATTGCACAAAGTATTTGAAATATTCAATCCCGTAACAATGTCAAGACCCAAAGTCGAATAAGTCTGTGTTATTGCAGCTATGCCCGACGCCCAAAGAAACTCGTTGAAGAAAATAGGCAGTCCTTTTTTGATGATTTTTACAGCATTTTCCTTGGGTATGAGAAGTGTTTTGTATGCTCCCTTGAGAAATGTGAACTTTTTACGCTTGGCAAAGGCGGCTGTCAATATCACGGCAAGCTCTGCAAATCTCGCAAGAACGGTCGCTATCGCTGCACCTTTTACTCCCAGTGCGGGAAATCCCAGATTGCCGAATATCAAAAGCCAGTTAAACAGGACATCTACGGCTACAGAAGATACTCCTGCCGCCATAGGCATAACGCCCTCGCCTGTTTCTCGCAGACTTCCTGCAAAAATCTGGGTCACCGCAAACGGCGCCATTCCTATTATCATAATCGAAAGGTAATCCTTAGCAAGCGACATTGACTCGACAGGATCGACCGAACCGCTTTCTCCTCTCATATACAGTCCGATAAGAGGCTCTGCCGCAAAAATAAACGCACAAAGACCCACAACAAGACAAAATCCGCAGATCCAGTGCTTTATGCGGAAGGTCTGTCTGAAACCTTCGATGTTTTTCTGACCGAAATACTGTGCGGCATAGATGCCGGGACCCGAAAGTCCCCCGAATATCGCCAGATTAAACACAAAGAAAAGTTGTCCGACAATGGAAACGGCGGTCACGGCATTTGTGCCCAAACTGCCCACCATAACATTGTCGACAAGTCCGACAGCGTTTGTTATGCCGTTTTGTATCATCATTGGAACGGCTAATCTCAATGCTCTTGTGTAAATTGATTTTTCTTCCATTTTTTCACTTCCTGAACTTGACAATTACATATTTATAATGGTATAATAAATAAGGTATAATTTCGACATATGACTTTTTAGGGAGATACTATGAAAAAGATACTCTCGCTTTGTAAACTGAAAAACTTTATAATGCTGACGGTCGCAGGTATCGTTAATGCTTTCGGAGTAACGATTTTCCTCTCGCCCGTAAAGCTTTACGACAGCGGCATTTCGGGTACGTCTATGCTGATAGAGCAGATAACGCCCGAATATATTTCACTTTCGATTGCGCTGCTTTTGCTGAATATCCCGCTGTTTGCGTTCGGCTGCAAGCGTCAGGGAGCAGTATTTACGATTTACGCTATTTATGCCGTAACGATTTATTCCGCAGCGGCGTGGCTGATAACCGATGTCCTTCCCGTGGACGTGACATTTGCCTCTCCGCTTGCAGGTCAGGACCTGCTGCTCTGTGCGCTTTTCGGAGGCGTTATTTCGGGAATAGGAAGCGGTATCGCAATACGTGCAGGCGGCGCAATGGACGGCGTGGAAGTCCTCGCTATCATTTTTGCAAAAAGGATAGGCTTGACGGTCGGCACGTTCGTTATGATATATAATGTGATCTTATATATAATCTGCGGAATTATTCTTCAGGACTGGATACTGCCGCTGTATTCGATAGTAACATATTTTGCAGCTCTGAAAACGGTCGACTTTATCGTTGAAGGTATCGACCGTGCAAAAGCCGCAATGATAATAACCTCATACGCAGATGAAATTTGCGAAAAGCTGTCCGAAGAATTTGGCACGGGTACTACGAAAATGGACTGCGAGGGCGGATATTTAAAGCAGCAGAAAACCGTGATCTATTTCGTAATAAACCGTTTCCAGATAAGCAAACTGAAAAATATCGTCCACAGCATAGACCCGTCGGCGTACATAACAATTACCGATGTTGCGGACGTATTCAAGAAAAATAATCAGTGAGGTAATGTATGAAAAAAATAGCAAAATTTGAAAAAGTAAGTCTTGAACAGTTTTTATCAGGCTGTTCTCGTCCCGACGCAAAAGAAATATATGAAAAAATCGCTCTCCCGAAACGTGCCACAAAAGGCTCCGCAGGATATGATTTTTTTGCGCCGTTTGACATTGACCTTAATGCCGGTGAAACCGCAAAAATCCCCACGGGCATTCGCGTGAAAATAGAAGAGGGCTGGCTTTTATCGCTGTATCCCAGGAGCGGATTGGGCTTTAAATTCCGTTTACAGCTTGACAATACGGTAGGAATTATCGACAGCGACTATTACTTTTCCGACAACGAGGGTCATATTTTTGCGAAAATCACCAACGACTCCCGTGAAAACAAAAGCCTGCATATTACCGCAGGCACAGGCTTTATGCAAGGCATTTTCACGGAATACGGTATAACCTGCGACGACGAGACAAACGAGGTACGCAACGGCGGTTTTGGTTCGACAGGCTGAACAATACATATTTTAGCACATTTTATGACGATTGTCAACAGTTTAGCCGCAAAATCGACTTTTTGCGGCTTTTTCAAAAAAGACTGCTCCGTGAAAAACGAAAAAGAACCGACATTTCCACTGTCGGCTCTTTCTTTTCAAGCGAATATTAACGGTTGGAGCTGTCTGCCTTCAAGCGCCTCAAGAATGGTTTCGGGTATCTTTGAGAAGTCGGCGACCACCGAAAACGGCTTTGTGTGACAATCGTCCTGCGAAAGAGGAACAAAATAGTAGTTTTTGTAGTTGTTCAACATTCCGATGTTCTTTGCCGAACCCGAAAGTGCGTCGTTCGTTGACACGGCGATAACAACAGGGCGCTGATTGCGAAGATGACTTTTTACCGACATACATACGGGCGTATCTACGATGCCCAGCGCCAGTTTGGCGAGAGTGTTTCCCGTGCACGGCGCTACTACCAGCACATCAAACATCTTTTTGGGTCCTATGGGCTCAGTGGAGATTATGTCGTGGAGAACCGTTTTACCCGTCAATTCATACAAACGGGCGGCATTGCTCTGCGCTGTGCCGAACCGTGTGTCAAGAGAATACGCATTGAAGGACATTATGGGAGTTATATCGCAGCCGAAATTTTTCAGCTCTTCTACTGCGGCAAATGCTTTTGAAAACGTGCAGAATGAACCGCAGACCGCAAAACCCACTTTGAGTCCCGATAATTTTTCAATATTTTTCAAATCTATGCCCCCTTTTAGAGGTTATCGGTACAGTCAAGCACCGATTTTTTGGACGCACTTCGTGCGGAATTTTCGAGGGCTTTACATCAATCTTAAAATCTCTTCGGCTATGAATTTGCCTGCGGTTTTCGGGAAATGCTTTCCCGGCAGACCGTTTGCCGATATGTATTTTATGCCGTTTTTTTCGCAGAGAGCTTTTTCGTATTTCCCGTCAAGAGTGGCAAGTTCCATATATGTGCCGTCAAATTCCTCAAAAAAATCGTTTGAAAGGATATGCGCAGGAACGGTGTTTACCGCATAGTCGTATTTTCCGCTTATTTCACTTATATCGACGGCTTTTAATCCGTCTATTTCGGCTAAGGTGCGCTGAGAGGGATTTCTTGCCGCTGCCGTAACAATGCCGCCGAAAGTGCTCAGGTATTTTGCGAGGATACGGGCAATTCTCCCGTAACCCGTTATCAGGATTTTTGAACCGAAAACAGCTTTTTTGCCGTTTTGAGATAAAATTGATGCGGCAGCCTCCGCCGTAAGCACGGCATTTTTCAGAGCAAGCGGCTCGCTGGACAGATAATCCGTAAGCTCAAAGCCGTTTTCACGGCAGAGCTTTTCCAGAATTTCACAGTTTCCGCCCGAAAAAATCCGAGCGTTTTTCTCTGCATACTGAAGAATAATGTTAAATGTTACGGACGTCCCTGCAAGCGGAGATAAAATGCTTGCCTTGTCCCTTGTAAGCGGCATAGGCAGGACTATTACATCAAATTTTCCTGACGGTTCGGGGTAGTTTCCCATAAAAATGCGCTCGGCAGAAAGTTGATCCGCCGCATAAATCATTCTTTTGTCGCCGCCGATACAAAGGATTTTCATAGCGTCAAGCTCCTTTTAAATTTATTCTTCGATAGTATTTTATGCCGAAAATCAAGTTTTGTGAGAAAACTATTGCTTTTTTTGAAAAAAACAGTATAATATAAGTAGCAGCCGAAGAAAGGAAGTATAAAAATGAATATTTGGCACGATGTCGCTCCCGAAAGAATTACACCGCACGATTTTCTCGCTGTTGTGGAAATCGAAAAGGGCAGTAAGAAAAAATATGAGCTTGACAAGGAAACAGGACTTATCAGGCTCGACAGGATATTATATACCTCGACGCATTATCCTGCCAACTACGGATTTATCCCGAGGACTCTTGCGGACGACGGCGATCCGCTCGACGTACTTATCCTGTGCAACGAGCCTATTGATCCGCTTGTTCTTGTGCAGTGCTATGCGATTGGCGTTATCACGATGCTTGACAACGGAAAAAACGACGAAAAAATCATAGCAATCCCGTTTGAGGACCCTACATACAACGCATACAGGGGAATAGAGGCTCTCCCGTCGCATATATTTGAGGAGATGCGCCACTTTTTCAGCGTTTACAAGCAGCTTGAGGGCAAGGAAACTGCCGTGAACGAGGTTATGGGGCAAAAACAGGCTGTTGACATCATCAGGCAATGCATTGATAACTATAACAAAAAATACGGCGAAAGGAATATAAGCAAATGATACTTGCAAGCCAAAGTCCCCGCAGGCACGAGCTGCTTTCGCTTATAATGGACGATTTTTGGATAATTCCTGCAAGAGTAAAGGAAATCCTGCCCGAAAAAATTTCTCCGCAGGACGCTGTTTTGTTGCTTTCGGAGCAGAAAGCAGACGAAATCTTCGCCTCGCACAAAGACGATATTATAATTGCGGCGGATACTGTCGTTGCAATAGACGGGAAAATTCTCGGAAAGCCGAAGGATACGGCTGACGCTTTCGCTATGCTGAAAACGCTGTCGGGACGCATACACAGCGTATTTACGGGAGTTTGCATTATCTATGAGAACGGAGAAAGGGAAAAATTCTTCGAGGAAACAAAGGTCGAGTTTTATGAGCTTTCCGATAAGGAAATATTCGACTATATCGAAACGAAAGAGCCTATGGACAAGGCAGGCGCTTACGGAATACAGAAAAAAGGCGCTCTTCTGGTAAAACGCATCGACGGGGACTATTATAATGTTATGGGACTGCCGGTAGCAAAGCTGTCAAGGGTGCTGAAAAGAAAATAAAAAAACTCGCCTTAGCGAGC
>CANQKW010000017.1 GCA_947624555.1 uncultured Clostridia bacterium
GAATGAAAGGCTTAGTGAAGCGGAAAAGCTGCTGAAACACGTTGTGAGGTACAACTCGAACGCTGAGGCTTTGGAAGGGGAAATTGAACGCTTTGCCGAAAACAACGGCTCGTTCAGTTTTTGGAGCGTTTTGGAGCGTTTGGGCGCAGCTGATAAACTGACCGGACTTTATTCTGTTAACAATAGGACATTTGAGCGTTTTTCCGAATGGCTCGAAAGTCAGCTTTCGGATAACGAAACTTTTTCGGAAACCATCGAACTTATCAGAGCATATTCCGAAACCCGCGGACTATCGGAGAATTTTGAAAGGATTATTTCCGAGATCAAGTCTGAAAAGAACACCCCTGAAGAATATGAAAAGGCATATGCAGAGTTTAAGCGGACGGCTGAAAACATTCTTACTTTGATTGAAAATTCAGAGAGTATGCTTGAAGAAGAACTTGCGGTTATTTCCGAAAAGCTTGAACGTTTTTCCGGAAAGGATCTTGCGGACAGGGCGGAGATTATTAGCGAGGTTGAGCGCATCTTTTCAGCTTTGGAGGAGAAAGAACAGTTCTCGAGCGAATTATCGGAACGACCTACACAGTTGCTCAAAGATTTTGACGAAATGTTTTCAGATGAGAAAATATCTAAAACAAGTGTTCTTTCTGAAATTAAAAGCCTTATGTCAAATGTTGATGAATATTCAAACAAGGAACAGAATGAGTTTGAGAAGTCAATTGAAAGCGCAGCCGAGAACATACGTCTTGTATATGCGCAAAGCCTTATCAAAAGCAAGCTGAACACTGAGCGGGAAACAGTTAATTCCCTGAAAAGCGAGCTTGAAGAATTAAAGAGCGACTTTTCCCAAAAGACGGAAAACTCCGAAAGGATCGAACGTTTCATCGAAAATGTTCTGCGTTCGTTTAATGCTGTTAAAAACAAGAGTTTGACTGAGAATGAAACAGCGGACTTTAAAAGGCTTTCGGAATATCTTGAAAGGTTGAATAATTTAAACGAAAGGTCGGATCTTTCACGCAGGAAATTCACGCAGGAATTGTTTGAGGCTATAACCTCGGACGTTACTGAAGAACGCTTAAACAGCGCATTTTTCGGAAACGAGATCCGCACGGAACTCGTTCAAAAGTTTTCCGATAAACAAACTCTTGAAAACGAAAAATCCGCAAACGAAAAAACGTTTGTTGAAATCAACGATGAAACAAGATTTTCTGAATATCAAAATAAATTATCAAAGCAAATTGACGTTAATTACCATGAATTAAATAAAGAATATGAAGTACTTTCCGATATGGTTTACAGAGGAAAAGAACACAGAGAGGATTTGAACAGCATTTCGGAAAGAGTTATTTCACGCTCGGAACAAAAGGTTTCGGATATTATTAAAAATCATTTAAAAGAACAGAAAAGTCTTGATGAAATTGAAAAGAGAATGATTTCGTCCGAAAACGAGAGTAATGAAATAAATGAACATAAATTTACGTCAAGCGAATTTTCAGAACTTGTGATGAATAACAAAACGGTAAGCCTTGGTTCGAGCGAAAAATTCGCACATGAGATCATAAAGGCTATAACCTATGACGAAACGGCGAAGAGTATAAGCAACACTCTTAATGACATAAAGAACGTTTTGGGTACGGCGGGGATCGCAGTTTTCGGTATAAAGCAGATAAACAGTGCGGCGAAAAGCGTTGTCGCTGACAAGACGCTTTACAAAGCAGTAAAGAATTTCTACGGTGAGCATACCGATGAACTTGCTGACTTTATAGAACAAAAAGCCTACGATTATGACCTCTTTTATCTCCGCACGGGGGATAATAGTGAGATCTTTCAGGAAAACAAACTCTTTCGGTTTAGTCATGACGCTGTTTCAAGGCAGATTGGACGTGAAGTTACGATACACACGGCAAAGGCGGCGAATTCTCCGTATGAAAGGATATACTCTCGGCTTGCGGAACAGAACGAACGCACAGATTATTCCGGAGCGGAACTGTTTTATACAGAGGAGTATTTTGACAGTCCGCACAGCAGCGTTTCAGTGAATTATGCGGTCAATGCGGGGAAAGCTGAAAAGTCCGAGGAGGTTTCCGAACGGCTTTCGGGATTAAATGGCAAACTTGAAGATATAAGCCGTGAGATTGCCGAGGTTAGAAAATCCGAGCAGGAAATGAGTACGCACTTTGTTCTGAAAAGCGAAAGTTCTATACTCGAACGGGAGATAAAAAGCAGTATAGAGCGCGATATTCTCCTTGCCGGAAAGCGCCACGGAGTATTATGAGGAGGCGGTTTAAATGCTGGAAAAAGCTGTGATAAGTCAAGAACAGGGAGCGGATATCCCCGTAATGTTCAATCCATCGGAGTATAATCTGCAAACAAGCGTGAATTACAGCACCGTAAATGTTCCCGGACTTGACAGTCCGATAGCGCAGTTTATTTCGGGCGGTCAGGATTCGCTTACGATTCAGCTTATGTTCAGCACATACGAACCTCCTACATTCGACCCGTCAAAGCAAAAGGTCGTTCCCGTAAAAGACAGCGAAATGACCGATGTTTCAGCGCTTACTTCAAAACTTTATAAGCTGACAAGGGTAAACTCGCTTTTGCACCGCCCGCCCGTATGCACATTCAAGTGGGGTTCACTGCAATTCAAGGGCGTAGTGACGGACGTTTCACAAAAGTTTACTATGTTTCTTTCAAGCGGAAAGCCTGTGAGAGCGTCGGTTGACGTTACATTTAAGTCTGTGCCCGAATCCTCAGATCTCGGAAAATCCGATGTGTTCAAAGGCTTTGGCAGCGACAAGGTGCGCATTGTTGATGAAAGCACATCGCTTTGGCAGATAGCCTACGAGGAGTTGGGAGACGCTGACCAATGGAAAAATCTCGCAAAGCTTAACAATGTTGTAAATCCTCTGAATATAGTTTCGGGGCTGAAGATAAAAATTTCTAAGGGGAGATAAAAATGGGTATTCCGAATGTCGGGTATCTTGGATTTAATGCCATTTCCGCAAAGTACAGCGGATTTAAAGCGCCCGTTGTGAATATTCAAATGGGAAACAGCCTTGTATCGCTTCTTGTTTCTCCGCTTGAGAAGTCGGGAAAAAGCGGACTTTTGACGGACGGCGTTTCCATAACGCTTAATAAAGACTCTGCCTCAAGCGCCTCGTTTAATGTGATGAACTGCTATGACTTCAAGAACCGCAAGTTTAACAGAAATGTTTCTATCGGCACCAGAATAACGATAAGTCTTGGATATGGGTCAGCTATGAGCTGCGTGTTTGCGGGATATGTGGATTCTGTGTCATACGAGTTTTCGGACGTACCGAAAATGACTGTTACGGCATTTGACGGAGTTAAACTGATGATGGAAAGCGGTACAACACAGTGTACATGGGATAACGATCAGACGTATATAGCGACAATAACGGAGATCATGAAGAAATACACGGACGCTTGCCCGCTGCTTCCCACAAACATTGACACGACAATGAAAAAGCACGGAATGTTAAAGCAAAACTCTAACGATTACACTTATATAAAAGATGTGCTGTGCAAATACTGCGACCGAGATATGATAATGAAAAACGGCTACGCTTATATCGTAAACTACAAGACCAAATTCGGAAAACTTACAGAACTTAGTCCCTCCACAGGACTTTTAGGACTTGCGGTGGAATCGGGATATTTAAAGGTAAGGGCGGTAGTTACGGGCGATAAGCTTAAGAACATATATGCTGAAAGTTTAACGGCAACGGGTATTCAATATTCGAGCGCTATGAACAATCCCACGGAAATATCAAAGCAAGCGCCGTTTGATAATGTCGCAGACTGCAAGGCGTATGCCGACAGACTTGCGGACGACGCTGTGCAGAATGTCCGCATAAGCAGAGCAACTTGTATTGGCATTCCCGATATACTGCCCGGAGTAGGAATAAGCTATAAAGATGTCGATCCTCAGTGGGACAACAAAACTTACTATGTTGACACGGCAACGCATACCCTTAATTCTTCGGGATATACCGTGTCATTTACCACAAAGGGCTGGAGTTGAGGCGGTGATGAAATGAGCATAGGAGAAAGCGTACACGGTGGAAAAAGCGAGGATGCAAACAATCCTGCAAGTATTGCTCTGGGGATTGTAAAGGAAAACTGGGACGCCGCACACCCGGGAATGGTCAAGGTCAATATCCTTGTAGAAGGCGGAAAGGAAAGCGAGAGCGACTGGATGCCCGTGGCTGTGCCATACGCTGCAAACAACTGCGGATTATATCTTCTGCCCGAAGTGGGGAGCACCGTAATAATAGGCTATATAGACGACAATTCCGTAACGCCTGTGGTTATAGGCTCTGTCTGGAACAAAACAGGCAAAGGAAAAACCGAGCCTCCGCAGGGAACTGCAAATCAGCAAAATTCCGTAAAGGTGTTCTGTACGTCTAAAGGGCATATGATAAAGTTTGACGAAAGTGACGACAAGCAATGCCTTGAAATAATGTCGGCTAAGAAGATGAAGATAACGTTTGACGATGTAAACGAAAAGCTCACCCTGTCGGACGGCAGCAACGAAGTAGAACTTGACAATAAAAACAAAGCTGTGTCGTTGAAAGCCTCAAAGGAATTCAAGCTGAAAATAGGCGACAGCGCAGAATGCATAAAAGCCGACTCAAACGGAGTGACAATTAAGGCTAAGGAATGTACGCTCGAATGTGATGTGCTTAATCTAAAGGGTAAGCAGACGAAAGTTGACGGGGCGAGCGTAGAAGTAAAGGCGTCGGGAAATCTTAATCTTCAGGCGTCGGGAATGGCAGCGGTAAAGGGTTCAATGCTTAAACTGAACTGAGGTGAGAGAATGCGTCAGAACAACGAATTTTTGGGGAAGGGCTGGCAGTTTCCCGTAGAAGTAAACCGCGTGAGCGGAACATTTGAGGATGTTTCCAACGAGGAAAGCATAGCGCAGAGTATTCGCATTATTTTAGGAACTTCCCGCGGGGAAAGGGTTATGCGTCCCGAATTTGGCTGCGGACTGAAAAGCTACGCTTTTGCGCAGATGAGTTACACGGTACTCTCGGAAATAGAGCGTGATGTTCAAAACTCGCTCGGCGCATGGGAACCGAGAATTACCGATATAGACGTGAAATGTCACGCAGACGGTGCGGTTTTGTATGTTGATGTTTCATATGTCATAAAAAGCACAAACAGCGCATATAATCTCGTTTATCCGTTTTACTTAAACGGCAGTGCATAACGTAAAATGATATAACTTAAATTTAAATGTTCGGGGGTGAAGTGTTGGATATTCCGAAAATAGACAAGAGAACGCACGATGAAATTTTGGAGCAAATAGCGGATATGGCGCGGTCGTTTACGCCTGAGTGGAATTTCAGCACCGTTAAACCCGGAATGGGTTCTGCCGCTGCAATGGCATACGCAAAGCTCGCAAATGACACCGCAAATAAACTTAACCGCACTCCCGAAAAGAACCTTATTGAGTTTTTCAGCAAGCTTGGAGCGTCAAAGCTTTGTTTTCAGCCTGCTTACGGTTATTTGTGCTTTGAGGTTTCGGGAAATGAATCCAACGTTGCGGGCGACAGCGTAAGCGCAGGCAGTACGTTTACAGCTGCGGGAACATCGGATGTTGTGTTTACTCTTGCGGACGATTTGTATGCTGTCAACTCCTCATTAAACGGAGTTGTCTGCACTGACCCAGAAAAGGACAGCATTCACAGCCTATACTCGCATTACTCGGACAACAGCGAGACGCCTGTTTTTAATACCTACTGCCGAATAGACGACAACCTGCAAAAGCATGCGCTGTACATAAAATACGATTATTTCGAGAAAAACGCCGAGGGTACGAAAGTGCGTATAGAGTTTAAGCTTGATCATGCGGACGATATATCTGTCGGAAATTTCGAGAACGCAGTTTTGCGTTCGGGTATTTTTTACAGTACTGATGACGGCTTTGCAAGAGCTCAAATGCTGGCGATAAAAAACGGCGGGTTTGTATTCCAGTATGATTTAAAGCTCCCGCCTGCCGAAACTACGCTTTTCGGGCAGACAGGACAGTGGTTCAAAATCCCGTTTGAGGGTGAAACGTCACTAAACGATGCGTCGAGAGTTTACATAGAGGAAGTAAGAATAGGCACTTCGGCGGCGGGGATTGAACCCGACGGAATATTTGACGACTTCTCACAGTTCAGTTCAACAGCTTTGTTTCCGTTCGGAAAAACACTCACGCCCTACAGTTCGGTGTACTTTTCTTGCAGCAGCGTTCTCTGCCGAAAAGGCAGTACGGTAACTCTTGAATTTAAAAATCATTATTTGCGTTTTCCGATAAATGAAACCGATGAGTATATTGACTGGAAATATGTGATGAAAAAGTCCGACTTTAAAAAGCCGAAGAAGTACGATGTATTTGTTAAAAATGTCGTTTGGGAATATTTCGGCGGTGCGGGTTGGATGAGATTGTTTCCGGACGACAGGTTCGGAGATGTTTTTGACGGTAAAAATGACGGCGCAACCGTGAGGATAAGCTTTGTCTGTCCTAACGACATATCCTCGGTTTTTCTGCCTTCGGGGCTGTGCTATGCAATACGCGCACGCATTGAATATGTGGAGAATTATTTAAAGCAATACGGCGATTATATTATTCCTCAGCTGTTTTTGCCGATATTTTCATACAGCTATGGCGAATTGCCCGAAAGTGATATTTTGTTCACAGAAAACTGCCTTGACATTTGCGGACACAGGCTGAAAAACGGCTCGGTGCAGGCGGCAAAACAGCTTTGTGACGAGGGCAAGTGCCTTGAATTTGCGTTTTCATCTCCCCTTGACAAAAACGGCATAGGAATACTTTTCGACATTGAGGGCAAAAACAAATCGGATAAAAAATATGTATGGGAATATCTGTCGAAAAACGGTTGGCAAGCTCTCGACTGCCGTGATGAAACGGGAGGATTGTCCGAAACGGGACTTTTGACATTAAGGTCAAACAGCGGTTTTGTTTACTGCGAGATGTACAGCCATAAAGGTTACTGGATAAGGATAAGATATGAAAACCCGAAATTCTGCCCCGACCGCTCGAAAATAACGATTTACTTAAACTGCGCAAAAGCCGACAACATTGAGATACGCAACGAGGAACTTTTCAGCGTTACTGATGCGGAAAACATCTGCCGTCTTACGCAGAGCGGAGTTTATAAGGCCGAGGTCTTGGTAGATGAACTTTCGGCAGTTTCTCCCACCGAGGCTGACGTTATGGTTAAAAACGGCGATGCAGAGCCTGTTTACGGTGAAAACGGAAATTTGGCAAGGCTTTTTGTTCCTTGGAGCGAATACAGCGGGAGCTCAAAGCAAAGGACTTATATGCTTGACAGGGACGAATCATGCGTGGTGTTTGGAGTTGACGGCATTATGCCGCCGAAATCCGAAGGAATAAATGTTTTGGTTAGATACAGCACCTGTAATGGCGACAAAGGAAATCTTGAAAAGGATACGGATTTCACTCCCAACAAAAACGCAGGACTTATCTCAAGAATTTACAATCCCTTTAGAATGACGGGCGGCGCAGGCAAGGAAACGCTAAGTGCGGCTCTGGAGCGCTCTGCGTCAGAGTTGAGGTTAAGGTCGCGCGTGCGTTCGGAAAGCGATTTCAGCGACGCAGTGAAAGCTATCGACCGCAGTATTGTAAAGGTCAAGACTTTCGGCGGGCGAGGCGTGAGGGGAGAATTTATACCGGGAGCGGTGACTGTGGCAGTATTATTCAAAGACGAGGGGTGTTTTTCGGAAAAGTGCGCAAGGCTTGAAAAAGCGCTGAGCAGTATGTGCAGCCCGTTTATGCGCGGAGGAAAGCCGAATATCGTAAAGCCGTATGCAGTTACCTGCTCAATATCCGTCACAGCATCAGTTAAAAGTTCAGACCTTGTAAGCCGTGTGCGGGAGTGGCTGTACGAGCGGTTTGCCGAGTATTTTGATATTGAAAACGGAAATATCGACAAAAAAGGTTGGGAGATAGGACAACTGCCCGACAAGTCTATGATATACGGCTATCTTATGGGAACGCCGGAGGTTGAAAAGCTTGAAGATTTCGAGCTTGTTATGACTGATGAAAACGGCGAAGCACTGAACATTACAGAACTTGAAGAACTTAAGAAAACGGGAATGGCAATAGCCCGTGCGGGAAATGCCGAAATAACCGTAAAAATCATTTAGTGCCTGATTCAAAGTACAGACCAACATTTTATATAAAGGGGTGAGAAAATGCTGCAATCAGAGGATCTTAGCCGTGACAGCTTTGAGGACATATTCAAAAGCGCAAGAGATGAGGCGGTAAAGCTTTGCCCCGAATGGACAAACCATAATGCCTCCGACCCCGGAATAACTGTGCTTGAACTTATGGCTTGGCTTTCCGAGGTACAGCGCTACCACCTTAATTCCGTAAATGAGAGGCATTTTCTGCGGTATTTAAAGCTTTTGGGAAATCCGCCAAAATGCTCCGCACCGGCGAAAACCTACCTTAAACTGAGCGGCGGCGGATTTGCGCCTAAAGGCAGCGTATTCTATGCTGACGATATACCTTTTGAAACCGAATACGGCTGCTCCGCTGAGGACAACGCTATTCTCTCCCTTGGCAGCGGTGCGGACTTTGTGGCAAACAAGGACGACATACTTTCAACCAGCTTTACAAACACGCTTGTTTACCCGTTTGGAAGAGAACTTCCGTATACTAAATTCCGCATAAGTCTTAAAAATCCCGTTCCGTCAAATTCGGTTTTCGGAATATATTTTGCGGTGCGTTTAAGCGAACCTTGCACCGAGATAACCTCAAAAGACGACTGCATTGTATCTGTCAGCGCATATGTCGGCGGCAAGTCCGCAGAGATACTGCTTGATGAAACAATGGGATTTACAAAAAGCGGCGTCGTTCTTTTGCACACAGGATCAGAACGTTCGGGTGAGATAAATTTTGCTGTGGAAAACGGCGAGTTTACAGCTATGCCCGTGATAACCTCGGCGGTAATAAATGCTGTTCCCGCATATCAAAGAAAAACTCTGTCAAGGATAGTGCGCTTTGATAAAGTTTCGGGTGGGAAGATAAGAACCGACCTAACTCCGAACTTCCTGTTTGCGGTTGAGGGCGAAAAACGGATACTGCTCGAAAACTTTAAGGCTGACGGGAAGTATATCACAACAAACAGCCGAGCAGAAAGCTTCGAGGCTGTCGTTGTCAGCGACAGCGGATTTGAAGAGCGGTGTTTTCTCGGAGAGGCGCACGGAGTATGTGAGTTCCGAATAAAGACAGAAATTGAAGATATGCTCGAAAATTCTCCGCAGATATACATTTCTGAAAACGGCGTTTTTTACAAGTGGGAACTTGTACGCGATTTTGACAGCGCCGACAGATACAGCCGCTGTTACGTATATGACAGTCAAAGCGGCGAGATAGTGTTCGGAAACGGCGAAAAAGGAATGCCTCCGCACGGCCGTATTTATCTGTTCGGGTGCGTAATTTCACTCAAAAGTGCAGGCAATATAAAGGCGGGTATGGTAAATTCCGTAAGTGAACTCGGTATTTCAGCCGTGAATATTCTTCCGTCAGACGGTGGGAGCGAACGTCAGACGATAGATGAATGTTATGAAGAAGTAAGGGCAATGATAAACGCTTCTCCTTGCTGCGTAACGCTCGCTGATTTTGAAAACGCCGTAAAGGAAACTCCGGGAATGCCTCGAAAGCACGTTAAAGCTTATGCGAGCGAAACTAAGGAAAACTGCGTATGCATAGCGCTCGAGCATTTTATCGGAAAAACCGCACAGAACAGCGCACTTTTGCGAAATCTGCGCAAAAGGATACTCCCGTGCGTTCAGGTTGGAACAAAAGTAGAGTTTCCGTTGGTGCGTTACGCTCCCGTAAATATTTACATAAGCGTTAGGACGGATATGTATTCTTCCGACAGCAAGGAACTTACCGAAAACGCAGTGCGGGGCTTTTTTGACAGCGACCGTGTAAATTTTGGCGGATTGCTCAGCGTAAACGAACTTTCGCGCTATGTTTACGAGTTGCCGTGGGTAAGCGCCGTGAGAAGCGTTGACTTGTCAGTTTCTGCAAGCGACGGAGAAAGACTGCCGAGCGGTGATATAAAATTAAAAAACGTTTGTTTGCCGAGGGTAGGAAAAATATCCGTTGCCGCTGAGCATAAAAAACAGTTTAAACGGAAAGGAGGCGGTATAATGTGAGAGGAAAACCCCGCTATTTCATCGTGAATAAAAAGAGCGATTTTTCAAGAGGTTATGGAGGAATGATAAGCGGCGAATCATTAAAGGTTGGAGGCTGTTATTTCTCAGAGGTTTTTGACAGCGGGGAAAGGGAAACAAGGTGGTATAAGCTTGAAACCGAGTTTAAACTGCCCGTAAACTGCTCCTTGCAAATTACGTTTTACAGCTGCGAAACTCCCGAAATTGAGATAGACGGGAAGCTGTGCAAAATTTCCGAAATGCTTAATTCTCGCACACCGTATACCGATAAACTCCGCATCTTAAAGCCGTTTTTCTGCTTTTCCGCACCGCTTTCACGCGAACTTTTGCTTACGAGAATAAAAGCACGGTATCTGTTCTTTTCAATACAGGGCGTTTGCCCTGACAGCAATTTTCCCGTGATAACGAAAATCAGGCTTTCGTTTGATCCGTTTATGTGGACAAATTATCTGCCAGAAATATACCGCTCGGACAATTCTTTTTTAGAGCGTTACCTTGCAATATTCCAGAGCCTTTTTGAGCATACCGAGGAGCAGATAGACTGCTGTGCCGAATATTATTCTCAGGACAGCTCAGATTGTGATTTCCTAAGGTGGATAGCGGACTGCTTCGGAATTAAAACGGCAGGTCTGTGGAATGAAAGTCAGCTTAAGTATATCTTAAGCAACGCTCCAAGAATTTTCGGACGCATCGGCACAAAGGAGATACTTTCCGAAATGTGCGGATTGTATCTCGGCTGTAAGGTGGAGATAGTCGAGTATTATCAGTCGGAGGACATAAGCTTTGCAGAGGGATTTCCTATTCCCGCCGAGCGGATTTTTACAAACCCTTTCGAGTTTGCTGTAGTTGCTTCTTGCGGATTGATTTCCGAGGAAAAGTACGGAGGGCTTGTAAAGATAGTTGATGATTTCAAGCCCGCATATATGACAGCGAATATTATAATTCTTCCGTGTGATGAGCAGAAAGGCACAAACGACAGCCTTGTGCTTGATGACAAAGGAATTACTCTCTTGTGACGGAGGCATTTTATGTATAATATCAAATTTTTCCCGTTTGAAAGAAATAACTATTTTAAGGGCAAGGTGATGAGCGCCGAAAGTTTTAAAGCCGAGCAACTCTACATAAACGACAAGCGCAGGCTGATAAACCGCCTTGCGGGAGGCTTTGGGATAGTGTGCGGACTGGATACGGTAGCTGTTGCGGACGATAAAATTTCCGTTGAGGCAGGAGTTTGCATAGACGGCTTAGGACGAGAGATCGTTGTGCCGTCTCCGTATGTAGTAAAACTTTCCGCACTTAAAGGATATGATGAAAACAAGTCGAGCGGCGAATATTATCTGTGCATTGAATATGCAGAAAAGTCCGATAGTTCCGATATGACAGAAGAAAGCTATTCGCTGTATTTGACGGAGTCATCAGAGTTTGCAAAATGCAGTGCGGATTCTTATTACAGACAGTATGAAACGTTGTTCATAAATGAAGACATTGAAATTCTGATAATTGTCCCGAGATCTATAAGGTCAAAAAGCAAATTTCCCGTTGAGATACGGTTGATACCGCATGATGTTTCGGATGTGTTCAAGGCAAAACTTTCTGTGGGGCTTAAATGCGTGAGATACAACGGTGCGGGAAGCATTGATATAGACTTTGATTCCCGTTCTGAAAGGGCAAAAGACGGGTATTATTCCTTAAACTTTGTCTGCGACGGAATGAACATCTCCTATGATACAGCAGAGTTTACCGTTGGGACAGGGGATTTGACGGTTTCTGTAGGAAACAGTCAGTATTCCAACGACCGCGAGATCTTGGTGCGTTCGGAAATGGTAAACGGTGAACCGAGCGATTATGCCTGCGATGATTACTGCACCGAACTTTTGAGTTTTGTAAGTTCAGCGTCTGAAGTTGACGTGTGCCTTGCGAAGATAGTTATGGAAAACTTTGTTATCAGCGCAATAAACGAAGTTCCGTTCGGTCATCGTTTTTTCACGAATACTGAACTTGCTATCGAAAATTGCGCACTGAAAGACAGAATAAACGTTCTTGAACAGACGGCAAGTTATGACGAAAAAACTGCGCAGACTACCGCACGCTCTGATAATCTTACGGAGATTTCTTCGGGTGAAACTGTAATTGATCTCGGAATAGGCGGAAAAGCGGGAAAACGTTTTTTCTCCGAGGAAATTTCACATGGGTTAGGTTTAGGAAACGTTGCGGTTATAGCGGGGATACGTGATGAAAATGTAAACGACAGCAGTTTTGTATACGGCTCATCGGAAATTTTTGACGAGGGCGACAGCGGGATAAAAGCTGAAATTGCAGTCAGAGTAAATTCTCAAACAGGCACTTTTAAGATAGGCATAAGGCTTCTTGAAGCAGCAGCTGCTGACAGCACGGTAATTCACTGGACGGCGATAAAGCACCGCGAAAACGAAGCGGCGGCTGACAGGAGAATAATAATCGACAACGGCACGAAAACGCTCGGCATACTCGAATCCGCATACTTCACCGTTAGGTTTATAAATCTTCCTCCCTGCGGGATAAGGTGGTCTGTCGTAAGTCAAAACGGCGGCAGCATTGACGACAACGGCTGTTACACTGCGCCAAATCACAGCGGTGTGTTTAAAATAAGAGCAGTCTGCGCTGACGATGAAAGCGTATTTGCGTCAGCTTATATTGTTGTAAAGCCATAATGGGTGTGATGTAATGATTTTAGAAAGCATTTTGCGGACATATGAAGTCGTAAATTTAACGGAGAGAAATCCGCGTTTCAGCGCTTACAGATGCCGAAACGGCGGAAAGGATTATATTCTCTACCTTATAATTGACGAGGAGCTTAAAAGCTTTGTCTGCCAAAGGTTTCAGAGTATCTCGGAAACGGAATTTGACGGTCTTGCCGAGATGTTCACATATAAAGACGATATAATAATTGCGTTTTATTGTCACGAACTTAGCGAAACCGCTGATTTCTATTCGGACGAGGAAACTAATGAAGCGGGAAAGGTTCGCTTTTTCGGAGATATGCTCGCAGCGCTGTGCATTCACGCTGTGCCTGAGGATATTGCGGCGGATTTGATTGAACACAACAATGTAGGCGTTACGTCAGACGGCAATCTCGAATGCCGCTATGAACTGCACTCTTTATTCAACGGCGGGAGCAGGAAAAACGACTTTTCCGAGGCGTTTGCAAGGAAGCTTCGCAAAGCGTTTGAAAGCGTTGGACATTCAAAGCGCACAGCGGCAATAGAAAGCCTTTGTGCGGATATAGAAAAATCCCCGCCTGCGGACGTTATGGAACTTTTCAGTCGCTATGAACAGTGCGTTGAGCCGTTTGCGTCAATGGGACTTGGCGAAACGCGCAAGCAGCGAATGAAACGTATCGGAATTAAGGCGGCAAAAGCAGCAAAGCTTGTTATTGCTGCGGCGGTGCTTGGACTTGCGGTATTTACGCTTGTTCTTGCGCTGTTTTCGGAAAAACCCGACAGCGGCGGGATTTATGAGCAAATAGGAAATGTTAAGATAGAGGAATACCGCAAATAGAGTACAATCACAACAACAGGAAAGGAGGGCGGCAAAATGAAATTTCAAAACAGCTTTAATCTCGGGAGAACAGTAAAATTTGCATCGCGTTCAATGCAGCGCAAAGCCGAGCAGTCTGTTATGGGAGTAGGACGCAAGCTAAAGAGAACGCTTGGAATACAGACAATTGACAAAGAAGTAAACAGCCTTGTTGCCGATGCGGAAAAAGATTTAAAAAATAGCCGCCCTAAATCCACTAAAGACTATTTTTCATTCGGAAGATTTTACGTTTCAAAGCTTTTGGTTTTGATAATCACTGTTGTTGTAATTCTTGCAGCGGCGGCAATAGTAAAGTTCCTTGTGCCGTTTCTGGTTTCAAAGCTGTTCACCAAAGACATTTATCTCTCCACTGACGCTATGAGCGGATATAACGGAAAAGTGCGGCTTTTGTCCGACGGCGGCTCGGTGATTTTCGAGGGAACGCTTGCTGACGGCAGTATAAACGGAAAGGGAACGCTGTATGATTACTGCGGCAATCTCGTTTACGAGGGAGAATTTTCCGACGGACTTTACAGCGGAGAAGGTGTTGAGTATTATCTGAACGGCTCGACAAAATATAAGGGTGAGTTTTCCGACAACCTTTACAGCGGAAACGGCGAACTGTTTTATGAAAACGGCAGCGTTGAATATATAGGAGAATTTGCGGACGGAAAATTTTCGGGTACAGGAAAATTGTATACGGCCGACGGAAAGCTTTTGTATTCGGGAACGTTTGAGGACGGAGTTTATTCGGGCGAGGGCGAATTTTACGACAGCGGTGCGCTTGCTTATAAAGGCGGTTTTGTCGGCGGAAAACGTTCGGGAGCAGGAAAGGAATACAAAAACGGAGTTCTGATATATGACGGTGAGTTCTCGGAAAATGAGTTTATAAGCGGAAACGCTGTGATCTACTACGGTAATTCAAATGCGGTGAAATACGAGGGCGGAGTTTCGGAAAGCAAGTATTCGGGATTTGGAAAACTCTACTTTGAAAACGGAGGCGTTTGCTACGAGGGTGAATTTTCAGACGGACTGTACAGCGGCAGCGGTGCGTTATATTCATCTTCCGGAGAGGTTATTTACAGCGGCGAGTTTAAAAACGGTGAACCTGCCGGCGCAGGCACAGTAAAGCAGTATTATCCGAATGGGAAACTTAAATATGTCGGCGCAGTTTCTGACGGAGAATATAACGGAACAGGAATTCTCTACAACGAAAACGGCGATATTGAATACAACGGCGAATTTTCGGGCGGGCTGTACAGCGGCGCAGGAAAACTTTACTCCTACTATGCGGGAGGCGTTGTTGAACTGTATGACGGCGAGTTTAAGGACGGAGTTAAAAGCGGCAGCGGGAAGGTCTACCTGAACGGAAAGTTAATTTACAGCGGCACATTTGCCGAGAATGTTTATAACGGCAGCGGAGATAAATTTTCGGCTCAAACGGGAAATCTCATATATTCGGGTGAGTTTAAAATGGGAAAGTATCACGGAAAGGGAATACTCTACAACGAGACTAATGAAATAAAGTACATAGAGGGCGATTTCGCAGAGGGATTGCCTTACGGAAACTGCGTGATATACGACAGAACAAGCGGAGTTAAGCGCTATGAGGGCGGCGTGCTTAAAGGAGAACTTAACGGCGAAGGTTCGATTTATGATGAAAACGGAGTCCTTATCCGCAGCGGAACATTTTTAAACGGAAAGTTTTTGTACCCCGACTGACAACAGGTTTTGGGCATTAAAAAATACGGTAAACGGAGATGCAGTTTTAATGAAATACACCGCAATATATGATGTAAGCAAAGCACTTTTGGAGCTTATCCGAGGGAAAATCATTCCCGATATTGTAGCTAAACCCGAAGATGTGGGATTATGTTCTCCCGCAGACCACGGCGATTTTTCCGTTGGGATCTACCTGTACAATATGGACTTGTCGGAAAGTCTTAGGCTTAGCGGAAAACAGATAGAGGGGTTAATGCTTCAAAAGCACCCGCCTGTTGTGCTTGACTTGTTTTATATGATAACGCCGTATTTCAAGACCGACATAAAGTTTTTGGCGGAACAGGAACAGCTTTTGTTCGGAAAGGTCATTCAGGCGATAAACGACAATAACCGCATTTTCACCGACACCAGCGAACCTATCGAACTAGAAACTGTTTTCCCCGACTCGGAAGAAAAACAACGCATATGGAATTCCGAGCAAAGTTATAGAACATCGCTGTTTGTTGAGGCTAAGGCGGTAATTATCGAGTCGCTCCATACCGAAAAGGTATCGCGTGTTACGGATATTACTATCGGCGCAGGGACGAAACGGAGTTGAATTATGGACGTTATAAGCATAAAGGTTAATTTTGTCATTGTGCCGATTGACGGTTATACGGGCGAAACTCCTGCGGGAGCAGTATTTGCCGTGACTTCCGATGGAAAACGCGCGCTGAAAAAAGACGGTTATCTGGTGTTTTACGGACTTTCGGACGGAAAGTATGAAATCACGGCAGGCGGCGGCAATTACATAAGTCAAACGCTTGAACTTGAAACTTCCGAGCGTTGTCAGACCGTTGAAGTAACGCTTATGCCGTCAAGAAGCTATAAATTTAACAGCGCCTGTTCAAAACTTTTCGGAAGATTTGACGGTGCGGACGGCAAGGCAGAAGTGATTTTCCCGCTTGAAAATACTGAGGCAAGACTTATGGGCGAGTACAAAAAAGGCGAGCGCAAAATAAGCGCATTCCTTTCTGAAATGCTTTTGCGTACAAACGCAAAGCTTGCGATAGACGGCGCAGGGTATGGAATAAAACAACTTTCCGCAGTTGAATTTGAACTTTCGCGCCCGCTTGAAAACGACGTGGGAATAAACAGCGGTTTGGGCATCATGTACGATGTTACGCCAAATCGGTGCGGAGAATATTTTCTGGCGGTTCGGGGCGCATATAAAACTGCTGTTGCTGTATACAAAGGAGTAAGCCGAACGGTTGAACTTAAACAGTCGGAAAACGAATATAATTTTTTCAAGGAGCGATAAAATGGGAATGTTGGTTTGCGGAGGCGCAGCTATTCAGTGCGCATTCGGCGCTGCGCCGTCGGTACTTAATGTACTTCCGCAGTCGAAGGTAATTAATATTCTTGCTGCGGCGACCATTATGGACAACAAGCCTTTTGTAAACATACTCCCGTTCGGAATGTGTTCAAATCCCGCCAATCCCATGGTAGCGGCTGCAACGGCAGCGGCGTTCGGAGTGCTTACTCCAATGCCCTGTATCCCGGTTATTGCCGCACCGTGGGCACCCGGCTCGCCAACTGTTATGATAGGAGGAAATCCTGCACTGAACAATTCCTCAAAGCTTATATGTTCTTATGGCGGGGTAATTTCGATAAACGCTGCGGGACAGGCGACAATAAACGTTCCGTAAGGGGATAAACATTAAAGAGAAGAGAGGTGCGGACTGTGAATAAAAAGCTGCTCAATATTTTAGGTGCTCTGTTAGGCGCAGTCTGCATTGTGCTTTATGTAACGGGCAGATTTATAAGAGGCTTTGACGAAATAAGCCTTGCCGTATCTACAAGCGAGGGAACGGTAATAGTTTCGTCAAACATTTCCACGATCTCGCTGTACCTTAAAGAAAACGACCGCTTAAAGGGCGAGATACAGACAGAACATATACAAGAACTTGAAAATAAAGAACTCAGAACCAATGTTCCTGTCGGTATATGCGAGGACGGCGGAAAGATATATTACATCAGCAGTTATACAGACCATGAAAATACTGTTCCCGTTTACGAGGTAAGCATTGCGGACTTCAGCCGAGGAAAATTGCTTCCGGTTTTTTCCGCTGCACAGAATGAACTCACTGAATTGATAGAATCTCAAAGAAACGGTGCGGACGTTACTGCTGACAACATCAAGGTGCGTATTGAAAGCGGCGACGTGTGTTTTTTTGTTTCGGTTATGGACGAAATGTATAATGAAAAGCTGTATAAACTGAAATTCAGCGGAGGCACTGAAACTGTTGAAGACGATAAATTCCCCGACCTTATAAATTCGGAGGATTTCATACTTTTAGACGACACTATTGCACAGCTTGGCTTTCGCGGTGATTTGATTGTTGACGGAGAGCTGCTGGACGGCGCTTATAAGGGACTTTTCCCGTTTAGCGGCGGCACGCTTATAAGCTGTAAGGTAAAGGAAAACGAATATTACATAATAAACGCAGACGGCGAACAACAGCCATGTCCCGATATTCGCAGGACAATGGATTTTAGCGGCATTAAGGGAAAGGATATTTCAAGTATTTATTCCGAAAACGGCGCGCCCGTTATTGTTGTAAACGGTTCGGCGCTTGTAAACACTGTGAGCGGAGTTCGCACGGAATTTCTATATGCCGACAGTATACCTGTTCTTATCCTCAAATGCATAGGGATTGCTGCGGCGGGATTTGCGGTGGTGTGGATCATAGGACTTGCGATATTCGGCATTAAAGTTTCGGGAAAGTCGATCTTAAGATTTGCGGCAAGCTCCGTAGTAGCGCTGTTCGTGTTCAATTTTTTCGTGTGCGCAGCAGGTATGTTTATGCTGTTGTATCAGCAGGCAATCCATATGGTTTCAAGCCTTGAGGTCATCTCACAGCAATATGAGGCTATGCATATCGCCGATGATATAGAGGATTTCGACCTTACCGATGAAAACAGCGAAAATTTTAAAAATTCCTTAAAGGCGATTATGATATTAAGCAATCTTGAATATTTTAATCAGTCAAACACCGATGTTCCTTTTTCTGCCGAATATTACGGCTATTCGTCTAAAGCGGGCGGGTATATCAGTTGGTTTGACGCAGGGTGGGAAGATTCCGCCGCACTCGCTGAGGAGTGCATTCCCGAGATTATGCTTGACGATCTTGCTCTCAGTCTTTCTGACGGCAAACCTCATACTGACAGAGTTTCCACGGGCAAGGGAGTTGTGGTCTATATGATTTCCCCTGTAAAGTCGCCTTCGGGCAAAATATCCGGCTTTTATCTGTTCAGCAGCGTATCGCCCGAGGCTCAATACCGCTCTATAAAACTGATTATTATGCTGATGTTATATCAGTTAGTGCTGACTGCGGCAGTAATAATTGCGGCTATAATATCAGCTGCGGCATATCTGCGGGGACTTGAAAAGCTCAGGAGAAAAGCCGCTGATTTCGTTGACAGAGGTTATTCCAGAGCTTTCGTCAGATCGAAGCACAAAGACGGCGTTTCAAATGAAATAACGGTTATCTCAAACGAGTTTGACGAACTTGTAGCGGACGTGAACGCAAATAACGCTGAGATGATGAATTTCAGAGTAATGAACCGTGCGTATTTTTCCGATGCAATACTAAAGCTTTTAGGAAAGAAAAATATATCAGCTGTGAATTTTACGGAACATGCCTGTGAAAATATGTATTCTCTGATTGCATTACTGCCGAGGGATTATTGTGAATTTGAAACAATGAACAACCTTCTTGCCAAGCTTAGTGTAAAGCTTTCGGAATTTAATGCGTTTATAAATGAAACGAGCGGTTCTGTCCTGCAAATTTACTCACAAAGCGCAAAGTCTATAAACATTCTGTTCTTTCTCAAAGAATACGACAGCCGTATAAAGACTGCATTTGACAAGTGCTATTTAAACGCAGGCGGCTTGAAAATGGGAGAGCGCAGAAGTTTTGACGTGTCATTTGAGGATGCAAAGCGAGAGAAGATACTTGTCGGAACAATGCTCAACACCTGTTCGGGAACGGCTGTTACAGAACGCGCTCTTGACAAAAACGAATTCGATTTTACGAAGATCCCTATCGGAATGGCTGACAACGAGTTCATTTACGATATAATAAAAGAGCATTTTTCAAATGCTGTTTGCGAGTATCTGAAAAAGGGAGTTGAGTTGTATTTTGACGGCAGTTTTACCGCCTCGCGCGAGATGTTTGTGAGAGTATTAAAACTTAATTCCAACAGTCCGACCGCAAGATACTACATAAACCAAATTGACAGCCATAATTCATAAGAAAGGGGGAAGACCGAATGCTTAAAATCAAGCTTATCGTCTGTGCCGCCGTTGCGCTTATAGCGGCAGTGGTTACAACGTTCCTGTTTTCAAGGGACAGTATAAGTTATTGCAAGAGCGCTATCCGCACAAGCGGAAATACCGTTTTGCTAAGCGAGCAGGACATAATTTCCTCGGTGATACTGACGGACTCATCGGGAAATATCTCCGACCGCATAACTCTTGTAAACGCAAATCCGTTCGGTCTTTCTTACAGAAGCTATCATGATCTCACCGCCGATGAAAACGGCGATATATACGTTTCCTGTACGGTTTACGGAAGCAATAACAGCGTGTTTTATGAAATATATAAGCTCAACTTCACGTTGAGCATTGCTGAGCGTATTTGGCGTTCCGAAGAAAACAGCCTTATCGACAGCTTTTGCGCACAGTCGGTTGAGGGCAGGCTTTTTGTCACGACCGATAAGGACGGAGAAACAAGCGCTTTTGAGTACAGAGATGGTTCTCTTGTACAGCTTGAAACAAAATGCCCCAATGAGTTTTCATACAATAAGATAATTTACATAAACGGCTCGGAGTACGCTTATGCCGAGGAAATAGGCGTTTTTAAGGACGGTGAGAGGTTATATCCTCAAAGCGGCACAGCAAACGTCAACGGCTTTAATTATGATAACGGTATAGTAAGTTTTGTGGATATAGGGAGCAGGAAAACCATTCATTACGACACTGCGCACAGTACATTTTACGAAACGCCGTGTGATCTTGCCGATTTTGAGCGTATGCAGGGAATTACCGCATATTCAGACGGTGCTATATTATGCTCGTATGAGAGCGAAGGCAAGCTGACGGGAGAAAGTATGAACAGCTCGCAGATTGTGCTTTATTCCGAACTTTCGGGAGCGCTGTCGATCAAGACTTTTATAAAGTCGCTTATTGTTTCGCTGCTTTTAATGGGCTTTGTACTGCTTGTTTACAGAGTGCTTTTTGTAAGGAGGAAAAACAAGAAGAAATTCCGTTCTATCCCGTCCTCTGCTACTGCGCTTTCAACAGTCATATCGCTTATACTTGTCGCAATTATTTGCCCGACAGTATACGCCACGGCAATCCGTATGAACGACAGTTGGAACAGTTTCCTTAACGGAAAAGACTCGCAGTTTCTTCCGGGATATATAAGCGTGTTTACGTTAGATGATAACAATGGCAGCGTTTTGAAGTTAAACGCTGCAGACTGTGAGCAGATTGACAAAGTGATAACAGATTACCATACAAGCCTTGCGGAAAACGGAGACAAGCAATGTCAGTTTTTGCTCTTCGTACTTTATGACGACGTGCCGTATTGCATTTACCGCACAGGAAGATACGAGGCAGTTCCTGCCGTTTATACTGTAAGCTCGGACGGCGCTTATAAAATAGCGCAAAGTTTAAAGGATGACATTCCATCGTCGTTTACCGACAAGAGAACCACGGGAACGTTTAAATATACGATTTTCCCGTTTACAATGTATTATGAGCATCATGAAGATTACACGTTAGTGCCGGAAACCGTATGTATATGCACTGAGGCGGATTTTTACCGCACAATGCAAAATAACGTTGCGGCAGTAGCGATAACAACATCAGTTATTCTCGGTGTTACGATATTGCTGCTTATAATTACAAATATCCTGCTCAGGGTAAATATGCGCAAATTAAACCGATTGAGGAACGCTTTCGGTAGATACAAGAAAAGCAAAGATCCCGGCGAGTTTACCGTTTCGGGAAATGACGAGGTTTCCGCAACAGGAGATGCGCTTACTCTTATGACGGAGAGTATACGTGTACACGAGCGCGATTTAAGCATCGGCAACCGCAAGTACAGATGTTTAATGTCAGACGGAGTGCTGAGATTGCTCGGAACAGGCGAGGCTTCTAAGATAAACTTAGGCGATTACATAACCAAAAACGCACTGCTTGTGAGATTTGTTTTTAACGGCGACAGCGAGGTTTTTGAGCGTGCGGGAAAATTCGCTGAGGAATACGGAGGAGGCGTTCTTTCGTTCAACAGCCGAAAAGCAGACCTCTGTTTTACCGATAAGGATATGTTTGCTGATATTCTTAAGGCATTGTCAAGGCTTGATTATCCTTACAGACTTCTTGCGTCATACGGTGAGCTTCAGGCGGGCAGCGCTGGCGACGTTCAAAACGCATGGCTGGTAGCACTTTCGCAGGAACTTGTGGAGTTTGACAGGCTTTGTTACGGCGATTTTGATTTGCCGAAAATCACAGTATTTGAAAGCTGCGCAGAGTGGCTTAATGAAGCTGATTATACGCCTGTCGGTATAGACGGTGCAGAATATTACGGACTGAAAGGCGGTGAACAATATGCGGACGAAAAGGTACAGAGTGATATTGATCGTCATAGCGATACTTCTTATAGCGGGAGCGGTGATTTTGTGCATTGAATTTAATACCCGCAAAAGTTTGTCCGCATACGACTATATAGCTGAAGCTGAGCGGCTTATGAACAGCCGCGAATATTACTCGGCAGTTGACAAATGCGCCGAGGGCCTTAAAATATTTCCGCGCGAACCCGAATTGTATTTAAAAAAGGCACAGGCGTATATGCAGGCGGGAGATGAAACCAAGGCTCTTCAAACACTTGAATACGGCATAAAGCAAACGCAAAGCGGATTGCTTGACGACTATATTGAGGAGAATTTTTCGCTTTCGGAAACGGAAAACAGCTTTTTCGGAGTTACCGATAATGCCGAATACAGCGCTCCCGAAAACAACGGCGAAAATAACGGCGGTTCATCGGACACTGTAGTTTATGACACTCCATATCCCAAGGACGACCGTATAATCGTTGATATTCCGAAAGTAACGCCGCCTGCGTCAAGTTCCGAAATCAGCGATAATATACAAACCGAATAAAAAGTAAAAAATCAGAATGTCGAGAAAGTCTTAATAAACGAGATTTGAAAGCGAGGATCACTATGAAAGAGCAAATAACAAAATTCCTTGAAAAAAACAACTGGAGATACACCGATTTCGGCGAAATCATCAGAATAGACGCAGAGGGTGATACTTTGTCATGGAATACGCTTATTAAAACAGACGACGATAATAGGATAACCTGCATTTCAATGCTCCCTGCGAAAATTTCCGAAAGCAGGTTTGACGTCGTTCTTAAAGTTATGAATAATATAAATTCGGCTATCTGGTTTGGAAATTTCGAGCTTATAACCGAGGGTCCTGCGATAGGTCAGGCGCGTTTTCGCACGTCGTCGTTGTTCCTCGAAACTCTTGACGAACAGCAAGCCGAGCAGCTTTTATCAGCCGTTATAATGCTCAATGAAACGGCAATGAATAACTTTGCGCAGGAAATCATAAAAGCGAACTTTACCGATGGGGAAGAAATATGAACTGCGGTTATGATTCGGTTTACAGCCAGTATGACGACTGCCTTGAAGCAGTTAGGATAATACTTTCTGCATACGTTGAGCATTTAAAATTGTTTTCACCTCGGGAAAAATTCAGCAAAGCTGAGCAGAATTTGGGAAGTTTTCCGTTTAAGCTCACAGGGGAAAAGAAAGTAAGGCTTGATGTTTTGCTTTCGCAGATGAATGAAAAGTCAGTGAAAAGTGAAATTTTTCTCCCGCTTGATTATATCTGCACATCATTTTCAATGAGCGCTGAAGAAAAGCTCGCGTTCACTGCTTGTTTTTTGAGGACGATACGCCCCGAATTTGCCGAGGTTTTTGCATATATTAACAACGACCCAAATCTTACATTCCCTACGCTTTCAAGCATTTGCTCGGTGTTCTTTTCGGGCAGCAGCAGTCTTGCGTATAAGGCGTATAAAAGCTACGTTCCAATGCTGTTTGAAACAGACGGCAATGAAACCGACTTTTCGCACGTGGAGCTTAAACTCCGCAGGCGCATACTTGATTTGCTGTTAGGAATGGATTTCCTATGCAAGCTGTCGTATTCGCATACATTTGCAATTGACGAGAATATCGGTGAGATCTACGGCAGGGAAAAGGAACTTGCCTCAGTGAAGGGTGCGTTTTCTTCGGATAAATGCGAGGTGCTGTTAATTGAAGGAGAGGACGGTCTTGGCAAACGCTTTTTCTCAAAGCACTGCGGAATAATCTGCCGCAAAAACGTTATATTTATCGAAACGGATAAACTGCACGAAAACGAACTTTCCCCGGAAATTTTCAATATAAAGTGCGAAACAGTTTTACAGAGAGCAATATGTTGTTTCACGGGAGTAACCGAAAGCAATTTAGCGAAAATCGAATGTGCAGTTTCCGCACTCATTTCTTCACAAAAAATCATATTGCTGATAACCGAGCAGCATATTTCATTCAACTCAATTTTTGTCCACAGAATACGCCTCGGAGATTTGCCGTTTGACGATAAGCAGAAGATATGGCGGGGATTTTCGATACCCGTTGAAAATCCTGAAATCATCGAAAAGCTTTCTGCGTCATACGACTTCCCACCGTCAAAGATACGCAGCATAATTGACGAGTGCGAGCGCACAGCCCGTCTGCTTGGAAATGAAAGCATTTCTGATGAACTTTTAAGCGGCGTGTGCCTCTCAGCCTCGGAGGGAATATTGAAGGGCAAGGCATCACGCATAGAAACTCCATTTAAGCTTTGCGACCTTATACTTCCCGAAAGCGAGAAACTCCAGATAGTTGACGGAATAAACTATATAAAATACCGCCACACAGTTTTTGACAGTTGGCAGTTTAAGGCTAAAACAGGCGCATCAACGGGACTTTCAATGTTGTTTGAAGGCTCTCCGGGGACAGGCAAGACAATGGCGGCGTCCGTTGTCGCAAATGAGTTGGGTCTTGCGCTGTTTAAGGTCGATCTTTCAAAAATGGTGTCCAAGTATATCGGCGAGACCGAAAAGAGCCTTGACGAGGTTTTCAATATCGCAGAACATAGCAATGCGGTGCTTTTGTTTGACGAAACAGACGCACTTTTCGGAAAGCGCAGTGAGATAAAGGACAGCCACGATAAATACGCAAACGTTGAAACCTCGTATCTGCTCCAGAAAATGGACGAATTTGGCGGCATAATCATAATGACCACAAATTTTAAGCAAAACATTGACGATGCGTTTATGCGCCGAATTACATATATAATCCATTTCCCGCAGCCCGACGCTGAGTTAAGGCTCGGACTTTGGAAAAACGCATTTCCCCAAAAAGCGCCTGTTGACAAAAGCGTGGACTTTTGCTTTCTTGCAGAGCGTTTTGAAATGACGGGGGCAATGATAAAGGGTGCGGCATTATCCGCAGCGTTTTCGGCTGCCGCACGCAAAGAGAGCATTTCAATGTCGGACGTGGTTCACGCTGTTAAAAAGCAATTTGCAAAATTCGGCAAGAATATTTCTCCCACAGATTTTGGACCGTATGCGGGTTATATTGAGTAAAGCGAGGTGAGATAAATGGGCGGATTTTTCTCGTTTTTCAGCAGAAAAAGCGATAAGTCAAAAACTGCCGACGCTCCTAAAACTACGGGAAAAAGCCGAAATGTACCAAAGGACAGCAGCGACCCCGTGACATATGCACAGCAGGCTACCGAATGGGCAAACCAAGAAAGCGAGGACTTGCATAATGCCGTGACGGTAGGCGCAGGACCGGGCGAAACAATTTCGGGCGACGCAGCACAGGCGGCAGTAGATCAAGTCGTTACCATAGGTGCGGTTAAGTTCAATACGCATACCGAGGGAGGAAAAGTTTCCGCACAGGACGGTACTATAAGCATTCTTGGCGCTGAAACCCCCTGGCAGGCTGTGAAGATGGAATTTGACCGATATAAAGGCAAATTTGTCGGCGCAGGCAGCGTTAAAATTGCGCATGAAAAATTAAAGTTTGGCGATGACGCAAACCTCAGTACCAACGGCACTGAGGCGCATCTTGCCGTCCGAGCACCGGGCATATCCTATGCGGAAAACGGGATAGAAGTTTCTACGGGCATAGTAACCGCAGAGAACCTTGATGAAATTGCGCCCGTAAATATCGGCGTTAGATCCCCCGTACTCAACGGAATTGGCGACGAGCCGTTTAATGGCGACTTAAAGTTTACAAACGGCGGCGTTACGGGAAGTGCAGTTAAGGCCGCAACGGGTTTAGTCGCTGTTCCCGATTTCATAAAAGCGGCTTCTAAAAACCTTGAATTAAGCAGCGGCGAAGGCGGTCTTACATATAGGGTAAATCTTCATGAAGCAGCAGCGGGAGTTGATATAGGCGGCTTTTTCTCGTTTTACAGATACGGTGATGTCTCGGGCACAGTTGCAGACGACGGAGGCGTAATATATCATCTGGACGGCAGCGGCTTTAAGATGTCGTTATTCGGAAAAGATGCGGGCGGATTTAACATAGGCGCAGCAATGGATATAAAATGCACCGACAGCCGCTGGGATCCCATAAATTTCACTGTAGCGCTTGAAAGTAAGGAGATAGGAAATTTTACCGCAAATAATCTCAAACTGAACGCAGATTTTGAGAAAAGCACGTTTACTCTCACCGCCGACACAATATCATCAAACACCCTGCCTCTTGAATTTTCTAACATTTCCCTCAAAGCATCGCCCGACGGACTTATTGCGGAAAATGTCAATATGACAGTACGCACCAATGAAGAAAATCCTGATGCGGCTTTAACAGGCAATGTCACAAACCTTAAGATAGACTCTGCGCAGGGACTGTCGCTTGAAGGCTTTGAGGTGAAATTTCCTACCATGTCGTTTGACGGAATTCAGCTTAGTCAGGCGAATCTTAAGGGCAGTCTTACAGGTCAGGAATTCAGTTTCAGCGGCGATGCAAGCGCAGCTATTAACGTCAGCAACAAGCTCATTAAGCTTAATTCAGAGGGCTTAACGGCGAATGTTTCATTTACCGCAATTATGGGCAATAAAACCGCCGCTTCCGCACAGCCCTCCGCAGGAGAAGGCGGCACTATTGAGGATAAGCAGCAGCTGGGAAATATCTCCGCATCTATGAAAGGCACGCTTGCAGCCGAGATATACGCAGGCAACAATCCTATTGCACGGGGAATAATTACCGACTTCAGCTATGCCGACAAACAATTTTCGCTCGGAAAACTGCAGGCAGCTGCAAATATCTCCCTGTTAAACAAAACCTTTGAAGGAGAAGGAGAGCTTACTGCGGATAATCTTACCTATGATGCGGCGAATAAAACAAACTTCGACAAGATGACGGTTGCGCTGAATAAATCGTCCTTTAAAGAAAAAGCCCTGTCCGCCAATATAAAAGTCGAGATTAACAGCGGCGCAGAATCGCAGCCCGCTGAGGTTGAAACAGGCAGCAATGCAGAAGTCCCGCTTGACGACAAAACCCAAGGCAATCTCAAAAACGTCAAGTTGGCGCTGACATTAGGCGAAAATCCCACAGTGGGAATAGGCGCAGACAGAGTTGAAATAGGTTTAAATCTTTTTGACCTTACCGCAGAGGATTTTATGATAACCCTCTCTCCCAACGGCTTAAGCGGCACATTCGGCGCAGTCACGGCAAACTGCGGCACGCTCAACGATATGCTCAAAAATTACTGCGGAATAAACGGCTTATCGCTCACTGTCGAAAAACTCGCATATTCCGACAGCGGCATTTCCGTTGAAGGAGTTAAAGGCGAAATCGGCACAAACGTTGAGCTCATCGGTGGTATTTCGCTTGGCAGCGTAATAGTAGGCTACAACTTCGCAGAAAGAACAGCGGAGCTGGGATTCGGGCTTGATTATGCGGGAGAAGGGCTTGTAAAGAGCGCCTCGGGCAAGCTGTTCTTCAATGTCGGAAAAGAAGTAAGCATTGAGAAAGTCGAAGAGCTGGGATTTGACCTGGGCGCATGGGGCAAAGGAGAAGTCGGCGGCGTATCAAAGACCGCAGATGGTTTCAGCTTTACCAATGTCAAGCTTTCTAACCGCAAGTCAGATGAGCAAAACGCCGAGCCTATAGCAGAGAATATGGATTCTTTTCTTGTCAAGTTATTGAATGTTATGCCCGATCTGGGCATAACAATCAAAAAACTTGACTATAACAAGACCGGACTTGTGCCTCCTCAGCCCGGAGATATTACCATAGACAATTTTAATAAAACTTTTACACTCACCGACGACATAACCGGAGAATTCGGCTACAACGCAGACAAACTTTCCGTAAAACTCGGCGCGAATAAAGCTTACCCAAAGGAGAGAGCAAACGACCCTACTGCTATCGACGAGATATACAGCAAGGGAATACCTATCTCTATAATACCGCCCGTGCTTAATGCAGAAATAGGCTTACATGCAGGCGCAGGATTTGCTGCGGGCGCAAAAGTTATCGTTGATACGAGTAAAGGCGAAAACGGCATACGCAGTATCAGCGGCAAAGCGTCGGTCGGCGGAAACGGCACCCTGTATGCGGGAGTTTTCGCGGGACTTGTCCTCAGCGTCGGGGTGGCGAGCGCCTCGGCAAAGCTGTCGGGCAATATCAAAGCCGACGGAGATGTCAATATGAACGGCAATGTCGGATTTACATACGATTCAAAACAGCCGCTTTTACAGGCATTTGCGCTTGACAGTGCAGCCACTTCAGCAGGTTTTGATCTCGGCGCAAAGATTGCGTTCGAGCTGAATTTCACAGCAGGCGGCGAGACAAGTCTGCCTGCGGCATTAGTGCCCGACGGCGGCAAGATGAAACTCTATCACACATGGAATTTGCTTAACGTCAATCTGGGCGATGCGCACATTACGGGCAGAGTCGCATATGTCAACGGAGTATGGGAAAAAGCAGGCAAGGCGGACTTTACCTATCCCGGAAAATTCGACATAGACAAGGCAATGGAAGAGCTAAACCAGCTAGGCGTAACCTATGAAAGCCTCAAAGCCGATATGGACACGATAAACGAAATATGCCAAAAAGCCATGTCGAGCGGAGGTTTAATATTAGGACTTGGCGATATTATGCAGGATAAGACCGTAAAGGGATTGTACGACCTGTATGAAAAACTGAGCGAGATCCGCAAAAACGGAATAGAAAACGCCACGGCTTGTTATGAGCTTATGAGCAGGGCAAGAAAGAAGCTTCTTTCCTCTGCTGAAAGCGAGGAGAAAAACCTTAAAGAAGTTGAAACGCTCAATGAAATTGAACGTCAGTCGCA
>CANQKW010000018.1 GCA_947624555.1 uncultured Clostridia bacterium
GAAGTCCTAAATGTTCTGCAGGGGCTAAAAGTGTGAAACAAATAAAATTCAGCGTTTCTTCGGGGAAAATTCGGGGATAAAAAATAAAAGACCGCATAACAATGCGGTCTTTTGGCATTTTGGTCGAGGCGACGGGATTCGAACCCACGACCTCTGCGTCCCGAACGCAGCGCTCTACCAAACTGAGCCACGCCTCGAAAACTACTTAATTATATCACATTATTCCCAAAAAATCAAGTACTTTTTTGAGAAAATATAATTTTTTCGGCGTGTTATACGGCAGATCATTTCAAATTCTTCTTATGATTGCAGCAGCCGCAGCTTGCACAGTTTCCGCCGCAGCTTGATTTGTTTGATTTTTTGTCCTTGTAGATCTTTCTTGCTGCAAGAAAAATCAGCAGCGCTACGATCACGGCAATTATTACAGTAGACATTTTTTCCGCCTTTCAATCGAAGTCATAAAGCACGCTGCCGTACTCTTTTTTCGCAGGAGTGCGGCAGCTTTTTGGTCAAACTTTTATCTTTTCGGTGAATTTTTTGCTCTCTTTATACGGTTTTGCAAGCATAAATATGATAAACGCAAGCGCAAATACCGCAAAAATAAGACCGACAACGTTTACTGCTCCTGTGAATAACAGTCCGAACTGATAGATGATAAGCGATACGACATAGGCAAATCCGCATTGATATGCGATCGCAAAAGCTGTCCATTTGGGATTGTTCATTTCACGCTTAATTGCGCCTATCGCCGCAAAACAGGGTGCACACAGCAGATTGAATACAAGGAAAGAATATCCTGCAAGAGCGGTCATACCCATAAAGTCAAGAACGCCGAATACGCCGACTACTTCTTCCTTTGCAACAAGTCCCATTATCGTTGCAACGGCTGCGGTAGGCTCGCCAAATCCCAGAGGAGCAAAAATCACGCAAATTGCACTTCCGACGATACCGAGAACGCTGTCTGAAAGCTCAAGCTCAGTGCTGAAACCGAAACCGCCGTCGGGGAGATTTCCAAATACCGAACCTGCCCAGATTATTACCGAAGAGAGAAGAATTATCGTTCCTGCTCTCTTGATAAACGACCAGCCTCTTTCCCACATGGGACGAAGAATATTGTCCACGGTAGGCAGGTGATACGCAGGAAGTTCCATTACGAACGGAGCAGGTTCTCCTGCGAACATTTTTGTCTTTTTGAGCATTATTCCCGAAACAATTATTGCCGCAACGCCGATAAAGTATGCGCTTGGAGCGACCCACCACGCATTTTTGAACAGCGCTCCCGAAATAAGTGCGATTATCGGCATTTTTGCTCCGCAGGGAATGAAAGTCGTTGTCATTATCGTCATTCTGCGGTCACGTTCGTTTTCGATGGTACGAGACGCCATTACTCCCGGGACGCCGCAGCCCGTGCCGATAAGCATAGGAATAAACGACTTGCCCGAAAGACCGAATTTGCGGAAGATTCTGTCCATAACGAAAGCAATTCTTGCCATATATCCGCAGCTTTCAAGGAATGCAAGGAAAATAAACAGCACCAGCATCTGCGGCACAAATCCCAGGACTGCGCCAACTCCTGCTACTATTCCGTCCAAAATCAGACTTTTCAGCCAATCGGCACAGCCTGCGCTGTCAAGTCCGCTTTCGATAAGAACGGGAATACCCGGTACCCATACTCCGTAATCTTCGGGAGAGGGAAGTCCTTCCATAGGCTCTTCAGCGAGGGCGAAAACATCAAATCCGCTTTCTGCAAGGCTGTCGCCGTAAGAGCCGAGAGCCTCGTCAAATCCGCCGAAATCTTTTTCTTCAACTGCGCCCAGAATTTCCTCTGCGCCGATAATTTCAGCGTCTGCGGCAGACTGTACAAGAGCCTGCAATTCATCTGTGAAGATATTTTCCTCCGCATAAGCCGAAACAGCCTCGTCATACTCGCCCGAACCTATGCCGAACAGATGAAATCCGTCGCCGAAAAGTCCGTCGTTTGTCCAGTCCGTGACCCATGTACCGACGGTGGTTACCGATACAAAATACACGATAAACATAACGACCGCAAAAATCGGAAGTGCAAGAATTCGGTTTGTGACGACTTTATCGATCTTATCGGAAACGGTCATTCCCGTCTTTTTCTTTTTAAGACATTCTTTGATAATTCCCGCTATGTAAAGATAACGCTCGTTGGTGATTATGCTTTCGCTGTCGTCGTCCATTTCCTTTTCTGCGGCGGCAATATCAGCCTCTATATGCGCTTTTGTTTCTTCGGAGAGGTGAAGCGCCTCGCAGACTTTTTCGTCACGCTCGAAAAGCTTTACTGCGTACCACCGCTGCTGTTCTTCGGGAGTATCGTGCAGGACAGCCTCTTCGATATGAGCCAGAGCGTGCTCCACACAGCCGCAGAATTTGTGCTGAGGAACTGTTTTTTCGCCTGATTTTGCCGCATTAACGGCAGCGTCGGCGGCATCGCTTATGCCCGTGCCTTTGAGTGCGGAAATTTCTACGATTTTGCAGCCCAATTCCCTTGAAAGCTGTTCGGTATTGATTTTATCGCCGTTTTTGCGGACAATGTCCATCATATTTACAGCGCACACAACAGGTATTCCAAGCTCTGTGAGCTGTGTGGTGAGATAGAGATTTCTTTCGAGATTTGTGCCGTCAATTATGTTGAGGACGGCGTCGGGGCGCTCTCCTACGAGATAATTTCTTGCAATGACCTCTTCAAGAGTGTACGGCGAGAGCGAATAAATTCCCGGCAGGTCGGTGACAGTAACGTCCTTGTGACCTTTCAGTTTGCCCTCTTTCTTTTCAACGGTAACGCCGGGCCAGTTTCCCACGAACTGATTTGAGCCTGTAAGAGCGTTGAACAGCGTGGTTTTGCCTGAGTTGGGATTTCCCGCAAGCGCAATTCTTATTCCCATAAACTATCCTTTCTGATGTTAGAATACACTAACTTCTGTGTAAAATAAGACGATTTTCGTGTTAAACGGTTTCAATCATTTCTGCGTCGTCTTTTCGCAGAGAAAGCTCGTATCCCCGAACAGTCACTTCGACGGGGTCGCCCAGCGGCGCAACCTTACGGACATATATCTCAACGCCTTTTGTAATTCCCATATCCATAATTCTGCGCTTTACCGCACCCTCGCCGTTCAGCCGTTTTACAGTCACGGTCGAGCCGATTTTTGCCTCTTTTAAAGTTGACATAATACCCTCCTTATACCATTATCTTGCAGGCAATTTCCTTTGATACCGCCACTCTTGAGTTTTTTACGTTTACAATTACATTTCCGCTTATCTCATTTATGACGGTGACGGTGCTGCCTGCCACAAAGCCGAGATTTTCAAGAAATTTTCTTGTATCGGGATTTCCGCCTATTCTTTTGATGATATTTTCCTCGCCTCGGTTTGCCAATGTCAGCGGCATCATATACCCACCTCTCTTGTTAGAATAGACTAACCTTTGCCGTAAAAATATGATTAGCAAAGGCTAACTGTATATATTTTACTAAAATGCCGCCCGAAAGTCAATGGGTAACAGGAGTTTTTTTGTATTTTCAGGATATTTTCGGCGTTTTTACAGAATTACCAATTAGTTTTGACTAACTGAATTGTGAAACTGCACAAAATTTTCCCCAAAATCGGGATTTACAAGACAAAAATCAGCGGTTTGACGGCTTTTCACCTGTTCGGGGGGTAGAAAAGACAATGCTGCTGCGTTTGACGAATTTTCCCCCCCATTCGGGGGGAAACCAATCACCTGTTTTGAGCGAAAATCTGCTTTTAATCAAGCGAATTTACCAGACGCTTAAAATCTCTTCCGCGCTCCTCAAAATTGCGGTAGAAACCGTAACTTGCCGCAGCAGGCGACAGAATAACTCTCGTTTTGGCGCATTTTGACGCAAATCTCACGGCGTCCGCCATATCCTCCGCAGAAATTACGTTTACTTTGCCGTTTTTGATGAGCCGAGCTATCCTGCGTCCGCTGTCGGGCAGGAGAATAACGTTTTCGACAGCGCCCGTGTCGAGAAATTCTCCGAGCAAATCGTATGAAATGCCCCTGTCCATTCCGCCGAGAATAAGGCAGTCTGTGCCGTCAAACGCCTTTACAGCCGCAATTGCAGCCTCGGGAACAGTGCTTATGCTGTCGTTGATATATTCCACGCCGTTTTTGGTAGCCACATATTCAAGCCTGTGCTCAAGTCCTTTGAACGACGGAAGAGCCTCAAGGCATTTTTTCAGATCAGCACCTGCTGATACTGCCGCCGCAAGAGCAGCCGCAATATTGTACAGATTATGCTTTCCCCGAAGAACGGTTTTTATCTGCTCGGAGGGGATTTTTTCCCCGAAAATGAATATATCGCACCCGTCGGTGCATACGTCAGCCTCGCCCCCGAAAGCCAATGTTTTTACATCAGCCTGCGTTTGCACGGGGAGCAAATCTTTGTTTACGAATGCAACTTGTCCGCTGTCCTGAAAACGGACGATATTTCTTTTTGCGGCGGCATATGCGTCAAAGGAAACATAGTGGTCGAGATGTTCGGGATAAATATTCAAAAGGACGGAAATATCGGGCGAGTGGTGTACAAATTCAAGCTGATGACAGCTCATTTCGCATACCGCAACGGTTTTTTCGTCCATTTCTCCAAGTCTTTGAAGAGGCGGAATGCCGATATTGCCGATAAGCATTGTTTTTATTCCGCAGCTTTTCAGAAAATGGCAGGTAAGCGACGCCGTCGTGGACTTGCCCTTTGTGCCGGTAATGCCGACGATTTTGCACGGACGCAGTTTCATAAGAAGTTCTGTCTGCGAGAGAATTTTGTGCTTTGTTTCGTCGTTGAAAGCGTCCTTGACGATAACTCCCGGAGACTGCAAAATTATATCGTAATTTTTGCAGACCTGCAAATAATTATCCCCCGAAATCGGCGTGATATTGCGGATTTCAAGCTCCATAGGATTTATGTCCGCAACTGCTATTTCCTTGCAGCAGGAAAGACTTCTTAAAATGTCCAGCCAGTTTCTGCCCTCTCTGCCAAAGCCGAGAATAACTACTCTTTTGTTCTCAAATATGCTTTTGAGTTCGTTGTACTTCATTTTGCAGCAGCCTCCACATAAGGTAAAAATTTATCGGGAACAAAGTTTTCCCTGTCGAAATATCCGTTTAAATCAACGGGTTTATAGTCGGTAAAGCTCTCCTTGAAACGTTTGAGCAGCGGCGAAAGAGCACCTTTTCTTTTCTCTGCCGCCATACAAAGCGAAAGCCGCACTTCGTTTTTCGTACCGACGCACTCAAACGGTTTATCTTCTCCGTCGAGCACAAGCCCGTCGAACATATCCGAAAGTTCGGTTTTTTCAAGCATATTGCAGCCGAAGATTTTTACAAGCTCTGTATCGTCAAGAAAAGCCGCAAGTAAAATGTAGACGTAAAGACATTTTGCGCATTCGCAGCACCATATATCCGTTTTTCCGCCCAGATTGCAGCTTTGAAAAACAGGAAAATACTGCGGATATTTTACGAATTCTTTTGCGATCTGCCACTCGGAAAGCGGTCTTAGCAGGCTGAAATACTCCGTGCAGCCGCCGAAGGTCTTACAGTATTCTCTGAAATCCCGTTCAAATTCGGTGGATTTGCTGTACTGATGATTGACATTTTTGCCGTCGACATAGCTTTCGTTTGCGCTGCTTTCGTTTGACAGTACGGAGTATTTTTTGTTGAGAAAACAGCCGCAAAGCACTGAAGAAAACGCCGTTACCGCCGAAAAAGGAGTATGACCGTTGAGAAAACCCTTTTTATTAAGCTCCAGGAGAGTTTTATCAATGGTCCTTCTGAAACAGACGGCTTTTTCGAGAGGTATTTCGGCAGCCTCGATACAGCCGAGAATTGCTTTTCTGCTGTTTATCATAAACGGGGTGATGTCCTCGCCTGCTTTTTTCAGCAGTTCCAGCGTGACGACGCTGTCCTTGCCGCCCCCGACAGGCACAAGAGAACCCGAAAGCGTCGGTGAGTATCTCTTTTTCGGGGCGGCGTCGGGAGCGTCTATGGTCATAAAATCATCAAAATCCGCATTTATGCCGTTGCGGTAGAAAAACTCTCCCAGACCGTTGAAATACAGCTTTTTCCACCAGTTTTTCTGCCAATCCGAAAGAGAGCCGCAGCGTATCTGCACTTTTTGCGGACAGCAGCATTTCCAGTAAGAAACAAGCTCAGCCATACCCAGCGAAAAAATCATCTCGTCGGCTTGATCTCTGTCAAAATCGAGCTTATCCAAATCGAACGGAAAAGTCCACGTCGGGTAAAAGTCATACCTGTCGGAAACGTTTTCCGACTCGATGCCGAAATGATATGTCAGAACGCTGTTTTCAAGCTTATAGTCATAGTAAACGAACCTGCCGTATCTGCTGCGAAGTTCCTCGTAAAGACCCGTATAACCGCCTCCTTTCAATTTGCCGCCGCAGAAAGAGCGTATTTTCCTCTTAATGCAAACGGTGAGCGTTGAAAAACGCCCCGATAAAATTTATGTAGAAAATCAGTCTAAAATAACAGGTTTTGCCGTAAAATCATAGCCGCAGGCTCTCGGCTTTTCAAAGGCGAGCGAGTAAATATCTCCGCAGCGAGCCTCGGAGTTTGCCTGCCTCAAAGCAGCTCTTGAAGTCTGTGAAAGCGCTTTGAGCGAAGTGTCGATAGGAATTTTGCAGTCAGCCGCCGATAAAATCTCTCTGCCTTTTGCGTTCATACCGAGAATATGTATATAAGCAGGCGGTTCGGCACAAAGCGACTTTGTAATCCCCAGAAAACCGCACATACAGGCTCGTCTTACTCTTGCGAGGGTATAACGCTTTGTTTTTGCCAGAAACAGCAGCTCTTCAAACGTGCCTGCCTTTCGGACAGCCTTGAAAAGCCGTTCTCCCAGACCGCCCGCACAGTCGTAAATCTGCTCGAAATCTTCCTTGCGCAGCATACGCAACTGAGCCAGCACAGCGGTTTCCAGGCGTTTTATGTCGGCTGTCGGCTCGTTTAAGACGGGCGCAAATTTTGAATAATCCTTTCCTTCGAGGATTTTTCTTCTTATTGAAGTCCCCGATGCGAAAATATCATCATTTTCAGCGTCGTGCGCAGCTCCCAGTCTTTTTACCGTGAACGGCTCGATACTGCTGCCGATATTGTCCAGAGCGTTAAGATATTCAATAGCCAGCGTGTTGTTCGGCGAAGAGATTATATTTGAAACGTCCTCGGTATAATATTCCCGAAGAGCCTCCTGCAAAGCCGCAGGATAGCTTTTTCCCCTTGTGATCCAGAAATCGAATTTTTCGCTGTGAATACAGTATTCGATAGCGCCCGACGCCTCTTTGAGAGCGGAAATATCTCCGCATTCGCTGCCAAAAGCCAGCATTTCGACGCAGTTTAAAGCGGAAATTATGCTTATCGCACCTTTTGCAAAGCCTTCTGCGGACATAAGAGAAAACCTTGAGGGCAGCTCGACGACCAGATCGACGCCGTTTTCCAGAGCGGTCTTTGCTCTTGCGTACTTGTCAAAAACAGCTACATCTCCGCGCTGTACAAAGTTTCCGCTCATCACGCTTACAATATGCGTCGCACTCTTTTCACGGGTCTTGTCCGCGAGATATTTATGTCCGAAATGAAACGGGTTGTATTCGCTGATAACAGCAGCGATTTTCATAAATTCAGCTCCCTTCAAAGCTATTCGGCAAAATGACCGCCTATGGTTATTGTACAACATTTTTTCAACAAAATCAATAAAGTTTTATAAAAATTTATAAAAAATACTTGATTTTTTTTAAAAAATGATATAAAATTATACTTGATATTTGCCGACGAGCAAATTAACGACACTTAAACGAAAGGAAATTTTTTAACGATGAAAATTCTTGTAATCAATGCAGGCAGCTCTTCTCTGAAATATCAGCTCCTCGATATGACCGACGAGAGCGTTATTGCAAAGGGAAACTGTGACCGCATAGGTATCGGCGGACATATCAAGCACACCACCTTTGACGGAAGAACAGTTGACGTCGATTGTGATTTTCCTACGCACACAGAGGCTTTTGAAAAGCTCGTTGAGGTGCTTACCACGGGAGATGCGGCTGTAATTTCGTCCATGAACGAGATTTCGGCGGTCGGACACAGAGTTGTTCACGGCGGAGAGCAGTTCGGCAAGACAATTCTTGCTGACGACGCCGTTATCGACGCTATCGACGCTCTTTCGGAGCTTGCGCCCGTTCATAATCACCCGAATGCGCTTGCTCTCAGAGCCTGCAAGAACGTTATCGCTCCCGGCACTCCTCAGGTTGCGGTTTTCGATACCGCTTTCCATTCCACAATGCCCGAAAAGGCGTATATGTTCGGTATGCCGTACGAGTGCTATGAAAAATATCATGTAAGAAAGTACGGTTTCCACGGCACATCTCACCGCTTTGTTACAAAGGCGCTTGCAGACGCTATGGGCAAGGATATAAAGGACCTGAAAATCGTTTCGTGCCACCTCGGAAACGGCTCGTCGATAACCGCTGTCGAGGGCGGAAAGTCGATTGATACCACAATGGGCTTTACTCCTCTTGACGGAGTTATCATGGGAACACGTTCGGGAAGCGTAGACCCGTCGGCTGTTACGTTTATTCAGAACAAAATGGGATTTTCACCCAAGGAAACCGACGATTATCTCAACAAAAAGTCGGGATTTTTGGGAATTTCGGGCATTTCCAGCGACGCAAGAGATTTGGGCGCAGCCGCTGAAAAAGGCGATAAGAGAGCCATTCTCGCAGGAGAAATGCTCCGTTATGAGATAAAGAAGTACATCGGCTCTTACGCTGCCGTAATGAACGGCCTTGACGCTGTTCTTTTCACGGGAGGCATCGGCGAAAATTCCGATTCTTTACGTGAGGATGTTTGCAGCAATATGGAATATCTGGGCATAAAGCTCGATAAAGACGCAAACAAGGGTCTGCACGGAAAGCTGAAGAAGATTTCCGCTCCCGACAGCAAGGTAGAGGTCTGGGTCGTACCCACCAACGAGGAGCTGCTTATCGCACGAGATACAAAGGCGCTCGTTGAGGGAAAGCAGGTTTAATCCGCATAAAATTCAGTAAAAATCCCCGAAAGTTTCTCGGGGATTTTTTGATTTTCGGGAATAAAAAAACCGCCATGATTTTCGGGAAAATCTTTGCGGACAGTTAGTTTATAAATTTTTTAGAACAGGTAATAAAATGATTTAATTTTCATTTTTCAGCTTAAATGCCGTTTTCAGCAGCAAAAGCGCAAGCTCTTTTTCACGGCGCGTTTTTCCGCCGAGCTGGTAGATTATCTGCATCATAAGAGGGTCTATTTCAAGCGGATTCGGCTCTGACTGGGAAAAAATGTCGCAAATGGAAAATCCCATAACCGCACAGATTTTTTCGAGCATAGAAACCGTGGGGTTTGCGGTGCCTCGTTCAAGCTGACCGTAATATGACGGCGTTATTTCCGCTCTCAGAGCCACTTCTTCCTGCGACAATCCGCGCTCTTTGCGCAGTTTTCTCAGCTTTTCTCCGTACTTAAAACATTTTTCGTTCATTTTATCACCCATTACTATTTTAAGTTATTATAATAATAAATTCAACATAATATAATTATTTGATAAAATAGTTAATATACTATTGACTTTTTTGAAAAATGGTGTTATAATGTATCTGCGGTCGAAAAACCGCAAAATTTTATACATTACGGAGGTAATTTTATGCTTGATTTTTTTAAAAAAACAGCAAAGGTTTATTTAAATGTGTTCTTTTGGCTTTTTATGATAGCCGATGTTGTTGCCGGAATAGCGCTGGGACAAAGTGTTCATATTGTTTTGGGAATTTTCGGCACGATTATTTTATGGCTTGCAACTGTCTTTATTTTTTCGATTGTAGGTTCGTTTATCGCGCTTGTTGATGATGTTTCGGCAATACGTAGAAAAGTTGACGGCGGCGCATTAAGTCAGGAACAAAGCGTGCCCACCGCCAGAGTGCAAACCGGGAACACAAATACGAATGAAAATATATCAAGGTTTTGGGACTGTCCGAAATGCGGTCATAGCAATACTTCATTTAATACTTTCTGCGACAATTGCGGCACACGAAAACCGTAAATTTTATGAATTATATTCAAAGGCAAGTTTCGGCTTGCCTTTTATTTATTAGTAAAAATGACGAAAAAAAGTGCGGAAAAATCTGAAAATATCTATAAATATTACATTGTAAGACGGAAAAAATAATGTTATAATATAATTTGGATGAAAATATTAAAAAAATCAATATATTTCTGGAGGATACGAAATGTTTGGGATAAACAAGGATATCGGAATTGATTTGGGCACAGCAAATACGCTTGTTTATATGAGAGGCAAGGGAATTATTATCCGTGAGCCTTCGGTCGTTGCGGTGGATAAAAAAGCAGGACAGGTGCGCTATGTCGGACAGGAGGCTAAGGACGTTATAGGAAGAACGCCCGGCTCTATTACTGCTGTAAGACCGCTTAAAGACGGCGTTATCGCAGATTTCGATATGACGTCGATTATGCTTAGTCAGTTCATCAAAAAAGCGCTTAAAGGCAGGGCAAAAGCGAGAGTTATAATCTGCATTCCTTCGGGCGTAACCGAAGTAGAGCGCAGAGCCGTTAAAGAGGCAGCTCAGCAGGCAGGCGCAAAGCGTGTTTCCATTATCGAAGAACCTATGGCTGCGGCAATCGGCGCAGGACTTCCCGTGGCAGAGCCTATGGGCAGTATGATTGTCGATATCGGCGGCGGCACGAGCGAGGTGGCTATCATCTCTCTGGGCGGCATTGTAACGGCTCGTTCCGTAAGAGTTGCAGGCGATGAGTTCGATAATGCGATAATCAATTACATCAAGAAGAAATATAATCTCCTTATCGGCGAAAGAACGGCTGAAAATATCAAAACAGGCATCGGCTCGGCTGCAAAAACAGACGAAAAAGAGCCTGTAATGGACATCAGAGGACGAAATCTTTTAAACGGTCTGCCCGAAAATATCACAATATCAAGCGAGGAGATAAGAGAGGCTCTTTCCGAGCCGCTTTCTCACGTCATTGACGCTATCAAAACGACCCTTGAAAAATGTCCGCCCGAGCTTGCGGCGGATATTATCGAAAGCGGAATTATGCTTGCAGGCGGCGGCGCTCTTCTGAGAGGACTTGACAAGCTTATTCACGATGAAACGGGTATGCCCGTGAATATAGCCGAAAGACCGCTTGACTGCGTAGCAGACGGCACAGGCAAGGTCCTTGAAAATATTGACAAGCTCGAAGATGTTCTTTCCGAGGACGAAACGATTTACTGATATATCAAGTAACGCTTTATGAAGGATTTTTTTCACAGCATAAAATTCAGGATTCTGGTCTGCGTTGCCGCACTTTTGCTGGGAATTATGACCTATGCGGCGGTGAATGCCGGAACGCAGTCGACGCCCGAACAAATTCTTACTGCAATAACATATCCCTTTACCGCCGCTGCAAACTGGATTGCAGACGGCGTTTCGGGGTTTATAGATAAGCTTGTAAACGCTGATACGTACAAGAGCCGTAATGACGAGCTTTCCGCACAGCTTACCCAAATGTATAAGAACACTATGGATTACGAGTCGTTGAAAAAAGAAAACGATCAGTTAAGGGAAATGCTTGGTCTGAAAGAGAAAAACGATGATTTTATCTTCTCAGAGCCTTGCGACATCAGCGGAAGAAACGCAAACGACCTTTACGGAGGCTTTACGATAAACGCAGGAAGAAATTCGGGACTTTCCCTGAACGACCCTATTATAACCTCTGTCGGACTTGTAGGAAGAGTGACGTCGGTTGCCGATAATTACGCAAAAGTGACTACCATAATAAGTCCGCAGGTCAATGTCGGCGTATATACAATGCGTTCCAAGGCGACAGGAGTTATTGAAAACGATCTGGCAAGCGCTCAGAAGGGACTTTGCCTTATGAGCGATATTCTCCGTGACGCAGATATAAAAGAGGGCGACATAATATTTACTTCGGGAAGGAGCGGTTTGTTCCCCGAAGGACTGCTTGTGGGTACGGTGACAGAGGTCTATGACGACCCGAACGGACTTTCAAAGCACGCTCTTGTAAAGCCTGCGGTGGACGTTTTCGGAGTAACAAGCGTGTTTGCGGTAACGGATTTTGACGGAAAGGGTATACCCTTTGAGATAGACGAGTAGGCTTTATGAAAAAGATTTCGGGAATAAAAGCACGGTCAAGAAAGGCAATGCTGCGAGTGGTTTTGCGGTGGGGGCTGTATTCGGCTGTGCTTTTGATAATGTATGTTTTTTTGTGCAACCCTATAATAAGAGGCTGGTGTCCGCTGGCGATAATCCCTCTGGCGACAGCGGTGGCATTATTCGAGGGCGACCTTGCCGCAGGAATATTCGGCGCTGTCTGCGGACTTATGCTCGACCTTGCAAGCGGAAATTCCATAGTGGGATTTTACGCTTTGTGGCTGCTGTTTTTCTGCCCGACAATATCGCTTATGTCGAGATTTTGGGTCAAGGTGAATATCGTTTCTCATTTCGTTATGAATGCGGCGGCAACGGTCATTACGGCTTTGCTTGATATGCTGTTTTTGCACTGGGTATGGGAAGGCTCGCAGTCGGGCATTTCCTTTGTGAGAGTAATTCTTCCCGCATACGGCGGCTCAATATTATTTGCTGCGCCCGTGTATCTGCTTATTTCGTTCATCGTGAAGAAATTTCGTCCCGACGAGGGAAGAAGGCTGGAAGAGTCGGCAAGAAGCGCCGAAAATTCCGAAAATAAAGAAACCGATTGATTTTATCGCAGGAAAATACACAATATGATTTAAATTCGGGAAAATGCTATGTCAAAAATTTCTACAGTTATAAGAACAATGGTTCTGGTGGTTATGGTCGTTGCGGCGGCGTTTATGTGCGGTATACAACTTCTCAAAATGCAGCTCGTTGACGGCAAAAAATACCTCGATATGACCAAAAGCACATATCAGGCGGAGCAGGAAATCGACGCTGCAAGAGGTCAGATAGTAGACTGCAACGGAAAAGTGCTTAATACAAACAAGATAGTTTTCAATATAAATTTTCAGCGTTCTTCGCTCGTTTCGGGCACGGAAAACGAGATAATCTACCGTGTGCTTACCGTTCTCATAAAAAATAATCAGGAGTGGAACGACAGTCTGCCTATTTCAAAAACTGCGCCATATTCCTTTGACGAAACGCGCCCCGAGGCGATCGAAAAAATGAAAGAAAAGATAAACGTGGCGAATTATGCCGATGTTTCCGACTGCGTTTATCAGCTGTACAAGACGTATAATATCGACGAGAAATACGGCGAGCAGATGCGTCGGTATATCGCAGGCGTGCGGTATGAAATGACCATAATGAATTTCTCCAACTCAAATAAATTTGTGCTTGCACAGGACGTCAGCGAGAACGTTGTCCCCGAATTAAAAGAGCTTGCATCAATGCTTGACGGCGTTGATATTACGCAGAGCTGGCAAAGAGAGTATGTCAACGGGGATATTGCCGCTCACTACAGAGGAACCGTGGGGGCTATTTCTGCGGAGGATTATGAAACTCTGAAAAATCAGGGTTATAATATAAACGATACTATCGGTATAAGCGGAGTTGAGTCCGCTTTTGAAAGCACACTTCGGGGAATAAGAGGCGTTCGTACCATCACAAGAGGCTCGGACGGACTTACCATAAAGGACGAGGTGACAAAAGAGCCGATAGCGGGAAATTCTGTTATGCTTACTATTGACGCCGAATATCAGAAACTGCTGCAGGATCTTCTGGAGTATCATATAAAATATCTCAATTCTCCGCATTATACCCCGAAGTACGACACAAATCTCCGAGGAAAAGGCTGTCAGGCAGGCTCGATTGTCGTGCTTGACGTGAAAACGGGCGGAGTGCTCGCAATGGCAAGCTACCCGAATTATGATCTGAACGACTATACGGAAAATTACGAGGAAGTCCTCAACCGACCATATTCGCCTGTGTTTAACCGTGCCTTGAACGGATTATACCGACCCGGTTCGACTTTCAAGACGATAACCGCAACGGCAGGTCTTTCGCAGGGCGTTATCACCACGGAAAGCACAATATCCTGCGGAGGCGTATATAATTATTACGGCGGCTATAAGCCGACCTGTCTGGGCGTGCACGGGGCGATAAACGTTTCTTCGGCGCTTATGTATTCCTGCAATATTTTCTTCTACGAAACAGCTCGCAGGCTCGGAATTGACTCGCTTGCGGCTTGGGCGGAGCGTTACGGCGTAGGAAAGGACATAGGCTTTGACCTTTCTATGAGCAAGGGCAGAATGAGCTCTATGGAGCTTTTCGAGGAGAACGGCTGGGAATGGTTTGAGGGAAATATCGTTCAGGCAGGAATAGGACAGTGCGAAACGATGCTCACGCCGCTGCATCTGGCGACGCAGGCAATGACGATTGCCAACAACGGCAAGCGTTATGAGCCGCATATCGTAAAATCCGTCTATGATTACGATTTTTCGGAAAAGCTCTACGAAAAAGGTGCGACCGTTTCCGAAGATTTTTCGGGCGAGCCGGGAATGGACGCATATATGAAAGCGATCCACAACGGTATGAAACTTGTTGCGTCGACGCAGGACTACTTTTATATCGACGCCGCAGGCGGATTTGTTAATCCGTTTGATTACGTCGGCGTAGGAAAGGAAAATGTTGCGATAAAAACGGGTACACCCGAGGCGGACGACATAGAACACCCCGACGCTTACCAGTTCAATTCCGCTTTGATAGGCTTTTATCCTGCCGATAACCCCGAAATTGCTTTTGGCGTTATTCTTGAGCACGGAGAATTTGCAAGAGTAATGGCTGCAAATATCGTGAAAGCATATGCCACAGGCACGATAAATACAAATTATGATGAAGAAGGACAGCCGCTTACTGCTCTTTGAGAAAAAATTTTTGTAAACGGCATATAAAACGAAATTTTATGCAAATTGCACAAAATAATTAGCAAAAAGATAACATTTTTAACGAAATTTTATTACAAATCAAAAAAACTCTTTTCATATTATGAATTTTGTGATAAAATATATGTAGGAATAGTTTTAGGCAATATCGCAATAAGGTGTTCGGTATGGGCGAAGATGTTGTCAGAGAGGGGAGAATTATGTCACAGATAATCGCTGTTACAGCAGGAAAAGGCGGCACGGGTAAGTCAACGACTTCCGCAAACGTGGCGACAGGTCTTGCAACGCTCGGATATAAAACGCTGTTGGTAGAGCTTGACTTCGGTCTGCGCTGCCTTGATATTATGCTCGGAATAAAGGATAAAGTAAAGCATGATATAGGCGAGTACCTTGAAGGAAGGATAGATATACTTACCGCTACGACAAAGGTGGACAGAGTAGACGGTCTTTACCTTGTGTGCGCTACGAGAAACCCGTTTATAGACATCAATCCCGAAAAGATAATGGGCGTCTGCGAGGAGATGAGAGAGCATTTTGACTACATCATAATCGACACGGCAGGCGTGGGAAGTTCGGTGTTCAGCGTAATAAAGGCTGCGGAGCTTATTCTTATGGTAACTACTCCCGATACCGTGTGCGTGCGTGACGGCGCTATACTTTCCGACTTTTTGTATGTAAAAAATTGTATCAATCAGCGTCTGGTAATAAATAAGGTAAGTCCGAATTTCAAGGACGAGGAGATTTTGTACGACCTTGACGAGGTTATGGACAGCGTCGGAATACCGCTTATCGGCGTTGTTCCCGAGGACGTAAATATCAAGATATGCGGCGCAAAGGGAGAGGCTCTGCCTACTACCTGCGGCGGTTATAAGGCATATTCGGCTATTGCAAAGCGAATTGCCGGTCAGGATGTTCCGCTTACGATTAAGATAGATTAAGGAGTGATTTTTTTGAATATTGCTCTGATAGCTCACGACGCAAAGAAAGAACTTATGGTGCAGTTCTGTATAGCATATTGCGGAATATTGAGCAAATACAATCTGTGTGCAACGGGTACTACGGGAAAACTTGTCGCAGAGGCGACAGGACTTCAGATAAAGCGTTTTCTGAGCGGTTCGCAGGGCGGCGGCGAGCAGCTTGTGTCTGAAATAAGCTGCAACGAGATAGATTTGCTGATTTTTTTCCGTGATCCGCTTACGATGAAATCGCACGAGCCTAACGATATAAACATACTGCGTGTATGCGATGTTCACAATATACCCGTAGCTACGAATATTGCGACGGCAGAGGCGCTTATACACGCCCTGGAGCGCGGCGACCTTGACTGGCGCGAATATATGAGGTAAAATGCAAAGGTGAAAGTATGCGCTCCTCGGAGCGCACTTTGTTTTGGCAGGAGAATTGATGATAGTAACCTATGACGGGATAGTTATTGCCCGAAGAGACGTCGGCGAAAACAGCGTTTTCATTGATATACTTACCGACGAGCAGGGTATAATAGAGGCGTCGGCTCACGGGGCAAATAAGTTGAACAGCTCGATTATGTCGGCGGCGGCGTTGTTTTCCTATTCAACGTTTTCTTTGAGCAAGAGCAGGCTGCGCTATACCGTAAACAGCGCAAAACCGAAATTTTCGTTTCACGGGCTGGGCACGGACATCGAAAAGCTGTCGCTTGCGTCGTATTTTGCGCAGAGCGTTCGTTACTGCACTCCGTCAGAACAGCCGCAGGACAGCATTGTCCGATTTTTTGCGATAGCGTTGTACGAGATTATGCACGGCAGGTCGCTTTTTTCGGTAAAATCCGCTTTTGAGCTGCGGTACAGCGCAGAACTCGGATTTTCCCCGAACCTTATCGCCTGCGATAACTGCGGAAAATATGACTGCGAAAACGGAATGTATTTTCTCCCCGAAAAAGCAAAACTTATCTGCGCAGACTGCCTTTACGTTGACAATGCGGTAAAACTGCTCCCCGAAACGCTTTTTGCAATGAGAAACGTCATTTTTTCGCCGCTTGACCGCTGTTTTAAATTCAATATAAATGCAGCCGCTGAAAAACAGCTTTCGGAAATCTGCGAGAATTATTTTTTAAACCGCACCGAAAAATCATTTTCGACGCTTGATTATTTCAAGACGGTTTTCAGACAGAATTTTGCGTAAATAAATTACGAGGTAATTATGAATAAATATTACAAAAAGCTGGAGCTTGACAAGATTTTGGAATTGCTTGCCGAAGAAACGACCAGCGACTATTGCCGTGAAAAAGCGCTTAAAATAACGCCTTCACGCAATTTTGACGAAATCAGAACAGAGCTTAAAAAAACCGATGACGCTTTCACGCTGTCGGCGAAATTCGGCACTCCGCATTTTCGCAAAATACCCGAAATATCGTGGGCGCTTAAACGTGCGCAAACGGGTTCTTCGCTTTCGTTCAAGGAATTGCTTGACGTGGCGGCGGTTTTGCGTGAAACGGCAGTCTTATGCGACTGGTACTCTCAGTGCGAAAATATGGAAAATTCTCTTTCGGAGTATTTCAGAGGTCTTGTGCCGATAAAATCTCTTGAACAGCGCATTTCCGAAAGCATTGTTTCCGAAGAGGAAATGTCCGACGCTGCAAGCGCCGAGCTTGCGTCGATACGCCGAAGAATAACTCGTCAGGGCTTGCAGATACGGGAACAGCTCGACGGAATGCTCAAGAATCGCACCACCAGAGGATATTTGCAGGACGCCGTCGTTACAATGCGTGACGGACGATATGTCGTCCCCGTAAAAAGCGAGCACAAAAGCGATGTTCCGGGACTTGTACACGACACTTCCGCCACGGGACAGACATTTTTCATAGAGCCTATGAGCGTTGTAGAGGCGAATAACGAGATACGTATACTGAAAGCACGTGAGCAGGCGGAAATTGAACGGATAATCCGTGAATTGTCGTCGTCTGTCGGCGAAAATACTGCCGTTATTTCTGAGAATTTCCGACTTTCACAGATACTCGAATTGTACTTTGCAAAGGCAAATCTGGGCGCAAAAATGAAAGCTGTCACGCCAAAGCTCACCGAAGAACCGAAAATAATTCTTAAAAACGCAAGACACCCTCTGCTTGACCGTGACACTGCCGTTCCTATTTCCGCGGAAATAGGCGGCGAGTACGGGTGTCTTATCATCACAGGTCCAAATACGGGTGGTAAAACCGTTGCGATAAAGACCGTCGGTCTGCTTGCGCTTATGACAATGTGCGGACTTATGATACCTGCCGCCGACGGCAGCGAAGTAGGATATTTCAGCAGAATTTTCGTGGATATAGGCGACGAGCAGAGCATTGAACAGAGCCTTTCCACGTTTTCTTCGCATATCACGAACATTATCGGGATAATAAATAATGCCGACGACCGTTCTCTTGTGCTTATAGACGAGTTAGGCAGCGGAACAGACCCCGTCGAGGGCGCTGCTCTTGCCGTTTCGGTATTGACCGCTCTTAAAAATGTCGGCGCAAAGGTCCTTGCCACAACGCATTATCAGGAAGTAAAGCTTTTTGCCCTTGAAACAGAGGGCGTCGAAAACGCAAGCTGTGAGTTTGACGTGGAAACCTTAAAGCCCACCTATCGCCTGATAGTGGGTGTTCCGGGAAAATCCAACGCTTTTGCAATATCTCAGCGTCTGGGTATGCCCGACAGTATCATTTCGCACGCAAAAGAGCTTGTAAGCACCGAAAACCGCCGATTTGAGCAGGTTATCGAGCAGCTTGAAAATGCACGAAAAGAGCTTGAACAGCTCAAAGAGAGCGCAGCGATTTCCGAACGCAACGCAAAGCTTACCGAAAGCGAGCTGAAACAAAAATTGTCCGCACTTGAACAGGAAAAGGAAAAAGAACTTGAAAACGCACGCCGCCGTGCTGTTTCAATCATAGAGCAAACAAGAGCGCAGTCGGATATTCTCTTAAATCAGCTTGAAGAGCTTAAAAAGGTCAAGGACAAAGAGGCTCTGCGAAAGGGAATAGCCGACGCAAAATCAAAGACAAATTCGTCGCTTAACCGTATGTTTGACGAGGCAAATCCCGTTGTTGAGCGAAAAACAGAGGATTATATACCGCCTCGTCCGTTTAAGCAGGGCGATACGGTAAGGCTTGCGGATACAGGAAGAGAAGGCACTTTGCTGACCGTACCGAATATGAACGGCGTCTGCTATGTCGGGACAGGCTCTATGAAGGTCAAAACTACGTCAAAGAACCTGCGTCTTGTCGAGAAAAAATCCGTACAAAAGAAAAATATCGGCAGCGTCAAGAAGAAAGTTTCTTCAAATATGACCCGAAGAGGCGGTATGGAGCTTGATATTCGGGGAAAAATGGGCGACGAGGGCGTTTTAGAGGTAGAACGGTTTATTGACGGGGCGCTTATGTCGGGATTGTCGCAAATCGTTATAATTCACGGCAAAGGCACAGGCGCTCTTCGGGCAGCCGTCTGGCAGGCGCTTAAACGAAATCCTGCGGTCAAGAGCTTTCGCCAGGGCGAATACGGCGAAGGAGAGGCAGGCGTTACCGTGGTAGAGCTTAAATAAAATCAAAATAAATTTGGGAGGATTTTGCTATGTTAAGGGAACTTAAAGGCTACAAAAAGGGAGTAAATCTCGGAGGCTGGCTGTCGCAGTGCGAACACTCAAAAGAGCATCACGACACGTTTATCACGGAAAGCGATATTAAGCGCATATCCGAATGGGGTCTTGACCACGTAAGAGTGCCTGTTGATTACTATATCTTCAGGGACGAAAACGGCAAAAATCTTGACGAGGGCTTTTCCTGCATCGACAGATGCCTTGAATGGTGCGAAAAATATCATCTCAATATGATACTTGACCTGCACAAAACCGCAGGATATATTTTCGATGATCAGTCGAGCATTCCGTTTTTCAGCGACAAATCTCTCCAGGACAAATTTGTGGAATTGTGGACGGAATTTGCAAGGCGTTACGGGAAATACAGCGAAAGATTATGCTTTGAGCTTTTAAACGAGGTTGTTGACGAAAATCTGTCGGATGCGTGGAATGAAATCGCCGCAAGAGCCGTCAAAGCCATAAGAGCGGTCACAAAGGATATGCGCATAATAATCGGCGGCGCAAAGCACAACAGCATTTTCTGCGTGAAAAATTTAGGAAAGCCTGCCGACGAGAATATTGTCTACACTTTCCATTGTTATGAGCCGCTGATTTTCACTCATCAGGGGGCATATTGGGTAGAGGGAATGCCCTCTGACTTTACGCTTGACTTTCCGGTAAGCTATGACGACGCAAAAAAATACACCGAAAAATATCTTGATGCGGAGCACTGTTCGTTATATCAGGGAATGGAAAAAGCCGAAATCGACAAAAATTTCTTCAAAAAGTTTTTTGAGGAGGCAGTAAGTGTTGCGGAAAAATACAATATTTCACTTTATTGCGGCGAATACGGCGTGATAGACCGTGCTCCCACTGAGGCAACGGTAAAGTGGTACGAGGCTATTCACGAGGCATTTGAAGAGAGCGGTATTCCCAGAGCTGCCTGGACATATAAGAGCAAGGATTTCGGACTTGTCGACGAGCATTATTCAGCTGTTTTGGAAAGACTTATTAAGCTGTTGTAAATATTTGCAGGCAATATAAAAACTCCCCTGTTTCAGGGGAGTTTTTTTTCTTAATTTAAGGCTTAAATTACATCTCTGCAATAGCAGCCTGTGCAGCCGCAAGTCTTGCAATAGGAACGCGGAACGGCGAGCAGGAAACGTAAGAAAGTCCTATCTTGTGGCAGAACTCAACGGACGAGGGGTCGCCGCCGTGCTCACCGCAGATACCGATGTGCATTTCGGGACGAACCTTTCTTCCCAGTGTTATTGCCATTTCCATAAGCTTGCCTACGCCTGTGCGATCCAGCTTAGCAAACGGGTCGTTTTCAAAGATTTTCTCGTCATAATAAGCGCCCAGGAACTTGCCTGCGTCATCACGGGAGAAACCGTATGTCATCTGTGTGAGGTCGTTTGTACCAAAGCAGAAGAATTCTGCCTCCTGTGCGATCTCATCAGCGGTAAGAGCGGCACGGGGAATTTCGATCATAGTGCCTACCTCGTACTTCATATCGCTGCCTGCTGCCTTGATTTCCTCGTCGGCAACAGCCACAACAACGTCCTTAACGAATTTAAGCTCCTTGATCTCGCAAACAAGCGGTATCATAATCTCAGGAACTATCTTCCAGTCAGAGTGTTTTTTCTGAACGTTTATAGCCGCACGGATAACTGCTCTTGTCTGCATTTTGGCGATTTCGGGATAAGTTACTGCAAGACGGCAGCCGCGGTGACCCATCATCGGGTTAAATTCGTGGAGCGACGATATAATGTTCTTGATAGCCTCAACCGACTTGCCCTGTGCGTCAGCAAGCTTTTTGATGTCAGCCTCTTCGGTAGGAACAAACTCGTGGAGAGGCGGATCGAGGAAACGAATTGTAACGGGGCAGCCTTCAAGAGCCTCGTAAAGCTGTTCAAAGTCGCTCTGCTGATAGGGGAGTATCTTTTCGAGAGCTTTTTCACGCTCTTCAACGGTATCGGAGCAGATCATCTCACGGAAAGCCGCAATTCTGTCCTCTGCGAAGAACATATGCTCTGTACGGCAAAGACCGATGCCCTCTGCGCCCAGCTCACGGGCTTTCTTTGCGTCAGTGGGAGTATCAGCGTTTGTGCGGACTTTAAGTTTTCTGTACTTGTCAGCCCAAGCCATAATTCTGCCGAATTCGCCTGCGATAGTTGCGTCAACGGTCGGGATAATTCCGTCATAGATGTTGCCCGTAGAGCCGTCTATGGAAATCGGGTCGCCCTCGTGATAGGTCTTTCCTGCAAGGGTGAATTTCTTGTTTTCCTCGTCCATTGCTATGTCGCCGCAGCCCGATACGCAGCAAGTACCCATACCTCTTGCCACAACGGCAGCGTGAGAGGTCATGCCGCCTCTTACGGTCAAAATGCCCTGAGCAGCCTTCATACCCGTAATATCTTCGGGAGATGTTTCCAGACGAACGAGTACGACTTTTTCGCCTCTTGACTTCCACTCAACAGCGTCATCGGCGGAGAATACTATCTTTCCGCAGGCAGCTCCGGGAGATGCGCCCAGACCTTTTCCTACGGGAGTGGCAGCTTTAAGTGCCTTTGCGTCGAACTGCGGATGGAGGAGAGTATCGAGGTTACGGGGATCTATCATAGCGACAGCCTTTTTCTCGTCGATCATACCCTCGTCAACGAGATCGCACGCTATCTTCAGAGCAGCCTGAGCGGTTCTCTTACCGTTACGGCACTGGAGCATATAGAGTTTTCCGTTTTCTACGGTAAATTCCATATCCTGCATATCTCTGTAGTGGTCCTCAAGAATGCCGCAAACCTTTACGAACTCCTCATAAGCCTCGGGGAACTTGTCCGCCATCTGTGCGATAGGCATAGGAGTACGAACGCCTGCAACGACGTCCTCGCCCTGTGCATTGAACAAAAATTCGCCCATAAGTTTCTTTTCGCCCGTAGCAGGGTCGCGCGTGAAAGCAACGCCCGTACCGGAATTGTCGTTAAGGTTACCGAACACCATCGGCATAACGTTTACTGCTGTGCCCCAGGAGTAGGGAATATCGTTGTCACGGCGGTAAACGTTGGCTCTTGGGTTATCCCATGAGCGGAAAACAGCCTCGATAGCGAGTTTAAGCTGTTCTACGGGGTCGGACGGGAAGTCCTTGCCGAGCTGTTTCTTATATTCAGCCTTGAACTGTGACGCAAGCTCTTTAAGATCGGCAGCGGTAAGGTCAACGTCGAACTTAACGCCCTTTTTCTCCTTCATTTCATCAATAAGCTGTTCAAAATATTTCTTTCCGACTTCCATAACAACATCGGAGAACATCTGAATAAATCTTCTGTACGAGTCGTAAACAAATCTCTCAAACTTAGGGTCGGGGTTGCCTGCGATCATAGCGGCAACGACTTCGTCGTTAAGACCAAGGTTAAGAATAGTGTCCATCATACCGGGCATAGACGCTCTTGCGCCGGAACGAACGGAAACCAACAGCGGATTTTTGAGGTCGCCGAATTTCTTGCCGTTCTCCTTTTCCATCCAGGCAACGCCTTCCATTGCCTGAGACATGATTTCATCGTTGATCTTGCGTCCGTCCTCGTAATATTGAGTACACGCCTCTGTGGTGATAGTGAAACCCTGGGGTACGGGGAGACCGATTTCGGTCATTTCAGCCAGATTTGCGCCCTTGCCTCCAAGCAGGTTGCGCATTGTCATGTTACCTTCTTTGAAGGTATAGACCCATTTTTTTGCCATTGGAAACTCCTCCTAAAATAGAATTTTTAGATGTTTAAAGGCAAAAACCCTCACCTCTTAAACTCTATTCTTTATTATAACAGATTTTCTCAAAAATTGCTAGATGTTTTTGAAAATTTTTTAAAATTTTTTTGCAAAATATACAATATTTTGTATTAAAACTCGTGTAAAGCGTTACATAGTTAAAAAATAACTATTTTGGGGGACATTTTACAAAAAAACGGGCTGCGCAAGGGCAGCCCGAAGGTGTTTATTTATTCCGTGATAGTTTCGGTTTTATAAACTTCATCGCCTTTATAAACTTTGACTTGATACGGCGTTGCCATTTTATTGTCAACAAATGTACCGATTTGTTCTTCGTGAGTGGTTTTATGATGACTTTTGGAATATTCCGACTTGTAATATAATGTTTTCTTGCCGCTTCCTTGCAACAGTCCGTTAATTTCTTTGTCGCATTCAGTTATAATCCGATAAAATGTATAATAATTTAACTGCTCTGAATCGCTGTCGGAAAAGGTAATATCTAATTTATAATCCCGCAAAATGTTTTCACTTTCTTTTTTTGCCGAAAGATTGACCGTGCTGCCTGTGTCTGACTTCCCGGTAAACGTATAATTGCCATCTTCGTACGTTATATACGTGCCTTCAAATTCAATTTCTTTATTAACAGCGATATCTGTATATGTGAAAATGTCTTGCTTGGTAATCGGATAACTTGTAGTCATGTCTGTCAATTTGTCCGCTATGAAGTCACTTGCCTTGTCATTGAAAGATGAAAATATAGGACCCAATACCAAGAAACCGACGACGGTTAGTATTATACAGCCAATTACCGCTAAAACGGACATCGCTGTGCCTTTTTTTGAGTCTTTTTCTGATTTCATAAATTTTTCCTCCAAAATAATCATTCCCAAACAGAGACTTATCTCTATTGCAATAACATTATATCACTATAAAATTAAGTTGTCAAGCGTATAAATGTAATTTGTTATATTAAAATAGTTTATAATAAATTTCGGGGAGGGATTTTATGAATATTGCACAAAGGCTTGTGGAGCTTCGCGAACGCCGCGGAATTACCACCAACAAGCTTGCAAATCTCGCAGGAATTTCGCAAAGCCATTTGCGTGAGATTGAACTCGGTATGCGAAACCCGACCGTCGAAACGCTTTCGTACTTTTGCGACGCTCTGGGGATAAGCCTCGAGGAATTCTTTTGCGAGGAAAATCGGGAGCTTGACCCCGCACTTCTCTCCTCCCTTAAAAAACTCACCCCGAAACAACAGCAGGCTCTCGCAGATTTTCTGAATTCGATAACCCGATTTTCAGAAAAATAAAAAAATTCTAAAAACCTCTTGACAAACGAGTTTTATTATGATATAATGTTTAAGTCGTTAGAAATGAGAGCGCTTGTGCTGGTGTAGCTCAGTTGGTAGAGCAGCTGATTTGTAATCAGCAGGTCAGGGGTTCGAGTCCGTTCACCAGCTCCATTTGACAAAAAATGTCACATCTCTCTTTTCTAACAGTGATATGGGCGCATTCCCGAGTGGCCAAAGGGGGCAGACTGTAAATCTGTTGCGTTTCGCTTCGGTGGTCCGAATCCACCTGCGCCCACCAGTCTTATAGATGTTATGCTCGCAAACGGCTCTGTTGAGCGATTTGCGGGCATAATTTTTGCAAAATTTCCGCACAATGCATCTATCCCCGTTATGATTTGCATAATGGGAATTTATAGTACGCAAAACAGCGTCAAAATGTAATTTCTAAAAGAATGTAAACTAATTTTAACATTTTTGTCATTTTTGTTTGGTTGAATTGACAGCAGAGCTTTATTATAATTAAAAATGAGGGGGAAGATTTATGGAATTTGCTTTCAGCAGTTTGAAAATTTATCGTCAGAGATACGGTTACACGCAGGAACAAATAGCCGAAAAACTGGGCGTTTCACGGCAGGCGGTAGCAAAATGGGAGAGGGGAGATTCTCTTCCGAGTATAGAAAACGTAATTGCTCTTGCGGACTTGTACGAGGTGAGCGTTGACTCTCTGGTAAGAAAAATCGCAGAAAAACTTCCTGTTTCAGAGGGGCAAAAGCATATCTTCGGCGTTACGAAAGTAGGCAAAAACGGCGAGATAATTCTCCCCGAAAAAGCCCGTGAGGTTTTTGCGATAAAAACAGGCGACTCGCTTTTGATGCTGGGCGACGAGGAAAAAGGAATTGCGCTGTTGAAAGTACCCGAAATAAACGGCTGAAAGCCTCAATGAAAGGACGGGATTTAATGTACGCTATCGAAACAAAACGGCTTACAAAGCGATACAAGTCAAAAATCGCTGTTGACGGACTTGACCTTACCGCAAATGAGGGAGAGCTTTTTGCGCTGCTCGGCGTAAACGGCGCAGGAAAAACCACAACGTTAAGAATGTTGTGCTGCCTGTCAAAGCCTACAAGCGGAGAATGTTTTGTGTGCGGAAAAAACTGCGCAAAAGAACCGGCGGCGGTAAAGAAAATAGTCGACATTTCTCCACAGGACACGTCGGTTGCGGATAATCTCACGGTGATCGAGAATTTAAGGCTTATCTGCGGCATCTGCGGCTATTCCTATGAGAAAACCAAAGAAAAAACCGAAGAAATGATACGGATTTTTAATTTGAACGAGGTGAGAAATACCCGTTCCAAAACGCTTTCGGGCGGCTGGAAACGCAAACTTTCAATAGCAATGTCGCTGATTTCCGAACCAAAAGTGCTTTTCCTTGACGAACCTACATTGGGACTTGACGTGCTGGCTCGCCGCGATTTGTGGGGCGTTGTCGAGTCGCTGAAAGGAAAAATAACTATAGTTCTCACGACGCATTATATGGAAGAGGCAGAGCGTCTTGCGGACAGGATAGCAATAATGATCGACGGACATATTGCGGCTATCGGTACTCTTTCAGAGCTTGAACGGTTAAGCGGAAAATCAGGTCTTGAGGAGAGTTTTGTCAAAATCGCCGAAAATCACGGAAAGAAGGCTGCAAAATGAACAAAATAATCGCATTTTCAAAGAGAAATTTTCTTGAAATAATTCGTGAGCCGCTGAGCTATATTTTTTGTTTGGGATTTCCGCTTATAATGCTTGCAGTAATGACGCTGGTAAACGACAGCATACCGCCCGAGGCTGATATGACGATTTTCAGGACAGATAATCTTGCAGGCGGAATAGCCGTGTTCGGACTGATGTTTGTTATGCTTTTCACGGCGCTGACGGTGGCTAAGGACCGTTCGGGCGCATTTTTGATAAGGCTTTACACAACGACTATGAAGAGCGGAGATTTTCTGGCAGGATATATGATACCTATGGTGTTGCTTGCGGTGATACAGTGCGTAATAACGTTTATTGCGTCGTACATAGTATCGCTTGTTACGTCCGTCAGTATGAACCCCCTTGAAATGCTTTCTGCGGTGGCTGCGCTGATACCGTCAATGATTTTGATGGTGAGCTTTGGAATGCTGTTCGGGACAATTTTTAATGAAAAATCCTCTCCGGGATTGTGCTCGATAATAATATCGCTAGGCTCGTTTCTTGGGGGAATATGGTTTGACGCAGAGGCAGCAGGCGGAGTATTGACGGATATTTGCAATGCTTTGCCGTTCTATCACGCAGTAAAAGCAGCGAGATTGGCGTGCGTCGGGGCGTATACGGGAGAATTTTTTTCACACATAGCGATAACATCAGTCTGGGCGGCAGGAATAGCGGTAATTTCGGTCACAGCGTTTAAAAGCAAGATGAAAGCCGATTTGAATTAGAAAAAGTATTTCGGTAAAAAATAAAAAAAGCCCTTGCATTTTTGTTAAAATTGTTATACAATATAATATGAGTATCAGTATGCTATATTTTTGGTGCATTTTTCCAAATGTGCGGAAAAATGCAGGAAAATCGCTTATCAACAGTAAAAATAAGGGGAAAAAATATGGACAAGATTACGGCATTGATAAAGAACGTGTGGTTCAGACGTTCGGTGGCTGTGTTGTGTTGGGGTTACACAGGTTTTCTGATATGGGTTTCGTGGCTGTGTCTGGGATATTATTTTGAGCTTGAAAATCCCACTCCGCTGTTCGTACTCTACCTTTTCATAAATATAGCGGCATTCGGACTGCTGATTTTCACGAGAAAACAGGTGATAACACAAATAAATGCCTACGTTTTGCCTGTAATCGTATTCCTGATATTGATTTTCGGCTTTGGCAAATGGTATATAACAACGCCGCCGCTTGCCGTCGTAATAGCGATGTTCTTCATCAACAAATCCAACGAAACCCTGAAAACCGTTCTGGGCACAATGTACCTGCTGATTTATGTAATAGGTGTGGTCGGCTTTATCGCAGTAAGAATGTTTATGGGCAACATCACCTTTACTCTCGACGAAACAGGCACATTTTCCATAAGCGAACGTGATTTCACCCAGAGAGATCCCGATTACGAAAAATTGTCCGATTCGGGCGATTATCGTATTGTAAGATATATCGAAGAGGCAGGAGGACGAAAAACCGTTTCATACTACGTGGAATATACGGGCGACGACATCAAGATACCTATGGGTATCTGCAAAAAGGTCGCCGGCTGCCGTCATCTCCATACGACAGAATATACGGGAGACAATGATAATCAGGTTCGTTGGGGCACGCAGACAGTCGACGGAAAGAAAACAGACGCACTTTATGTCGAGGGGTTGCTGAGAGAAAATCCGTATCTGATAAAAATTATCACGGAAGATGTAAATTCCGACAGCACAGAAAGTTCGTCAGATGCG
>CANQKW010000019.1 GCA_947624555.1 uncultured Clostridia bacterium
TCTCTTGGAGAGGCTATTCAAAAATATCTTAAAGTCAAAACAGAGCAGGTTAATCTTATGCGGTTTAAGGGCAGTCCGACGCCCCGAAAATTGACAGAGCTTTGTCCCGAAAACGCCTACAATATTATAAAAACCTGCTTTGATATTGATTTTGAAACGTGGTATCCGGATATGTCGCATTTTGTAAGACACGGCGTTTCAAAGCTTTACGGACTTGACGGTTCGGCTTTGGCGGTACAGTTTGATATTAACGGAGAGGCGCTTTTGTCGCAGATTTCCACGCTCCCCGAAAAAAGAGGGCAAGGCTGCGCATCGAGTCTGATTTCGGCTGTATGTGCAGCGATGCCGTACAGCGAAATATACGTTTTATGCGAGGATAAGCTAAAGGGCTTTTACGAGAAAAACGGGTTTGTTTTTGCTGATAAAAAATCAATACTTTTCGGAAAAGCATAATTTTCCGCTTGACGCATTTTCTGCTGAAAAATCCGCCGTTCAACGCAGTCTTTCGGCAAAAATCGTGTAATATTGTCTGTAATTCTCCCGTTTTCGGGAGAATTTTTGTTTCAACGTAAAATCAGATAGATATTTTTTTAAGTTTTTCAGGATTTATTTTGTGAAATTTAATGTATATATATTGACTAAATTACAAATATGTGGTACAATATTTATATGTATATAAAATGAGGTGTAATATGGGAAAAGGTAAATTGATCGTTCTGGACGGACTTGACGGCAGCGGCAAATCTACTCAACTGGAATTTGCCGTAGGGTTTCTGAAGGACATGGGGATAAGATGCCGTGCGATAAGTTTTCCGAATTATGCAACGCTCAGCGGACAGCTTGTCGAATGTTATCTGAAAGGCGATATTCCCTGCGAGGGAAGAAACGGCGGATATTCTGCGTCACTTCTTTATTCTGTCGACAGATATGTAAGCTATACGACCGACTGGAAGGATTATTTTGAATCGGGCGGAACGATAGTGGCAAGCCGTTATACCACATCAAATGCGATCTATCAGCTTTCAAAAATGCAGCAGAATGAATATGAAGATTATCTTAGCTGGCTGTTTGACCTTGAATATGATAAGTTGGGACTTCCAAAGCCCGATAAGGTCATTTTTCTTGATATGCCGACCGAAGTTTCACAAAAACTGCTGACCGCACGCTACAACGGCGATGAAAGCAAAAAAGATATTCACGAACGAAATATCGAATTTCTGAAAAAATGCCGTGAATGTGCTTTGTACTGTGCGGAAAAATATTCGTGGGAAACAGTAAACTGCTCGGAGAACGGAATACCTCTTTCTATCGAGGATATTTATCTGAAGATATGCGATATTTTAAGGGTGATGTTTGATAATGAGTGACTTAATCTTCAGAAAAATCGAGCTGTCCGACAGGGAAACGGCGCAAAAGCTGCTGAAAAAATCAAATTTCAGAGGCTGCGAGTATACTTTTGGAAATAATTTTGTCTGGAGGGACGTGTACAAGATTGAGGTCTGCTTTTATGAGAATTATTATTTCGTAAAGCAGCTTGATGGAGATAATACCAGATTTTTCTATCCTGCGGGCGAAGGAGAAACCGAAAGAGCAATCGAGCTTTTAAGAGAATATTGCGGCGAAAAAGGTCTAAGGCTTAAAATTCTTGCAAATAAGGAAAAAACCGAAGAAATTACTTCTCTTTATTCCGATGTGAAAGCCGAGGCAGTTCGGGATTTTTTCGATTATGTTTATTTATCGGAAAATCTGGAAAATCTAATCGGAAAGAAATATCACGCAAAGCGCAATCATCTTAATCGCTTTTACGAAAATAACTGGAGTTTTGAAAAGATTACAAAGGAAAATCTCAGCGAATGTGCCGAGCTGAACAGGCGATGGGCTGAAGAAAACGTTGACGCAGGCGACGAAGAAAAGCTTGCAGAACAAATTGTTGTGGAAGAAAGCTTTAAGCATTACGAAGAGCTTGGATATTTCGGCGAAGCGATCCGAGTAAACGGCAGAGTAGAGGCGTTTGCTTTTGGAGAGCCTTCATCGGACGATTGCTTTGTGGTTCACGTTGAAAAATCTTCACGGGATTATCAAGGCTCTTATGCGGCAATAAATAATGTGCTTGTGCGCGCTCTCAACGGGAAATTTGTCTATATCAACCGAGAGGACGACGCAGGTGCGGATAATCTCAGAAAAGCAAAGCTTTCATATTTTCCTGCTTTTATGGAAGAGAAATATTATCTATATTTTAACTGATACGGAGGAGTACAAAATGATTTATGTTTTTTTGGCAGACGGCTTTGAGGAAACAGAGGCGATAGCTCCTATTGATATTCTTCGCCGTGCAAGATGCGAGGTTTTGACTGTAGGATTTAACGGAAAAAAGGCAAAAAGCTCTCACGGAATTGAAGTATTATGCGATATTTCCGACAACGAGGTCGTCCTTGATGAAAAAGTTGAAATGATAGTCCTTCCCGGAGGTTCACAGGGAACGGTAAATCTTGAAAATTCTTCGGTCGTGCAGTCTGCGGTTGATTTTTGCGCCAAAAACAATATCCCGATAGGCGCTATCTGCGCTGCGCCCTCAATTATAGGAAAAAAGGGACTTCTGAAGGGAAAAAAGGCGACCGCTTACCCCGATTACAGAAAAAAATTAGACGGAGCTGTAATTGCCGATAAAAACGTTGTTACAGACGGAATTTTCACAACAGCAGCAGGAGCAGGCGTTTCCGTTGAATTTGGACTTGAACTTGCTAAAGTCATTAAGGGCGAGGAAGTTTCAAAGGCTATCCGTGACGCAATTCAATGCGAGAAATAAAAAAAGCTCTGAGAAAAGAGCTGATCGAACGCAGAAAATCAATGGACATTCTCGAAAAATCTTCGGCTGACAGGGATATTTTTGATCAGCTTAAAGCGTTTATTTTCGACTTTGACAAGGTTTTTACCTACGCATCAACGGAGATTGAAGTTGATACGAGAATGTTGATTGATTACTGCATTGAAAGCAATATTCCCGTTGCACTTCCCGTATGCGGAGATACGGAATTGAAATTCTACTATATCCGCAGTAAGGACGAGCTTAAAGCCGGAAGATACAATATCGACGAGCCTCCGACGGATCATCCTGCCTTTGCCGATGAGAACACGCTTTGCGTCGTTCCTGCACTTTGCGCTGACGGCGAGGGTCTTAGGTTAGGCTACGGAAAAGGATATTATGACAGATTTTTAAAGGATTTCAGGGGAACTTCCGTTATAATCTGCTATGACTCTTTCAGGCAGACTGTTCCTTCAGAACCTCATGATAAAAAGGCTGATATTACGATTTTTAACAGAAAGACGGTAAACAATGGACGAAAATAATTTTGAAAATAAGGAAAATATTGAGGAAAACGGGGAAGACCTCGGAAAAACTCAGGAAATGAAAAGCGTTCAGTCGGTTATCGGTGATACTCACTCTATTACTCCCAGGGAAGAGTTTACCGAAATGAACGCTGCCGACGATTTGTCAAAAACTCTTCTTATGGACTCAATGCGGGGGGAAACGGCAGAGCCTGTATCAGAGGAATATATTCCCGAACAAAACGAGGTAAAAAGACGCAGAAAAAAGCACAAAAATAATATAAATCATACCCGTACAATGGGTCAGGTCTTTTTGGGAGTGGTTATTTCTGTCGTTGCGATAGGATTGGGCGTTTTTCTCTCGATAAACGTTGTAAAAGCTCTCAGGGACATTACGGGTATGGCAAAGCCTATGATGGAGGCTGAAATTGAAATAAACGAAAATATGAGCGTAGACGACATTGTAAATTCTCTTCACGATGGGGGAATTATAGAAATGCCGTCGCTTATGAAAATGTATATCAATATAACCGACAAAAAGGACTCCGAGGATTATAAGCCTTTCCTTAACGGAACGTACACGGTTTATTCAAATATGTCGTACAGCAGCATAATTGAAACGCTTAAAACCAAAAAGACGTACACGGAAACTGTTACCATTATGATACCCGAAGGCATCACCGCTGCCGAAATAGGTAAACTTCTTGAAGAGAATTACGTCTGCCGTGCGGTCGATTTTGAAAAATACTACAAAAATAAACTCAATAAATACGACTTTGAAGAGCAGATCGAGGATAATCCTAACAGGTTCAATATGCTTGAGGGCTATCTTTTCCCCGATACCTACGAGTTTTATGTTATTGACGACCTTAAAAAGAACCCCAATTTTGATACTTCGGATTACGCAAAAGAAGTCGCTGATACGATGTATGAAAACTTTGAAAGCAAAATTTCAAAGAGTATGAAAGCTCGTATGAAAGAACTGGGTATGACGCTTGACGAAGTTGTAAGACTGGCGGCTATCGTTCAATGGGAGGGCAACAGCGAGGATAACTGGGGTAAAATTTCTTCTGTTTTCCACAACCGTCTTAATGACCCCGAAAATTTCCCTAATCTCCAGTCGGATACGACATTCACTTATATCGAGGAGTATATCAGACCAAAAATTACTTCGTCAAATAAGGATAAAATGCAGGCAATCGAGGACGCTTACGATACCGATAAATGCGTAGGACTTCCTGCGGGAGCAATATGCAATCCCGGTCTTGATACGATAAATGCCGTGCTTTATCCCGAACAGACAGACTATTTCTATTTCCTTGTAAGCGATGAGGGTAATTTCTACTTTGCTCAGACTTACGAACAGCATCTTCAGAATATTATCGACGCAGGTCTTAAGCCGCCTGAAGATGAAGAAAACGAAGGAGCGTCACAGTGATAAGAAAAACCGAACTCCTTGCTCCGGCAGGCGATGAAGAAAGCCTTCAATGTGCGCTCAGTTACGGCGCAGACGCAGTTTATCTTGCAGGAAAAGCTTTTGGTATGAGAGCGGCAGCAAAGAATTTTGATGAGCAGGAACTTGTTTCAGCGGTGCAAACAGCGCACGAAAGAGGTGCAAAGGTCTACATCACCTGCAACATTGTTCCGAACAACAGCGAAGTCGATGCTTTTCCCGATTTCATAAAAACCGCCGCAAAATCGGGTGTCGACGCTGTAATAGCTGCCGACATAGGCGTTGTTTCAATGATAAAGGAGTATGCTCCCGACATTGAAATCCACGCATCGACTCAAACGGGCGTAGTAAATTACAGGACTGCGCTTGAATTGTATAAAATGGGCATAAAGCGTGTGGTGCTTGCAAGAGAAGTCGACCTTGAAAACATACGGATAATACGGAAAAAAATACCCGAAGATATGGAAATCGAGGTCTTTGTGCACGGCGCAATGTGCGTCAGTTTCTCAGGGCGCTGTCTTATCTCCGAATATTTGACGGGAAGAAATGCAAACCGCGGCGAATGTGCGCAATCCTGCCGTTGGGAATATCATCTTATGGAGCAAAAACGTCCCGGAGAGTTCTACAAGGTGTTTGAGGACGAAAGAGGCTCGTTTATCTTGAATGCACGGGATATGTGTATGATAGAGCATCTCGGCGACCTTATTGACGCAGGCGTAACAAGTTTTAAAATCGAAGGAAGAGCTAAATCGGCATATTACACAGCTCTCACGACAAACGCTTACAGAGCCGCTCTGGACAGCGTTTTGAAAGGTGAAGAGCCGCCTCGTTGGGCAATCGAAGAGGTTGACAAAATCAGTCACAGACCGTATTGCACGGGATTTTTCTACGGTTCTCCGAACGAAGGCAGCGGCACACAGGATCCTGATAAAATAACAAACGGCGGACAGTATTTCTCCAGCAGCAGCTATATCAGAAAATATGATTTCTGCGCTTCTGTGGATAAATGCGAAAACGGTATAATGTACCTCACGGTAAGAAATTATTTTACTCTTAATGATGAGCTTGAACTTGTTATTCCTCACAGAGAGCCGATAAAATTCTGTCCGCAGATAATGTTCGACGAAAACGGCGTTGAAATAGATACCGCACGCCACCCTATGGAAAAAATTACGGTAAAAACGGATATTGATGCGCCGTCCTGTTCATTGGTAAGGAAAAAGATTACTTAAGTTTCAGAGGTGATATTTATGCCGAAATACAAATTTCAGGATACCTCGCTTTCAGTCGACGAACGCACCTATGCTCTTTTGGAAGAGCTTACTCTTGATGAAAAGCTTTCGCTGATAACTTCAAATCAAAAGCCTGTTAAAAGGCTTGGTATAAAGGGTTTCAAAATAGGAACAGAGGCTGCCAGAGGACTTCTTGTAAGATATGACAGTCGTGACGAAAAAAAATATCCCGAGGCACCGTCAACGGTTTTTCCCGAACCTATCGGTATGTCGGCAACGTTTGACACGGGTCTTATGGAAGAAATCGGCACAATAACGGGTACTGAGGCACGCATTTACAACAAGATAAACAAGTCGTCTCTCTGCCTTTGGGCGCCTACCGTTGACCTTGAACGTGACCCTCGCTGGGGACGTACCGAAGAAGGTTACGGCGAAGACCCCGAACTTACGGGAAAAATGACCGCGGCTTATACGAGGGGAATGGTTGGAAATGACAGCAAATATCTCCGTGTTATCCCTACATTAAAGCATTTTTATGCAAATAACAACGAAGAGGACAGGACTGCCGATAATTCTTCAATTCCTGCCGTATTGAAACATAATTATTACCTTAAACCGTTTGAAAAGGCACTGAAAGACGGCGGCGCAAAGAGCGTTATGACTTCTTACAATATGATAAACGGCGTTGAGGGAATGTGCAATCCCGAAGTAACGTCATTCTGCAAAAAAGAGTGCGGAATGTTGTTTGCGGTGACAGACGCCTGGGATTTTGTGGAAAATGTTACCCGTCATAAGACCGACCTTTCTCACACAGAGTCGTTTGTAAGAGTTGTAAAAAACGGCGGAGCAGATATTATAACCGATGAAACCGATGTTGTTGAAAATTCCGCAAGAGAAGCCCTTTCGCAAAATCTTATTTCCGAAAAAGATTTAGACAATATGCTTTTCGGGGCGCTTAAAGCAAGATTTTTGCTTGGAGAATTTGACCCCGACTGCCCTTATAACAACATAGACAAGAATTTACTGCTTTGTGAGAATTTCCGTAAAACTGCTGCCAAAGCGGCAGAGGAGTCTGTAATTCTTCTGAGGAACAGGCGCTTGACGCTCCCTTTCAGTGAAAATCAAAGGGTCGCAGTTATAGGCGTTCACGGAGATATGAATTTCCGTGACTGGTATACGGGTTATTCGGAGAAAAATCCGACTATTCTTGACGCTGTTGTTGCTAAAATCGGTCGTGAAAATGTTTCTCACGAAATGGGAAACGATATAATTGCTCTCAGAAACGCCGAAACAGGATTTTATTTTTCGGTTTCTGATGACGGAAATTTTACCTGCAATTCAGCTACGATAAACGAAAGCTGCCTTTTGGAACTTTTTGTTTGGGGAAACAACGAAATTTCGCTTAAATCGAAATACAACGGAAAATTTCTCTGTGACAGCGGAACGCTTTCCGAGAACGGAGTAATGAAATGCATTTCCAACGAACCTTACGGATGGATCGTAAGAGAGAAATTTACTCTCATTGAAAACGGCAAAGAATGTATGCTGAAAAATTGGCAGGGCAGATATTTATGTATCAATGACGATAAAAAAATCGAAGTAACCGAAAGAGTTATTCCAAAGAGCAATTCGCTGTTCAATATTGAAGTTTTTTCGTTGGGTGTCGACAGGGTGAAGAAAGCTGTCACGGAAGCGCATAATACTGTGCTTGTTTTGGGAAATCATCCTCTTATCGGCGCAAGAGAAAACGAGGACAGAAAAACGCTGTCTTTCTCCGAACACCAGCAAAAGCTTATTGATTTGGTGCTTTCTCTCAATGAAAACGCTGTTTTGCTGATAGTATCGGGTTACCCTTATTCTGTCGATAACCGTTTTCATTCAATTTTGCACACATCTCACGCAGGACCCGAAATGGGCGGTGCCGTTGCAAAAATTCTTTTCGGAGAAGTTTCTCCGGCAGGACGCTGTCCTATTACTTGGTATTCGTCGGAAAATGAACTCGGCAGCATAAAGGATTACAATATCATAAGAACCGAAAGCACTTACCGATATTACTGCAAAGAGCCTGTTTTTCCGTTTGGTTACGGATTGAGCTATACCGCTTTCCGTTATTGCAATCTTAAAATCAATAAGAAAAACTATAATGCAAACGATTGCTGCGAGGTCACTGTTGAAGTTAAGAATATCGGTAATTTTGATTCGGACGAGGTCGTTCAGCTTTACGTTGCTGCGCCGAAATTTTCAAGCGCTGTTCCGTTTAAAGAATTAAAGGCATTCAAGAGAGTTTTTGTTTCTGCGGAAAAGTCTGTTTTGGTCAAGCTCACATTTAATATATCGGAGCTTGCTATGTGGGATTTGAACAATAATCGTCAAGCTGTTTTCACGGGAACTTATGAAATTCAGATAGGCGCCTCTTCGGCGGAAATATTAAGAACTGCAGAGATAAATGTAAACGGAGAAGATTATATCGGACTGGAAGTGAAAAAACCCGTTCCTGCGTCGGCGTCGTGGGAGTACACGGGAGTCGAGTTTCTTACGGACAAAAATCTCAACGAATACGCCCTGTTGTCTGACGGATATAGCTCGATTTACTTTGAAAACTGCATTTTGAATAATGAAAATAATGTTGAAGTTGTTGTTTCCAATCCGTCAGCCAAAACAAAGGTTTATATTATAAATTCCGACAAAAACGAAATTCTTTCGGAAATTGATATTCCTACCACAGGAAGTCTGTCGGAATTCAGGGCATTTTCTTCCGCTTTTACTCCCGTTATCGGAAAGTGTAAGCTGAAAATAAGAGCTGACGGTATACTGTCGTTTAAATCTTTCAGATTATTTTGAGGTGTTTTTATGAATAATTCCGAAATATTTCCTCATATTGACCATACATTGCTTAAAGCATATGCGACAAAAAGCGAAATTGACGCTCTTTGTCAGGAGGCAATGATTTTTAAGACCGCCTCTGCCTGTATACCGCCTTGCTATGTGGAATATGCGGCTGTACGTTATCCCGGACTTAATATCTGCACGGTGATAGGATTTCCTTTGGGTTATTCGTCAACCGCCGTAAAATGCTCTGAGGCGAAAGATGCAATCAACAACGGCGCAAATGAAATTGATATGGTAATCAATCTTACGGACGTTAAAAACGGCAATTATGACGCTGTTTTAAATGAGATAAAAGCCGTGAAATATGTCTGCGGAGAGAAAATTTTAAAGGTTATAATCGAAACCTGCTATCTTACGGAAGAAGAAAAGATAAGGCTTTGTGAGTGCGTTACCAAAGCAGGCTCGGATTACATCAAAACTTCGACGGGATTTGGCACGGCAGGAGCTGATATTGAAGATATACGGCTGTTTAAAAAACATATCGGAAAGAATGTCAAAATAAAGGCTGCGGGCGGGATAAAGGTCAAAGAGCAGCTTGAGATGTTCCTGAACGAAGGTTGTGACAGAATAGGAACAAGCTCTGCTGTAAAGCTCCTCGCAAAGGGCTTATCGAGGTGATTTTATGACAAACCGCATTTTTCTTATAGTTCTTGACAGTTTCGGCATAGGCGAAATGCCCGACGCAGCCGAATTCGGCGACAAGGGAGCAAATACTCTGCGCTCTTGTTTCAATACGGGAAAGTTGGACGTGCCGAATATGGCGAAAATGGGTCTGTTTAATATTGACGGAGTGAGTTTCGGGAAATCGGAAAAATCTCCCGAAGGAGCTTATCTGAGAATTTCAGAGCTTTCCAAAGGAAAAGACACTACAACAGGGCACTGGGAAATAGCAGGTCTTGTAAGTGAAAAGGCTTTTCCGACTTTTCCTGACGGATTTCCGCCTGAGGTTATCGGGGAGTTTGAAAAGAGAACAGGCAGAAAAGTTCTTTGCAATCGACCTTATTCTGGCACAAAGGTTATTGCGGATTACGGTGAAGAGCATATAAAATCGGGCGATTTGATCGTCTATACATCAGCGGACAGCGTTTTTCAGATAGCCGCCCACGAGAAAACAGTTCCTGTCGAAGAATTGTACAAATACTGTGAAATTGCCCGTGAAATTCTGAAAGGCGATTATGCTGTGGGAAGAGTTATAGCAAGACCGTTTGAGGGAGAATATCCTTTCAGCAGAACGCCTCGCAGGCACGATTTTTCTCTTGAACCGCCGAATGACACATTTCTTGATATTATCCGAAAAAACGGCTCGGATACAATTGGTATCGGCAAAATTTACGATATTTTTGCAGGAAAGGGAATAAGCGTCTGCGACAGAAGAATAGGAAATGAAACCGATATGGAAATCACTTCTGATTACCAGAAACAGGATTTCAAAGGCATCTGTTTCACAAATCTTGTGGATTTTGATATGATTTACGGTCATCGCCGCAACGCTGAGGGTTATGCAAACGCCCTTAATGTATTTGATAAATGGTTGGGAGAGTTTAAAGCCAAAATGCGTCCCGAAGACGTTCTTATATTGACGGCGGACCACGGCTGCGACCCTTGTCACAGCGGCACAGACCATACGAGAGAGTATATACCCGTGTTGATTTACGGCGATAAGATAAAACCCGTAAATTTGGGCACAAGAGCCGGATTTTGTGATATTGCGGCTACAATTCTCGGTCTATTGGGTATTAACGGAAACATCGCCGGAAAAAGCTTTGCCGACGAGATACGGAGCTAGGTATGTATAAATTTTCGGTCAGACCTGCTGTCGACCAGGATGCAGCATCAATTTTCAGAATAAATAATGCTTTTGAGGGAATAGGCTTGTTTCTCGAAGAAACACAAAGTATGCTGAGAGAAATTATCAGTGACGAAACAAGTGTTGTCCTTGTGGCGGTTAATTCGGGTCATGTCGTTGGTTATGTCCACGCAGTAGACATTTCAAGCCTTATGGAAAGCCGTTATGTTGAAATCGTAGGTCTGGGAATAAATGCGTATTATCGTGAAAAGGGTGCTGCGATTGCTTTGCTGAGGGCTATTCAGAAGTGGGCAGAGCAGATGACGGCGAAAAAAATCATTTTTCCGATTAAAACGAGCGATGAGGAAAAGTTAATATTTTCCCTCAAAAAAGAAAATTATATTCAGGACGAACGCTCTATGATTTTTGTCAGAAGTGTGTAAGAAGATTTCTAATTACAGAAATTTTCAAAAATAAATAAACAATTTGAAAGGAAGAAAAAATGAGCGAGTGCAGTCATAATTGTTCGGGCTGTTCTGAGAATTGCTCAGAGCGTGACCCGAAGAGCTTTCTTGAAAAACCACACGAGTTATCAAGAATAAAAAAAGTGATAGGAATTGTCAGCGGAAAAGGCGGTGTTGGAAAATCTCTTGTTACCTGTATGAGCGCTGTTCTTATGAACCGCAGAGGCTATAATACAGCCGTTCTTGACGCAGATATAACAGGTCCTTCAGTTCCAAAGGCGTTTGGAATAAAGGAAAAGGCAACGGGTGACGAAAACGCAATTTACCCCGTTTTAACTCAAAACGGAATTAAGGTGATGAGCGTAAATCTGCTGCTCCCCGATGAAACAGCCCCCGTAGTCTGGAGAGGTCCGATTATTGCAGGCACTGCAAAACAGTTCTGGACCGAAGTTATCTGGAATGATGTGGATTATATGTTTGTTGATATGCCTCCCGGAACAGGAGATGTACCGCTTACTGTTTTCCAGTCAATTCCGCTTGACGGAATAATTGTTGTGACTTCTCCGCAGGAGCTTGTTTCTATGATAGTAGGAAAAGCTCTTAAAATGGCAGAAATGATGAGCGTCCCGGTAATAGGTCTTGTGGAAAATATGAGCTATGCCGTTTGTCCCGACTGCGGAAAACATATCAATGTTTTCGGCGAAAGTCATATTGACGACACAGCAAGGAATTTCAATCTCAAGGTTCTTGCAAAGCTGCCGATAAATCCCGAAATCGCAAAACTGGTTGACGACGGCAGACTTGAATTTATGGAAACAGACGCCGCCGACCCGATTGCAGACGCAATAGAGGAATTTTGCAAATGAGCAGGGGAGAAGACGCTTACGAAAATTTTCTGAAAGGCTATAACTGCTCGCAGTCCGTTGTGCTTGCTTTTTCCGATGTCATTGGGATTGAAAAGGACAAATTAGCCGTAATAATAAGCGGTTTTGGCGGCGGAATGGGCAGAATGAGAGAGGTCTGCGGCTGTTTTTCGGGAATTGTAATGGTTTTAAGCGAGGTTTACGGATACAGCGATCCCAAAAATATTGCGCAGAAAAAAGTGCTTTATGAGAAAATTCGTGCTGCTGCGGAGCAATTTAAAAGGGACAACGGAAGTATAATCTGCAAGGAACTTCTCGGACTTAAAAAACCCGAAGAGTCGGCTCAGCCCGAAGAAAGAACTCCCGAATACTATAAAAAGCGTCCTTGTCCGAAAATTTGTAAATATGCCGCAGAATTAGCCGAGAAATTTATCACAGAAAAATAAAAAAGACCGCTCAAAGGAATTTCACTTTTGAGCGGTCGTATTTTATTCTTTGAAATAATCATCGAGATATTTTTTGAATTTTTTTGGGTTTTCTTTTATTCTGTTTTTTATCAGATCGGCTTTTTCGCTGTTTTCAACGCTCATTTCAAGGAAATATTTCTGCTTTGCGGTTTCCTCGTCCATTATTCTAACGCCGACAGTACAACTTCCGTCAAAATTCTGAATGTATCGTACGGCAAGGAATGAACCTTTTTTGTACATAGCGTCACGCGTGTATACCCGAACAGCCTCTTTGAACATTTTGTCACGAACCGACAGAGGAAGTGTATCTCCCAAATCCTTTGCAGCCTTAATTCCCATTGGTGTGTTTGAAAAAACGGTTTCTCCGTCGACATCAGTTACATTAAGAAGGCGTCCTGAGGCTTTTTCAAGAGCTGACGTAAGATTAAAATAGTTTACTGCGTCCTCAAGAGAGGTTATTTCTATCAACTCATCTTTGGACAACGGGCAGCCCAGAGAGTAAATCAAATGACAAATAAGAACGCATATATCGTCAATTTCCGATATTCTAATCCTTGGAATTTCCACAAAATGCTCCTTTCAGATTTGCGGTTTTTCAAGTAACGCAGAAAGCAAAGCAATATTCATAGCCGACTCAACGCACGGCACGGCTCTCGGTACAACGCAGGGGTCGTGCCTGCCCTTTATAACAAGCTCGGTTTCGGTCATACTTTTGAAATCAACGGTTTTCTGCGGACGGGAGATAGACGGCGTCGGTTTAAAAGCAACTCTGAAGATAATCGGCATTCCCGAGCTTATTCCGCCGAGAATACCCCCGTGATTATTTGTCCTTGAAACAATTTTACCGTCTTTTATGAGAAATTCATCGTTGTTTTCGCTGCCAAACAAATCCGAACATTCAAATCCGTTTCCAAATTCTATACCCTTGACAGCAGGTATCCCGAAAACCAGATGTGATATGATATTTTCAAGACCGTCAAATATCGGAGAGCCTGTTCCGGCAGGAAAACCGACTGCTGCACATTCTACAATGCCGCCAACGCTGTCGAGATTCATTCTTGCAGAGTTTATAATTTCACGCATTTTTTCCTCTGCATCGTCCGAAATAACCGGAAAAGAACGTGATTTGACATAATTTAACTGTTCAGCAGTGACATTTACAGGGTCAAAGCTCTCGTCTTTTATGTTCTTGATGGATTTTATATGAGCGCCTACGGTTATGCCTTGTTTTTCCAGTATCTGAGAACAAACTGCCCCTGCAAAGCAAAGAGGAGCGGTAAGTCTGCCCGAAAAATGACCGCCGCCTCTGGGGTCATTAGCGCCGTTATACCGCAAAAATCCCGTATAATCCGCATGAGCAGGACGTGCAGTATGAGAAATATTGCCATAATCGCCCGAATGTTGGTCCGAATTATAAATTACAGCCGCAAGAGGAGTGCCTGTGGTTTTATTTTCGTACAGACCCGAAAGTATTTCGGGAATATCCTTTTCATTTCTGGTCGTTGACGTGCCGTCCTTTTTGGGGGCACGTCTTGCCATAAATTCGCCGATTTTATCAAGCGAAATTTCTTCTCCTGCAGGTAAATTGTCTATGACCACGCCAATCCCTTTTCCGTGACTTTCGCCGAATATTGAGATTTTAACCCCACTGTTAAAACAAGATGACATTTTCTTCTCCTACTTAAATTTCTTTAAATTGTCCGCCGAGTGCTCTGTAAACCTCAAAAAAGTCGGGATATGATTTTGAAACGCACTCTGCTCTGCGAATGATCATTTCACCCTCGCACCTTGTCGCCGCAATAGCCATTGACATAGCAATTCTGTGGTCGTTAAAGCTGTCCGTTTCGACGCCTTTTAGAGTGTCAACGCCTTCGATTTCAAGTCCGTCGGGCGTTGATTTTACTTTTCCGCCTGCTTTATTGAGGCAGGTTTCCATTGCGGCAAGGCGGTCACATTCCTTTATTCTCAGACGTGCGGCGTTTGTTATGCGGCTTGTGCCCTTGCAAAAACAACCCAGAACGGACAAAATCGGCACCAAATCGGGAATATCCGAGCAATCAAGCTCATAAGCTTTGCCGTTGGACATTATTTTTTCGCAAATATCGACTATTGCCTTATCGCCCTGAAGAGAATTTTCATTCAAGCCCTTAATTTTAATCGAAGAACCCAAAATATTTGCCGCATAGAAGAAAGATGCCTGGGAATAATCGCCCTCAACTGCGCCCGAAAAAGGCTTTAATTTCTGACCGCCTTTTACCGAATAACCTGTTTTGGTTTCTTTGATTTCGCAGCCGAAATTACGCAATACGCCTATCGTTATATCCACATACGGTTTTGACTGAAGGGGAGAGGTCATAATAATTTCGCTGTCGTCGGAAAGCAGCGGCAAAGCAAAAAGCAGTCCCGTGATAAATTGAGAGGAAATTCCTCCGTCAATTTCAAATTTTCCGCCTGTAAGCTTGCCTTGGACCTTACAAGGCAAATTGTCCCCGTTTTCAGGAATATCAAAAGTTACCCCGTGCTTTGGAAGTTCATCGAGAAAAGGCGTGATAGGTCTTTGAGGAAGTTTTCCGCTGCCTGTAAATTCGGCGTTCGTTCCCAGAGCGCAGGCAACAGGTATCAGAAATCTCAGCGTAGACCCTGACTCGTGACAATTTAAAACGGCTTTATCGGGAGAAGATTTTATTCCTTCAATAACCGCCGTATTATTGCTGTAACTGATTTTAGAGCCTAAAGCTCTCATACAGTCCATTGTTGCCGTAATATCCACGGAAGGCGAGAGGTTTGTGATAGTAGAAACTCCGTTGGCAAGAGACGCCGCTATGATCATTCTGTGAGCAACGCTTTTTGACGGCGGAACGACAACCTCGCCGGACAAACGGTTTGGCGTAATAATTATATCCATAATCAGCTCTCCAGAAAGTTTTTATATTCTTCGACAGACATCTTTACAACTTCGCTCTTGCCTATATCCGAGCAAATCACTATATTCATTCCGCTTGAAAGATGTTTTTTATCGTGCAGCGAAAGCTTGTACAATTCATCGAGAGGAGCATTGTCGGTTATCGGCAGACCGCATTTTATAAGCAGCTCGTCCAGTTTATCGGCAACGCCTTTTCTGCACATTCCTCTTCGTTGGGCAATATGCGTGAAAACGCTCATTCCTACTGCAACAGCGTGCCCGTGAGCAATTCCCGTATAATTGTAATACTTTTCAAGAGCGTGAGCTAATGTATGTCCGAAATTCAACAGCATACGTTCTCCTTTTTCACGCTCGTCTGCCTCTACGACCTTTCCTTTTATGGAGACATTTCGTTTCATAACGTCAACCATATTTTCCGAAATATCTTTTGTTGAAAGGATTTCAAACAGTTCGGGGGATTTTATCATACCGTGCTTAATAACTTCAGCCATACCGTCGGAGAAAAATTCGGGAGTAAGCGTTTTAAGCGTATCGGTATCGCAAATTACAAGTCTTGGCTGATGGAAAGCTCCCACAAGGTTTTTTCCCGCATTGATATTTACAGCGGTTTTTCCTCCGACAGAGCTGTCCGACTGGCTCAGAACAGTAGTGGGTATCTGTACAAAATCAATTCCCCTCATAAACGTCGCAGCGGCATATCCTGCCGTATCGCCGACAACTCCTCCGCCCAGAGCCGCAATAAAATCTGACCGTGTAAAATCATTCTCGGCAAGAAACTCATATATGCCCTGTAATGTCGTGTGATTTTTTGAGGCCTCTCCGTGAGGAAAAACATATTTTTTTGCTTTAATACCTGCTTTTTCGAGAGATTTCATAAATCTTTCGCCGTATATTTTGTCGACATTATCGTCTGTAACAACGCAAGCCTTTCCCGATTTCATAACAGATGAGATATATTCTCCCGAATTATCAAGAATACCTCTGTCGATAAGAATTTCATAGCTTACGCCTGTATTTACGATTACTTTTTCCATAATTAGCCTCCAAAAAATTACTATATATATTCTACATTAAAACCGAAGAAATGTCAAGTGAAATAAGCTGAAATTTATTTTTTCGGCTTTACGTCAGAAAGCGGATTATGTTTCATGGCATTCTGCATCTGAGAATTTGATACATGAGTATATATCTGCGTAGTATTGAGATTTTCGTGACCCAAAACATCTTTAAGCACACGCACGTCGACACCGTTCTGATACATCAGGGTAGCAGCCGTATGGCGCAGCTTATGCACGGATATTCCCATATTGTCCAGACCGCAGGATTTCAAACAATCCTCGACAATTTGCTGTACACGGCGATTAGATATGCGTGTACGCCGCCTGCTCAGGAACAAAGCGTCCGTTGGAGCGCTCATATCGCGCAAACCGGCTGCATTTCGTTCTTCGGGGTCGGTTACATCGGGGTTGATGTATTCCTTGTAAGCGTTTACACAAGCGTCGTTCAGATAAACAAGACGTTCCTTGCTGCCTTTTCCGATGACTTTTAGCGTATAAACTTCCTCATTATCGGAAATCGTTTTCTTAATATCGCTCAAATTTATCCCCACAAGCTCGGATAAACGCATACCGCAGTTCAAAAAAAAGGTGATAATGCAGTAATCCCGTTTTCTGTCGGGCGTATCAATATTTACCAGCAGCTCAAGCGATTGCTCAAGTGTGAGAAATTTTGGCAGGGCGGCTTTCGGGCTGGGCAGTTCAAGATTTGACATCGGACTTACATCGAACATATTCTTGTTATTTGTAAGAAATTTATAAAACTGCCTCAAAGAAACAGCCTTGCGGTATCTGGCTTTTTGCTCATTATTCTTCTTTGTTTTCATAAAAACAAGAAATTCCTGCGCAAGAGTCAAATCAACGGATTTGATGTCGTCATCTGTAATGTCCGAAATATCAATTTTCGCAAAATCCTCTTCGGGAAAGCCTTTTTTGCGAATTTTATAAAACCTGAAAAATGTTTTCAGGTCATTGTAATAATTTTTTACCGTAAGCTCAGAGCGTCCTTTGACTATCTGCTCATAGTAAATGAAATCTCTTATTGACTGCGGCGCAGTATCGTAAACACTAATATTCATAATATTCCCAATTTACTTTTTCAAAAAAATTCCCCCGACTAATTTGGGGGACAGCTTTCAAACAATTTTATCAAGGAAATCGTTTATTTAACGTTACTCCCAATTTATTACAGTATATCATTTTTGACAATTGATGTCAAGAGGTTTTCTGCTTACCGCATAAAATTTGCAAAACCTCTTGAAAAATTAATGATTTTGTAGTATAATACAAAATGTATTAGTGTGTTTGATTTACTCATTCTTCAAGAATTATTATAAAAAAATCGCTCTGTGATGAGTAAAATATTTTAGGGGGTTGAAGTTTTATGTCACAGACGCTGGCAGCGCCTGAGGGCTTTTCCGCTGTTGAAAAGGACTGCGCAGTATTTCTGAAATGGAATGCTGTTTTCGGTGCGGAAGGATATAAGGTGTATCTGTACTCGCCTTATGAGCCGACAAAGTGCATAAAAATGAGATATGCACAGAAAGCGCAAAAAACAATTTCCGGACTTGAAAACGGCAGGCACTATATTGCCGAGGTGCGTGCGTTTTATCTGAAAAACGGTGTCGAGGTAACAGGCGAACCTTCACACAGAATATCATTCCTGCCTGTTTGTACAACTCTCAAATCAGAGGGTACGATTTGTATGAATACGGGCGAATCAGCGCAGATACAAACGGAATGTGCCGACCCGAACGTTACATTGTCCTATATTTCAGAAAATGCGGATATTGCCGTTGTAGACCCGTCAGGTGTTGTTACTGCGAAGAAAAAGGGTGTTACAGGTATCAAAATATCCTCGTCAGACGGCAAGACGGCACGGACAGAAATTGTTGTTAAAAGAACATCAAAAAACTACAGTCAGAAAGCTGTTCTGATGTTTACGGGCGAAATTATGTGTACTCCTTCTATGCAGAAAAAGTCGGAAGGGTATGATTTTACGCATTCTTTTGACAATATACGTTCCACGCTGGCAAAAGCGGATTTTTCGGCAGGCGTGCTGGACCAGATTTGCTGCGATGAAGTCCCCTATGAACACGAGCAGAAGAGCCTCAGCAGCTTACAAATAAAGAGCAATGCGCCGTCAAGCTTTATATATGCCGCTGCCGGAGCAGGTTTCAGCGGACTGATAACTTCGACCGATAATGCGCTGGCTTACGGAGAGTTAGGGCTTGACCGTACGGTCGAAACGATCAGAAAATCGGGAATGATGAATTTCGGTACTTGTGGAAATAATCTCGCTGTTGTTGACGTCAAGGGATTTAAAATCGGACTGATTGCCTGCAGTATGTTTGAAATCGGTTCCGATTATAATGAAATTTCAGATAAAGCAGGCAAATACAGCCGCAATTTATTTACAGAACTTATAAATACTGCTCGTGCTGACGGAGCAGAGTTTATTATCGCATATATGCACTGGGGTATGACAAATTCTCATCAGATAAGACGCTATCAGCGTGAAGAGGCAAAGTTTATTGCAAATTCAGGCGCTGATCTGATAATCGGGTCGCATACCCACACCGTACAGAGATTAAGATATATAGAAACCGACGACGGAAGGCGTGTGCCGTGTGCATATTCTCTGGGGTCATTTCTTACCTCGCTGTCAGAACTTTCCGAGCAGCGTGACGGTCTTATCCTGCGTGTGGAGATTTACCGTGACATCAAGAAAACTTCGGCAAAATTGTCTTATATCCCGATTTACAGCGAGAGCCGTGATTTCGGTGTATCCGTTGAGTGTGCTTTGCCTGTTCACAGCGAAAATACCGACAATTCTTTCAAAAGAACAAAGAAATATATCGGCAGCGAAATAAAATTCTATATCGAAAAGCCTTCTGTGATGCTTGTGGGTTCTTTGATACTCTATAGGATATTTAACTCGGGAAACGGCTTTAAAATTGATAAATCAGCGCTGTATCTCTCGCCGCTGTCACTCGGTGCGGAAAAAATGCATAAGCTGACCGATGATATGCAAGGCTCTCTCGCACTTGATGTAAGCAAGGATTTAACGGGATATATCACGGAAAATAACCCTGATTTTGTTGCTGTTGATTTCTATACAGCGGCGACCATTTCAATTTTCAAGCACGAAAACAACGGCGACTGTTATTACTCAAATACAAAGGCTATGCGAAACTCGGAGTTTTATAAGGAACACAGAGATCATTGGCTCAGGATACGTGCGCCTTTCGGTGAAAATGTCTGGAAACCGCTTGTAAAAAACTTTGCAAAAAGGCTGCTTGCCGCAACGCAGTCGGAAAAAATTATTCTTTTTCGCTGCAATATTTCCTCACGCAGATTTAAGGGGTTGCAGCTGCGTACATCCGAGGACAACAGCCGTCTTAATCGTTTATTATGCGAAATGGAGGACTATTTCATAAAAATCGTAAATCCGTCTGTTGTGGATATTTCCGATAAATATTTTGTCGAGGAAGGCAGTTCAATTAAGTTTGAAAACGATTATTATGTAAATGCCTACAATGCAGCCGAAGAAATTGCGGCAGGAAAGGGAAGAACCTGTGAAAATTCATACGATGCGGAAATATGGTTTTCCCGTGCTATGAGATACTATGAAAGTATGACAGAAAGGTCTTATCACAAACGACTTCTTGATATGGATAATGCCGCCGATAAGCTTGTTGCTTACACTTCAGTGGATTTCTGTGCAAGAAACTGCGAGAGAATTATCCGATTGAAAAAAGCAGGCAAATCCGATTTGATTTTCGTAAAGGATTTCTTTGCAAATGATAAGGGTGCGGAAGAACTGGTGCAAGCCGCTGAGATAATCAATCTCGTTGAAAAGGGAAATCTCACAAAGCCCTATGATTTCTACCGTCCTGCTTTCGAGGGAAATTACAATATAGTAAAAAAGATAGCGCATCAGCTTTCAAGGGAGACCGGTGCGTCTGTTGACGAAAAAAACGCAGAGCTTGTATTTCTTCTCAGGGGAAAAGCACAAATGCGGCAGTATTTTTCAAATTTGTGCGATTTGACTATAGACGTATGGGGCAGCAGTGTTTCCCGCGAGGCAGTCAATCATTGCCGTGAGGCGCGTATCGGAAGTTATATTTATATGCAGCCTGCAATATTCGCTCTCGAAAGACCGATTGAATTTGAAATTCCCGTCGACGCAGAACAGTTCTGTGACAGCCGCTGGCGCAGAAATGTCATTTCCGACGCATTTAAGCGCAAGGGTATTGAAACTCTTGAAAACAGCGCCGGACAGTGGATTATAGTTGACTTTTACGACCTCATATGCACAATGGCGGAATTTCACGGCGATTTGTTTGAAATAGATGACTTCCTTCGCAGAACCGATTTTTTCAAGAAAAATAAGAAGGACATTGTCGAATGTTATCTTTTTGAGAAGAGAGATATGAAATACTGCTTTGAAGGAATAACAAAATTCTCAAATGAGATACTTGATATTTACGGTGAAAATATAATTCTCGTCAAGACAGAACCTAAAAACCGCTATATAACAAGCGATTATGAGCTTGCGGAAATGCCCGATCCGATGTATGACATCAAAAAAAAGTTCATTTCGCTTTGCGAGGAGCGTTTTGCAGGTATTACAAAGTGCTATGTGATAGATATTTCCAAGAATTTCTATTCATCGGACGCATTTCCTTACGGCGGCAAAAATATCACTAACTACGAGGACGAATTTTACCGTCAGGCTGCTGAATTCATCAAAGATATACTGAAAGGCACTGACCGCAAGGTTTTCACCGAAACAGACAGAAATTATATGACTTTGCGTGACCTTAAGCTGAAACGCAATAAGTAAATTCTTGTTCCGGAAAGGATAATTCAATATGTTAAAAAACCTATCCGGAAAAGGGCCGGATAAAATAAAAAAATATGCGGAAAAATCCCTGCTGACCGTTATAGCTGCGTCTTTGATATTAACGGGCTGTGGGGTTGACGGCGGAAATTACAGCTCTTATGACAGCACGCACGAGATTTCGGAGAGCACATCAGATATTTCCCGTACAGAAGAGTTGGAAATAAGCTCTGTCGCATCAAGCAGCTCTGATGTATCGGAAGAAAGCAGTTTTTCATCAAGCTCTGTATCTGAAAGTCAGAGTGCGCCCGAAAGCTCGTCGGAAAATATGTCCGATTCAAGCTCCTTACAGAGCACAAGCAGCAGTCAGCAGAGCAGCAGCTCTTCGGAAGAAGAAGTTTCACCGCCTGTGGTGGTTATTCCCGATATTAAAATTCCGACTTCACCGGGCATAAAAACACAGGTCAAAGACTGCGGTGTTTTGGATTACTCAAATTCGGCGCAGGGATATATTTCAGCAAGATATACAGGTTCAAAAAGCAAGGTAAAATTACGTATGGAGGCAAACGGAGAAACCTATACCCACGACCTTGACCCGAACGGAAAAACCGAATATTATCCTCTCTCAATGGGAAACGGCACATATAAAATCACTATATATGAGCAGATAGACGGTTCAAACTATTCGGCAGGACTTCAGACGACCATTGATGTGAATATTTCGGATTTCCGCTCTCCGTATATGTATCCAAATCACTATGTAAACTACACAAAATCCTCAAATGCGGTTTATAAGGCAGCAGAGCTTTGTGCAGGAAAAACAGGAAATATTGAAAAAATAGCGGCTGTTTTTATGTGGGTAACAGAGAATATCACATATGACAATCAGCTTGCTGCCACGGTAAAAAGCGGATATGTCCCAAATCCCGATACTACGCTTGCGACAAAAAAGGGAATTTGTTACGATTATTCGGCGTTGTTGGCTGCAATGCTGCGTTCGCAGGGTATTCCTACGAGAATGGTTCACGGATATGCAGCACCGAACGGCATTTATCACGCCTGGAATGAGGTTTACACGCCCGAAACAGGCTGGATAACCCCCGAACTTCTGCTGAAAAATAACGGTTACAACCTCGTGGACGCTACATTTTATGCAGGTTCGGCAAATAAACAGCAGATTTCGGACTATATCTCAAACAACAGCAACTACTCTGCTGTATACTACTACTGAAGATAAGGAAATGAATTAAGATGATAAAAAAATTAACGCATGATGAGACCGCATATTTTTGTGAGCAGCTTGCGCTTATGCTCAATGCCGGAATGCAGCTTAGCAGCGGCATTGAGGTGCTGTGTGAGGATATCGACGATAAACGCATAATATCAATATGTTCGTCGCTGCTTGATGATTTGAACAATGATGAAACTCTTGCGCAGGCAATGGAAAGCAGCACTGTATTTCCCGATTACGTTATCAAAATGGTAAGGATAGGAGAGGTCACGGGAGAGCTTGAAAATGTGCTTGTGGGACTGGCTCATTACTACGAGGAACGTGCCGAGCTTAACCGTATGGTGCGTTCTGCGGTACTGCACCCGATGATGCTGCTGGTTATGATGACAGCGGTTATTGTGGTACTTATTGTACTGGTTTTGCCGATGTTCGGCGATATTTTCTCACAGTTCGACAGTTCGATAACCGAATCGGTACAACTTACGGTAGATGTTGCTTACGGCGTAGGAACGGCTATGTTGATCGTGCTTGTTGTAATAATCGCTGCAGCGGCTGTAATTGCTATTCTGTCGAATTTTTCCGGTTTCAGGCACAAACTTTCGTCGTTTTTGGCGGTATTTCCCCTGACAAGTAAAATTTCAAGGAGTTTCTCGCTCTCCAAAATAGCAGGAGCAATGTCAATGATGGTATCGGCAGGTATTGCTCCCGATGAAATGGTGGAATATGCCGCCGAACTGATCGACGACAAAAACCTCAGGGAAAAGCTTGAAAAATGCCGTGAAAGACTGCTTGCAGGAGAATATTTTGCTGACGTTATTGCGTCGTCGGGCATTTTTCCCGCGGTTCACGCAAGGTCACTTAAAATCGCATACAGTTCGGGTTCTTTTGAAAAAGCGTGGAGAAAACTTTCCGACCGCTGCGACGAGAAAGCCACAGAATCTGCCGCAAGCATTGTGTCTTTTATAGAGCCTTCCATTGTAATTATACTTGCGACGGTTATCGGTGCAATTCTGCTTACTGTAATGATTCCGCTTATGAATATAATGTCTGTGATGGGATAAGGTGGGGCTATGAAACGCAATGGAATAAAAAATATTTTGCGGCGTGTCTTTCCGATAGTTCTGTTTATTGCAATGATAGTGTGGATATGCACAGCTCTTTCAAACACGTCCGAGTTTTCGGGCAGGGAACAGCTTGCCGCCGTCAAAAATACCATTGAGAACGGGATAACGCTTTGCTATGCCATCGAGGGGGTATATCCGCCCACAGCGGAATATCTGCGTGAAAATTACGGGGTAATTTACGACAAAAACAAATATATAGTAAATTACGAACGATTTGCAGATAATGTGCGTCCGTCCGTGACCGTTATCGAAAGGCAGGCGCCGAAATGAAAAAATACAGTAACAGAACACTCAGCGATACTATTGGTACGATAGGAAGTATGCTGCTTTTCGTGCTGTTTGCCGGTTGTATGCTTATGATAATCGCTGTTGCTGCGAACACTTACAGCCGTATCAGCACGAATTTTGACAAAACTTTCGGCGCAACGGCGGCTTTGAGGTATGTTTCCAACAAGATAAATTCCGCCGAGCAGACCGAAATCATCGAAAACGGCAGCGGTCTTATCTTAAAAAGCGGCAAAGTTGTCAATATCATTTACTTTCGCAGCGGCGAGCTGTATGAAAAAAGCATTCCTGCCGATGAAAAGCCTGTAATTGAGGGCGGCGAGCCTATTTTTAAGTTGTATGACCTTGATATTGCCGAAGAAGATAATCATTACAAAATAACCGTTTCAGCGGAAAATGAAACACTTGAAACTATAATCAGAAGAAGGTGAGTATGCTGAAAGATTTGACCAAAGGCGTTCGCAGACCAATCAATCTTTTTTTTGCCGAAATGATAATTGCGCTGTTGTTTTTCAGCATTTCGGGAGTTGTAATTCTCCGAATTTTCGCTGCTGCGGATAACAAGACACGTATGAGCAATAAGCTTGAGAATGTAATAGTCTGTGCTCAGTCTATGGCAGAGGCTTATTCCGAATGCGGAAATATTTCACAATCGGCAAATCTGGTCTGGAATTCTCCGATGATAAGTGAAGAAAATCACGTAACGACCGTAAATCTCCCCGAAAGCGATATTGTCCTTAAAGCATATGAAGAAAGAATTACGCAGACCGCAGGAGAACTTGCTAAAATGCATATGGTGTTTACATCGGACGGGGAAGAGCTTTATACGCTTGATTGCTCTGCGTACATCCCGAAGGAGGTTTTAGAATGAATAAAAGGTCATATTCGGGAATGGGTGCGGGATATGTTTCGGTAATGATAATTTTTACGTCGATATGCCTTACTATTTTTGCTGTATTGAGTTTTCGTGCCGCTGAGTCAAACAGCGCATTCGATGCACGCAGCGGAGATTATTTATCGCAGTACTATAAGGCTGATTCCGAAGCCAAGGAAATTCTGGCACAGCTTGACGGAATTGCAGCCGATGCTCGCAGCAGCGGTTTTTTTGAAAATGCATTTGAAATGTCCGCCGAAGAGCTTGACGGAGTTGAAATATCAAGGGTGCAGTCGGGCTATTCTGTATCGTATTCGGTCGAGATAAACGAAAAACAAACTCTTGCCGTAAATGTTACATTTCTCACAAACGGGGGATATGAAATTACACGCTGGCAGAACAGCTCTGTTTCGTCCGATAATGACGATGAGCATATAAACGTATGGGACGGAAGTACGTTATGATCATATTGACCTGTTTTTGTTCTATTTTTCTGTACGGCAGGGAAGAATTACAGAACGAAATTTGCGTTTAAACAATAAAGAGGTGTAAAATGGAATTACTTGATATTCTGAAAAAAGCAACGGACAACAGCGCATCCGATATTTTTATGATTTCGGGCGCATCGGTTTGCTATAAAACGAACGGAAGAATAATCGGTATGGATAATTCGCCGATTTTGCCTGCGGAGGCACGCAGACTGGCACTGGAGATTTACAAGCTTGGTGGATTTAATTTCGATATAGATAATCTCCCGGACAAGGAAATGGATTTTTCGATTTCGGTTGCCGGAATGGGTCGTTTCCGTGCAAATGTTTACAAGCAGAGAGGCTCGTATGCCGCAGTTCTCAGATATGTGCCTTTTGAACTTCCCGACGCAAGCGCTCTGGGCATACCCGAACAGGTCATGAAGTTATCTAAGTTAAAGAGCGGAATTGTTCTTGTAACAGGACCTGCCGGAAACGGTAAGTCAACTACGCTCTCGTGCATTATCAATAAAATCAACAATGAGCGTGAAGGACATATAATTACAATAGAAGACCCTATTGAGTTTCTGCACAAGCACAAAAAGTGTATCATAAGCCAGCGTGAAATCAACATAGATACAGAATCGTATCTTTATGCGCTGAGAGCGGCACTTCGTCAGTCACCAGATGTTATACTGCTCGGAGAAATGCGCGACTATGAAACCATAAGCGTTGCTATGACCGCTGCTGAAACGGGACAGCTTGTTTTGTCTACATTGCACACATTGGGAGCTGCAAATACAATAGACAGAATTATAGATGTTTTCCCGATAAACCAACAGCACCAGATAAGAATACAGCTTTCTATGATACTCGACGCCGTTGTTTCTCAGCAGCTGCTGCCGGGAGTGGACGGAAAGCTTGTACCTGCGTTTGAAATTATGACTATGAACAGCGCAATAAGAACGCTTATCCGTGACGAGAAAACTTATCAAATTGATACGATTCTCCAGTCTGCCCCCGGTATGCAGACAATGGACGGCTGTATCCTCAAAATGTATAAAGACGGAATTATTACCGCTGAAACTGCAATAAATTACGCTTATAACAGCGAAACTATGCAAAAACGCATCGGGTAATGTACTTTTGTGCGAGTTGCACAAAATTTCCGCTTAATTTTCTTATATTTCGTCGAATATTATTTTGCAATTTGCAATAAATTTATTGACAAATGGTTAGGATTGTGGTACAATTTAGTTAGAGAAATATATTTACCGGGTTCACTATATTCCGGACGAGAGTTGTACTTAGGTTTAGTCACTGTGGCAATGTATTGTGGGAGGTAGCAATGGGAGGTAATAATATGACGAACAATGAAGAAAGCAAAAAGTCAAAAAAGGGCAAAGTAGCCTTTATGTTTGCTTTTGCTGTTACTGTTTTGGGTTCGTGTGCAGCGACCGCAGCAGCATCATCGGTTACTGATTCGGGCGATGGCGTTGACGGTATGAGCGTAGAGGACGAAAACGATTCCAAAGGCTTTGACACGGGCTATCGTGAGTTGGAGAAGAATATTTACGTAGCTACCGACAGAGCGGAAACCATGAAGTCGTTCCGGTCCGATATGAACGCTTTCAAGGGATTTGGTTCCTACAGCGTTACTCATAACGGCGGACACGTAGAGGGCAATATTGCCGCTGCCGTAACTCCTAATTTTTATGTATTCAATTCCAACGTAGCACAGCATGTCAAGGACGGAAACACACATTATGTCCAGTATCTTGACGCTGCTCCCGAAAACAGTAATATGCTTGTTACAATCGCACCCGATACTACATATGAATTTGTTTTCGGCTTTGATTTTGAGCGTTTTTCGTATGGTGAAAACGACAACTGCGTAAGATTCAGAGCAGGCGGAAAAGAGTATGCAATTGAGTGCGGCGGCGCACAGAATACAAGCAAATTTACTCTTACAAGAGCTGATGATTCTCATACCTTTAAGAATATAGCGGAAAATCTTAATAACATTGGCGAAAGCGGAGTGGCAGTTATTGACGCTGTTGAATTTTCTGCAGCCGATTCCGCAGATGCAATGAAGAGAGCGGCAATGGCTATTGCTCTTGGCGAAGTTCAGCCGGGAGAAACAATGGTCATCAATGTACACGCTGACGATCTCCAGAAGGATACTGAAAGCTATAAAGCTTTGGTAATGGACAACAAAGGCGTAAACATTGTAATCAATGTAATTATCGATGGCGCATCGGACGAGATTTTCCTTGGTAACGTAAACTCTCCCGACTGGTGCGAGGCAGGCGCAAACGTTACATTTAACTTTGGTTCGTACACGGGACATATCACTTCGGGTCTTGTCGGCGGAATTTATGTTGCTCCTTATGCAAGTTTTACCGTTGCAGGTAATGTAAACGGTTCTGTAATCGCAAATGATATTGAAATGGTCGGTGAAATTCACCAGATTACCTCTACGGCTATTTATGAGGGAGACGACGTATTCGAAACTGAAAAGGATTCTTCAAGCGAAACCTCTGACGACGAAGGTGAGATAACCGAAGGTGGAGAAACCGAGGAAGAATCCGAAGGCGAAATAACCGAAAAAGGAGATACTGAAAAGGTTGAAGAAACCGAAAAGGCAGAAGAGACCGAAAAGG
>CANQKW010000020.1 GCA_947624555.1 uncultured Clostridia bacterium
GGCGCTCCCGAATGGTACGAGCCGCTGGGCATTTTCATAGCGATATGCCTTGCGACGCTGGTTTCAACTTTTTCCGAGTACAGAAACGAAAACGCTTTCCAGAAACTTCAGGAAGAGGCGTCCCGGATTATGGTAAAAACCTACCGCAACGGCGTCATATCCGAAGTTCCGATAAACGACATTGTTGTCGGGGACGCAATTCTGCTCCAGTCGGGTGATAAGATCCCTGCAGACGGCATTATTATCGACGGCGACATTAAAGTTGACCAGTCGGTTTTAAACGGTGAGAGCCGCGAGGCAAAGAAAAACGCTGTTCCCGAAGGCTGGACGGATACCGATGAAAACACAAATTTCGACAACGAGCACAAGGTTTTCAGAGGAGCAGTCGTTTGCTCGGGAAATGCGGTTATGCAGGTAACGGTCGTCGGCGACAAATCGGTTTACGGAAAGATTGCAAGCGAACTTCAGACAGAGGACGACCGTGAAACTCCGCTTAAAGTAAAGCTCGGAAAGCTTGCGGACGGCATCTCAAAATTCGGTTATATCGGCGGTATTGCTATTGCGGTCGCTATGCTTGCAAAAGCCATATTTTTCGACACGAATTTTGACCCCTCGGCATTCTTCTTCCTGAACGGCGATTTCCAGTGGATGAAACTTATAGAATCGGTAATTCAGGCGGTTATGCTTGCGGTAATCATTATCGTAATGGCAGTACCCGAAGGACTTCCGCTTATGATAGCGATAGTTTCAGCGCAAAATATGGGCAAAATGCTGAAGGATAACGTCCTTGTCCGTAAGGTAGCAGGAATTGAAACGGCAGGTTCTTTGAATATCCTCTTCTCAGATAAAACAGGAACTATCACCAAAGGCAAGCTTGAGGCTATAAACTTTATCGACGGCGCTGTCAATGAGCATAAAACCATGAACGATGTTGACGGAAAACTTAAAGAACTTCTTGCGCTGTCCATTCACAAAAACACCCTTTCAATAATCAGCGGCGAAGGAAAAGACCGCAAAGTCCTCGGCGGAAATGCAACCGAGCGTGCTATTCTGGGATATGCCGTTGATAACCCCTCTGACGCCGACGTCATAGCAGTCGGAAATATCCCGTTCAATTCGACAAATAAATACTCTGCAACGCAGGTCGACGGACAGTATTCCCTTACGCTCATCAAAGGCGCTCCCGAAAAGATTTTGCAGAGATGCTCGCACTATTACGACGCAAACGGCGAAAAACAAGCCTTTGATATGAAAAAGCTCAACGCAAAAATTGATGAGCTTGCAAACCGTGCGATACGTGTATTGGCGCTTGCGACAAGCGAGGACGCTTTAGGCGAGGACGCACTTCCCGACGGAAATAACTGGACTCTCGTAGGCTGTCTGGGCATACGTGACGAGGTTCGTCCCGAATCCGTTACAGCTATCAAGGAAGTCAAAGGCGCAGGAGTTCAGGTGGTTATGATAACCGGCGACCGCCGTGAAACTGCCGTTGCTATCGCCAAAGAGGCAGGACTTATCGACGACGAAAGAACAAACCTTATGCTCACCTCAGACGAGCTTGCCAAAATGTCCGACGACGAAATCAAGACAAAGCTCAAAGATATTCGTGTAATTGCCCGTGCCCTGCCGTCCGATAAGAGCCGCCTTGTAAGGCTCGCACAAGAGCTTGACCTTGTTGCAGGTATGACAGGCGACGGCGTAAACGACTCTCCCGCCCTCAAAAAGGCTGATGTCGGCTTTGCAATGGGCGGCGGCACAGAAGTTGCAAAAGAAGCGTCCGATATTGTTATCCTCGACGACAATTTCAATTCGATAGACAAAGCGATACTTTACGGACGCACTATCTTCAATTCTATAAGAAAATTCATTGTATTCCAGCTCACGATAAACGTTGCGGCAGTGCTTATCTCGTTCGTATGTCCGCTTATCGGCATAGCAAATCCGCTGTCGGTAATTCAGATTTTGTGGGTAAACCTCGTAATGGATACTCTTGCAGCGCTTGCATTCGGCGGAGAACCTGCTCTCAAGCGCTATATGAACGAAGAACCCAAACGCAGAAACGAACCCATAATCAGCAAATATATGATGAGCCAGATAATCACAGGCGCAGGCTGGACATTTATCCTCTCGCTTGCAATGCTTATTTTGGGCAATTACCCCGAAGGCGGCACAAGCTACCTCGAAAGCTGGGGACTTATCCGTGAACCTGCAGGAACCGCTCTTAAATACGACGGAGCGCACGCAATTCTCCACACGGCATATTTTGCATTCTTCATACTGATTGCGGTATTCAATGCGTTCAACGCAAGAACCGAAAAGATGAACCTCTTCGATAATCTCGCCAAAAACAGAGGTTTCCTTATCGTATTCGGTATAATCACCGTCGTTCAGGTAGTAATGACCTATGTCGGCGGCACAATTCTCAGCGGTTGGGGACTTGTTCTTATTGAATGGGCACTGGTGCTTGTAATGGCAATCTCGATAATCCCGATAGATCTCATCAGAAAGGCAATTTCGGGCAAAGGAAAGAAATAATTCCCTACGGGGTCAATCAACAGGAGGTAATATTATGGCAGTAAATCTTTCAAAAGGTCAGAGAGTATCTCTCGACAAATCAGTGACAATGGCAAGAATAGGATTGGGTTGGGACATCAACAAATATGACGGCGGACAGGATTTTGACCTTGACGCCTGCGTATTCCTGCTGGGAGCGAACGGAAAGGTGATTAAAGACGAAGATTTTGTGTTCTATAACAATCTTTCCGCAAGAAACGGTGCAGTAGTCCACACGGGCGACAACCGTACAGGCGAAGGCGACGGCGATGACGAGGCAATAATCATCGACTTTACAAAAGTGCCGCAGGAAATCGAAAAGATAGCCGTTACCGTTACGATTTTCGACGCACAGCAGAAGAACCAGAATTTCGGACAGGTGTCAAATTCCTATGTTCGTGTCGTAAAGATAGACAATCCCGACGACCAGGGCGGCGAAGAGGTTCTCCGCTTTGATTTGGTCGAGGAGTTCTCCATTGAAACCGCACTCGTTGTATGCGAAATCTACCGTTACAACGGCGACTGGAAGTTCAACGCTGTTGCGGCAGGCTATCAGGGCGGACTTGAGGCGCTTTGCAGAAGTTACGGCGTAAATGTCTGATTTTTAATTAAAATCCACACGGGAGGCAGCGTATTGGACAAAAATATAAATCAAATATTAGACAGCGCTCTTCCCGGTGCGGATATAACGCTTCCTTCGGGAGAATTTGAAGGACCTGTTATCATCACAAAGCCGCTCAGAATATCGGGAAAGAACACGACTGTCTGGGCGAAAAAAGGCAAAGTAATCGAGATAAAATCTCACGGAGTAACAATAGAAAATCTCCGTGCAGAGCTTACGGAAACAGATGAAAGCGATATTGCCGTAAAAACCGACTTCCCTGCCGAAGTGAAAAATGTAGAGGTTTTGGGGAGCGTTTCGGGGTTTGGTTCAGAGGACGGATATTTTGACGTTCCCAGAACGATAGAATTGGGAGAATTTGCGTCAGACGCAGAAAATACGTTTTCTCTCTCGGTAAACGTTCCCGAAAAAACCGAGATAATATGCGGCATAAGAGAGCTTTCTTTCACGCCGAATGTCCTTCATTCGGGAAGAAACGACCTGACGATAACCGTAAGCGGAATTTCCGATAAAACTCTGCTGTATGCGGAGGTACTTTTCAAAACACGGTTTATCCGAAGAATTTATCTTACGGGAAAACCCGGCAATATTCCCGCTGTGAAAAACAAATGCGTCTACACCGCCCCCGAAAGGGACTTTTCACAAGCGCCTCAGGCTCTTTTGAAAGAACAGACTGCGCCTACTGACGTCATATCCTTTGATTTGCGGCAGGACAGTACGCTTTCCGCACTCGAAATGCAAAAAGGACAGCGTGTTTCGCTCACAAAATACTGCGGTTCGCAGTTTAAAATCTTTTTCACCTGTGAAAAGCCGCAGCAAATGGAAATCGACCCGTACATTTTTCTTCTGGGAGAAAACGACAAAGCGCCGGGCGACGAATATCTTGTTTTCTTCGGAAACGAAAGCTCGCCAAACGGGGAAATAAAATACTTCCCTCACGACGGGCATATCGAAACGGACATCTCAAAAACGGATTACAGAGTCAAAAAAATCGCTCTTACTTATGCGATTTACGCAGGAAATGAAAATAACTGCTTTTCATCTGTGAAAAACGCACGAATTTCAATAAGAACGGACAGCGAAAGGCTTTCATTTGTGATGAACGGTCTTACAAGCGAAACCGCAGTAATTGCGCTGGAATTTTACCTCTATAAAGGAGAATGGAAGATTTCGGCAGTAGGCAGCGGATTTAAAGACGGAATGGCACGCTTGTGCAATCATTACGGAATACAAGTTATAGAATAAGCAGGAGAAAGAAAATGGCATTACAGGAGTTTACGAGATATGTCGGATATGACAGTCCCGACAGCTTTCGGGGATTTCTGATAGGACAGTTTGCTGCATCGCAGAAAGGCGGACTGTTTTTCAAGGAAAAGCTGCCAATGGCAACGACTTCCGAAATAACCGCAGCGGCGGCATATACGGCGTCCAGCTTTGATAAACCCGATGACATAAAAAAAGCGCTTGAAATGTGGCTGCACGACGCAAATATTCCCTGTGACGGAGGACCGCTCGCAGAGATTATGGCAAAAGCGGTGACCGAATGCGGCACAAACAAAAAAAATACCTACTTTGTAATACTTTGCTGGCTCACAAAATACCTCGGAGCAAAACCGTCCTGCGTATTTTTTACAGGTGCGCCCACTCTCAGAGAGCTGTATTTTCTGCTTATGCTGCAAGCGGCAGGAGTTAAGATAACGCTCGTTTCATACGGTCTTGACAAGGATTTTGACAAGCTCGCCTTTAAGGACAGAATAACCGTAAAAAGCGGCAGCAATACATCTCCTCTGCAAATAGATTTCAGCAAAATCGACCTCTCACAGGAGGCGAAATTAGCCGAAATGCACGCCGAGGGCGAACGTGTAAGCGGTCTGGTAAAACGGCTTTCCACTACGGCGGCAGGGCTTTTCGAGGATTATATAAAAGACCGAAAAAGCCGTGTAATAGGAAACGGAGGCGTTTATACCGAGGACGGCGAAATACCCGTATATTGTGCGGCTCTTTTGGGATTTGACGACGACGTTGTATACACCAATATGCTCGTAAAGTTCAAAGAGAGCTTTGCAGGACTGAAAAAACAGCTTATCTTCATAGAAAAAACTCTGTCAAACCCCAATGCAGACGAGGTAAAAGCTCTGGGCGCAGTCACAAGAACAAGCACAGAGGAAATGATAGATTGTCTGGCAATGACGATCAATCTTACGGGAGATAAGACTCGCACAGCGCTCGCACAAAGAGCGCTCAAAGAAATTCTTTCGCATATGGAAACGTCAAATCAGACGGTGATCTTCAATTACGCCAATAAGCTTATAACGTGGCTTTACCGCTGCACGCAGGCAAGAAAATATTCGGTAAAGTACGAAGATATACCCGTTGTGCTGTATTACGGCGATATTTCGCAAAGCGAAGTGTATTTTCTTAACTTTATTTCACGGTGCGGCTTTGACGTGATATATATTTCGCCGAATTTGAATAATGCGGATCTGACCGTAAGCAAAAATCTTGACGGAAGAATGCAGGTTTTCAAGCTGCCGCAAAGCAAGGAAAGCGGCTCATACCCGACAAAAGCAGTCAAGATGAAAGTAGCGACCGTTGCGTATTCAGCCGAAAGAGAGCTTGATACAACGCTCTACGGAGGCGACACGGGAATTTACCGCAGCTTTCAGTTCCCGAACAGCCAAAGCGTCACGCTGAAAACGACATACGAGGAGATAGACATTCTCTGGAAAGAAGAGTCGCGGTTTCGTCAGGGATTTTCAACGTCGGGAAATCTGGTGTCCGTGCCGAATATTTTCGCTAAAATCAGCGGAGTTGAGGACGGAAATCTCGATAAATATTGGGAAAACATAAGAAAAAAGCTTACGCCGTCCACGATCCTTATCGAAAAGAAAGCAAACGCACAAGTGCAGGCGCCCGACTTATCGGCATACCGCAGTTTTTACAGAAACGGCGAAATAGATACGGAAAAGCTGAAAGCAAGTCAGATAAACAAATACAGCTTTTTGCCCGACAGAACGCAGGATATGCTGTTCTATAAACTTCAGGAGGCTTGTTCTTCGGGATTTCTCAAACTTCAGGGCGATGATCTGATGTGCTCGGTCATTCATTACGGAATGAGCTTTAACAAGGAAATGCTCCGACTGATACAGTTGTTCGACTTCACAAGAGAAATTCCGAAACTCATTATCATCGACGCCGTTGAGGACACTTTCACTTTGCAGGAGTGCGTGTGGATAGTTTTATTCAACCTGATAGGCTTTGATGTGCTTATTTACACGCCGTCAGGTTATAAAAACCTCGAAACGTTCGTAAAAAATGACGCTTTCGAGGAGCATATAATGAACAAATTTTTGTACAACGTAGAGGTTCCGAAGTTCAAAATACCCTCTGAGGACAAAAACAGCGGTTTCTTCGGAAAGCTGTTTGGAAAGCATTAAGAGATGATAAAATCACTCTCAGCAGAAAGGAAAAGATTATGGGATTACAGTTTACCCCCGGAGCAGGACAGGCACAGGCACAGCCGCAGGTCGTAGAAACGACGGGAACAGTCGTTACAGCGGCAGCAGACACAGCAGTTCTTGACGCAAAAATTGAAGAAGTAAAAAATTTCAATATTGCGGTAAAGACGGACGAAATAAAGCAGCAGCTTGCGACCAGCGACGAAATTGATAAGCTCGTTTCCACAATCAACGTAAACGACAGCTCAACGGTAGTTAAATTCGGAGCAGAGGCAGCAGACGAAATCTCCAAAGCGTCCGACCAGGTGCTTAATTCTATGAGCATTTCACAGATAAACGACACGGGAAATATGATGAAAGCTCTCGCAAACATAATGGACCAGTTTGATATTGATGAGATCAAGGACGACAAGCCCGGTTTCTTCGGCAGCCTTAAAAAGAAACTGGAGAAAATTCTCAGCAAGTACGATAATATGGGCAAGGACATTGATAAAATCTACGTTCAGTTAAAACAGTACGAAAATGAGATAGAGGCAAACAACAAAAAGCTCAACGATATGTACGACGCAAATCTCGGCTATTATCAGCAGCTTGTCAAGTATATAATGGCAGGCGAGCAGGGCGTTAAAGAGCTTGACGAGTTTATCGCCGATTATCAGAAGAAGGTCGAGGCAAGTCCCGACGACGGCACTATCCGTATGGACCTGTCAAATCTTCAGCAGATGCGGGAAATTCTCGACCAGAGGGTTATGGATTTGAAAGTAGCGGAAAACGTTGCTCTCCAGACAGTACCAATGCTGAAAACAATGGAATATTCCAACCTTAACCTTGTAAGAAAAATCAATTCGGCATTCATCATCACAATGCCCGTATTCAAGCAGGCGCTTGCACAGGCAATAATGCTCAAACGTCAGAAAATACAGGCTGAAAGTATGAAAGCTCTTGATGAAAAAACGAACGAAATGCTCATCAAGAATGCCCAAAACACAGTAGAACAGTCAAAAATGGTAGCGTCTATGTCGGCAAATTCTTCGATAAAGGTAGAAACGCTCCAGCAGACGTGGCAGACGATCGTCAACGGCATTGACGAGGTACAGGCTATTCAGGATCAGGCTCGTGAAAAGCGCAAGACAGACGCAGTTGCACTTGAGCAGATAAAAGAAGATTACAAAAAGCGTATGAAAGCCTGAAACATAAAAAATTCCCCCGTTTTGTACGGGGGAAATTCTTTGTCAGATTGCCCTTGTGACTTCAAAAAGCCAATCCTTTTCCTCTTCGTTCAGCAAAGGAGATATTTTCTCAAAAACAGCCCTCTGATACTCATTGAAAAGCTTGATCTGACGTTCAGTCAAAAGGCTTTTGTCCACGCCCTCACGGTCAAACGGCACATAAGTCAGCGGCTCAAATCTCAGAAATCCCTCGTGTTTCGATCTGATGCAAAGCAAAAGGCTCTCGTGGCGCACGCCGAACTTTCCTGCCTCATAATATCCCGGTTCATCAGAGGTGATCATACCCTCCTGAAAAGCAGCGTCATCTGCTGCACGATAACTAATTCTCTGCGGTCCTTCGTGAACATTCATCAAAAAACCTACGCCGTGTCCCGTGCCGTGGTTAAAATCAAGTCCGTATCTCCACAAAGGCTCACGAGCCGCATAATCAAGCGTTCTGCCGCAGACGCCCTTTGGAAATTCGGCGTCAAGCAAATTAAGATGTCCTGCAAGAACAAGCGTAAACGCACGCTTTTCCTCGTCCAACAAATCGCCCAGAACAAATGTTCTCGTAACATCGGTCGTGCCGTCCGAATAGTGACCGCCCGTATCGGACAGCAGCAGTCCGTGCGGCTCTAAGACAGCGTTTGTAGACTCATCTGCGCTGTAATGCACTATCGCCCCGTGTTTACTGTAAGCCGTAATAGGCGCAAAGCTTTGACCAAGATACCCCTCGCCCATTCTGCGAAATTCCTCAAGCTTTTCAGCGGCGGAAATTTCGGTGATTTTTTCGTGCAAAACGGCGGTTTTAAGCCACTTCATAAACCTCACAACGGCAGCGCCGTCTTTCAGGTGAGCATTTTTTTCCGCAGCAGCCTCGACAGGATCTTTCACAGCCTTCATCAGACAAACAGGACTTCTTTTCTCGATTTTCTTACAATTTTCAATTGAAGAGCAAATTGCATAATTCACCGCATCGGGGTCTGCCCAAACCGTGCCGCAAAGCCCTTTCAGGACATTATAAACATCGTTGTACGGAAGAATTTCAACGCCGTCCTCAAAAAGATTTTTCTTGATTTCCTCCGAAAAAATTCCGCTGTCTGCAAAAAGAAAAACCTCGTTTCGGGAAACGATCATATAAGCGAGAAACAGCGGACAAAAATCTATGTCGCCGCCTCGCAGATTAAGCGTCCATGCGATCTCGTCAAGCGCAGAAACCGCAAGATAATCAGCATTTTCCGCAGCAATTCTGTCACGTATCTCGGATATTTTTTCCGAACGGCTCTTTTTGCAGTACGTTCCAGAAAGCTCAAAAACAGGATTTTTCGGCAGCGATGGTCTGTTTTCCCACACGAACATTCCTGCGTCAAAATCAAAAACAAATTCGCCGCAAACGCCTTCAAGCTTTTCCCTGAGCCGTTTTACAAACCCGTAGGAAACTACTCTTCCGTCAAATCCCAGCCTTGAATTTTTCGGCATTTTTTCACGCAAAAAATTTCCGACAGTCGGCACGCCCGTCATACCCATTTTCATAAGGGCAATTCCCGAGCCGCAAAGCTCTCTTTCAGCCTGCAAAAAATATCTTCCGTCCGTCCAGAGCGCCGCCTCATAAACGGTCACGACAAGCGTTCCCGCAGAGCCTGTAAAGCCGCTTAAATACTCTCGCAGCTTAAAAAAATCGCTTACATATTCCGACCCGTGAAAATCATCTGTCGGAATAACACACGCAAAAATACCTTTTGATTTCATACAAGAAATCAGCTTTTCAATTTCAGCTTTCATCAACTTTTCTCCTTGCTAAAAGAACCGAAAATTCCGCACAGCAAAGCCGTTTGCTGCTGTAAAGCGGAACATCGGACGCATTTATTTCATCAGCAAAAATTTCAAATTTCCCCGAATAATCGGTTGTAATTTTTCTGTCCGAAGAATTAACGATAAGAATAAAATCATTCTTTTCGCAAACAAAATATTCATCGAAATTCCTTAAAACGCAGTTTCTAAAAACCCCGTAAAACCGCTTTCTGAAAGCGATCAATCCTCGATAATAATTTACCGTTTCAGAGTTTTTTGTCATCAGATCCCATTTCAGCGAATTTATTTCATCAGGCAGATTATAGCTGTTTTCGGAGAAATTTTTTGTCCTGAGAAACTCCTGACCTGCTTGAAAAAAAGCGATCCCACACGACAAAAACACAAAAGCCGCAGCCATTTTCTCCGCCCTGCAAATACGCCTAAAATCCGCATTGTTAAGCGTAATTCTCAGCTTATCGAAAAGAGTTTGATTATCGTGACATTCGACATAATTTATGACCTGCGAAGGATTTTTTGCCCAAAAATCTTCCGAAAAAACACCCGACAGTGCGGAAAAAATCGGCTTGAAATGAGAAATATCCGCTTTTCCGTTCACAAATCCGCAGTCATTCTTATCGAAAACATTTCCCTTCACGGCGTCACGAAAACTGTCGTTAAAAAAAGAAAATGAAGGCAGCTTTTCCGCATTCCTCTGAACCGCACGAAACCTTTCGGAAAGCGGACTTTCGCCTCCCGTCCAGCCCTCTCCGTAAAGCATTACCGACGGGTTTATCCTGCGAAGTCTTTTCTCAATTTTACGAAGAGTTTTTATGTCCGTCAATCCCATTAAATCAAAGCGAAATCCGTCAAAATGATACTCTTTCAAAAGAAATTCAAGGCTGTCCGCAATAAATTTCCGAGCCATTATACGCTCGCTTGCAAACTCATTTCCGCAGCCCGATCCGTTTGAAAAATTCCCACTGCCCCGAAAAAAATACCCGTTTATCTGCTTTTCAAAGCTCGAATTTTCAGCCGAAAAAACGTGATTGTAAACCACATCAGCCACAACGCCTATTCCTGCCCTGTGTGCGGCAAGCACAAGCTCTCTAAGCTCATAAACCACATTGTCAAGCGAATAATATCGACAAGGCGAATTAAAAAACCCGGGATTGTACCCCCAGTTATATTCGCTTTTATCAAAATCAAAATCAAAAACAGGCATAAGCTGGATATGCGTCACACCGAGATTTTTTATGTATTCCGTTCCAACGCTTTCTCCATAGGAATTATGAACATTTTCCTCACAAAACGCCGAAAACTTTCCCTTTGCGGAAAAATCCGCATTCTTATCCATAGAAAAATCACGCACGGAAAGCTCGTAAATAACCGCCCTTTCAGGCTCTTTAAAGCTGATAAAGCTGTCGTTTTCCCAGCCATCGGGCATATTTTTCTGCATATCCGTAACGATACCCCGTGTCCCGTCCGAATTTACCGAACAAGCGTAAATATCCGCAAAGCATCGCTCTTCGCCGCCGTCTGTAACTGAAAAATCGTACAAAAGACCCTCGCAGCATCCGCTTTTTACATACTCAAAAACCGAGCCTCTGCGTTTCATTTCCGCTGAAAACAGAGGCTCATTTTCCGCATTATACAGTCTGAGAAACGCTTTTTCCGCAAACGGCTGCCACAATCTGAAAACAGTCCTTTTACGGGAAAAAATCGCCCCCAAATTGCCCTTGAAAGAGCATTTTTCCGCTGCCTGCAAATCAATCTTTTTCATCATAATCATCAAGGAAATTGTGTACCCCGAACTCGTCCTTAAAGGAAACCAGCCTGTCAAGCCGAACATTCTGCACCGACCTGAAAATATTCATTTCAACCTGCGGATTATCCTCGCTAAGCTGCTTTATCAGCCGTTTCACGAAATCTCTTTTTGAATTTCCGCCCCGTTTTGAAAGAACGCATTCACACCCCGAAAGCTCCAATTTGCAAAACTCCGCCCAGTCAACGACATCTTTTTCACGGATAAAATACATCGGACGAATAAGCTCCATTCCGTCAAAATGCGCAGCGTGAAGTTTCGGCATCATAGTTGCGGTCTGTCCGCCGTACAAAATCCCCATAAGAATACTCTCGATAACATCGTCAAAATGATGACCCAGCGCAATTTTTCCGCAGCCAAGCTCTTTTGCCTTTTTATACAGCAGACCTCTTCTCATCTTCGAGCAAAGAAAACAAGGATTTTTCTCGTTTTCGCACAGGCTGAAAATATTTGTCCCGAAAAATTCGATTTTAATGCCGAGCCGCTGCGCATTTCGCTTTGTGCGTTCTATTGTTTCCTGCGAAAATCCGGGGTTCATCATAACATATCTCGCCGAAATTTCCGTTTCACCGTGCATTTCATACTCACGAAACAAAGCCGCCAAAAGCAGCGAGTCCTTGCCCCCCGAAACGCAGACGCAAATTTTGTCGCCGCTTTTAAAAAGCCTGTATTCGTCTGCCGCTTTGGAAAATTTTCCGAGAAGAACGTTTGCAAACTCCCGATTTAACCCGTTATTTATCGAATTTTCGTTCATATTCTCATATAAATTTCAGCGTAGCTGCGCAGCTTTTCAGCCGTTTTTGCCCTGAGAGCATTCGGTTTCATTCTCCAAGCCCAGTTTCCTCCGAGCGTAGACGGAATATTCATTCTTGCATTTGCACCGAGATTAAGAATATCCTGCATAGGTATAACAGCAAGACCTGCCGCAGACGCATAAGCCGCCCTTATCGCTCTGTCATTAAGCTTGTCAAAAATTCCCTTTTCGAGGTATTTTTTCGCCATAATTTTCGTTTCGGGGTCTGCCTCGGCAAACCATTGTCTGAACGTGGCATTATCGTGCGTACCCGTATAGCAGACGCAGTTTTTCGGATAATTATGCGGAAGATGGTCGTTATCGGCATTTTCGGGGTTAAATCCGAACTGCAATACTCTCATTCCGGGAAATCCCGTATCTGCGAGCAGCTTTTTCACGCTGTCAAAAATATCTCCCAGATCCTCAGCGATTATATCAACATTCTTGACCTCTCTGCCGATAACTTCAAACAGGTCCATACCCGGACCCTGCTCCCACTTGCCGTATTCCGCCGTAGGCTGACCGAAAGGAACAGCCCAATAAGTATCAAACGCACGGAAATGGTCTATCCGCAGCATATCATAAAGCTCAGCGGACTTTTTCACTCGCTTTACCCACCAGGAATAGTTGTCGTTTTTCATCGCTTTCCAGTCGTACAGCGGATTTCCCCATAACTGACCCGTTTTGGAGAAATAATCCGGCGGCACGCCTGCGACCCTCTTCGGGTTCAGCCTCTCGTCAAGCTCAAACAGTTTCGGATTTGCCCACACGTCCGCAGAATCGGGTGAAACATAAATCGGTATATCGCCGATAATTTTCACTCCCTTTGAATTGCAGGTCGAGTGAAAACGTGTCCATTGACGGAAAAAGATATACTGGCAGAATTTCACAAACCTTATTTCGTCCGCAAGCTCTTCCCTGCATTTTTCAAGAGCATCGGGTTTTCTGAACTTTATATCCTCGTCCCATACCGTCCAAGGTTTTCCGCCGAATTTGTTCTTCAAAGCCGTAAAAAGCGCATAATCCTCCAGCCAGTCCGCCTGATAAAGACAGAACGAGGTATATCCGACATCGTCCGTAAATGCTGCGCAGGCTTTTCGGAGCAGCTCATCTCGTGTCTTGCTGATTTTATCATAGTCCACAATATCGGGGTCAGCGCCGTAGTCTGAATTTTCGCATTCGGTTCTTGACAAAAGACCCTGGTCGCAAAGCTCGTCAAGGTCGATCATCAGCGGATTTCCCGCAAACGACGAAAACGGCTGATAAGGCGAGTCGCCGTAACCCGTAGGACCCGTCGGCAGCACCTGCCAATACCCCTGACCTGCGCTCTTCAGCCAGTCCGCAAACTTCTCCGCCTCAGCGCCCATAGTGCCGATACCGTAAGGCGACGGCAAAGACGTGATATGCATAAGCACTCCGCAGCTTCTTTTGTTCATTGAAAACCAATCTCCTATCTGTTCCAGTATTTCCTGTCAAGACTTCTGTAATTGACAGCCTGAGCAATATGCTTTTTTTGGATTATTTCGCACCCTTCAAGGTCAGCGCAGGTGCGTCCTACTTTAAGTATTCTGTCGTAAGCTCTCGCTGACAGACCAAGGACTTCAAACGCATTTTTGAAAGCCTCCTCTGCCTCTTCCGTCAAGGGGCATACCTCTGCGAGAATATCGGGAGTAATACGGCTGTTCGACCTGATATTCGTACCCCTGAACCTTCTTGCCTGAATATCTCTCGCTTTTTGCACTCTTTCAGCAATAACAGCCGAGCTTTCCTGCGGTATACGGTTTGTAAGCTCGTCGAATTTAACGGGTTTTACCTCCACCTGAATATCAATTCTGTCCAGTACAGGCTGAGAGATCTTATTTAGATACCCCGTCACCATTTTATCCGTGCAGGTGCATTTTTTCAGCGGATTTCCGAAATTTCCGCATGGACACGGGTTCATAGCGGCAACCATCATCACATCGCAGGGATAGCGCACCGACCCCGACGCTCTCGATATGGTGATTTCCCCGTTTTCAAGCGGCTGACGAAGAGTTTCCAATACCTTTCTTTCAAATTCGGGCAGTTCATCAAGAAACAAAACCCCGTTATGAGCCAGCGATATTTCTCCCGGATGAGGAATACTTCCTCCGCCGATAAGACCTACCGCACTTGCCGTGTGACTTACCGAGCGAAACGGTCTTGTGACGATAAGAGGTTCGTCCGAATTGATAAAACCGCCTACGGAATAAATCTGAGTCGTTTCAATGCTCTCTTCAAACGTTATCTTCGGGAGAATTGAAGGTATTCTCTTTGCCAGCATAGATTTTCCCGATCCCGGAGGACCTATCATCAAAAGATTATGCGAGCCTGCCGCAGCGACCTCGATAGCTCTTTTTGCGACATTCTGCCCCATAACCTCCGCATAATCGCCGATTTTTTGCAGATCTCTTTCCGAGGACGGATTATAGCACGGCTCAGGAGAAAGTCCCGTCCCGTGCTGCAAATATTCCAGTATCTGGGTGATATGCTCTACGCCGAAAACCTCGATATTTTCAACGACCGACGCCTCTTTTGCATTCTTTTTCGGCAGGAATAATTTTTTTATACCGTTTTTCGAGGCAGCAATAGTCATACCGAGTGCGCCGTTTATGGGAGAAAGCGTACCGTCAAGCGAAAGCTCTCCGACAAAAGCCGTATCGGAGCAATCGTTATGTATAACACCGCTTGCTTTCAGAATAGCGACGATAATAGGAAAATCAAAGATAGCGCCTATTTTTCTCACGCTTGCGGGCGCTAAATTTACGGTAATTCTCCCGTTTAAAACTCTGAGCTGAAGTTGACCCAATACCGCGCGTATTCTTGCCTTGCTCTCCTGCACGGCAATATCGGGCATACCGACAATATCGAAATTAGGCTGACCGGGAGCACTGCTTACCTCGACCGTTACGGGAAATGCATTAAGCCCGAAAAGCCCCATACTGTTTACTTTACCGAACACAAAAACCGCCCCTTTACTTGCGTTTACTCAGGCTATAATATACCATACCAACCTTTAGACTGCCGAGAAAGCTTCATATGCTAGGAAACGTTACTGCAACCAGCCTTTGTGGCTGTTGCAGTGACGCTGACGACGCAGATGAGGCTTTATCGACAGTCATAATGAACGCTATGCGTTCATTATACCATATTTTTGTATAAATTGCAACGGTAATCGTCATTATTTTTTAAGAATTTTTATAATTTGTACATATTTTTACAGTTGAAAAATAAAAGGACTTGTGGTATAATAGATAATGTATGATTATAATTAAACGTAAAATCAGAGGAAAAAAACTCTTAAATCCTCTGCTGTACTAAATTCAAAGGGATAATATGGAAAATACGATTGAAAGACAAATAATATACGGAAAAAACGCAGTGCTTGAGGCGATGCGCTCGGATAAAGATATCGACTGCCTGTTCGTTCAAAAGGACATAAGCGCAAGAACGATACTTGACGCCGCAAAAAAGAAAGGCATATTGATAAAGCAGGTAGCCGAAGAAAAGCTTACATCGCTCACGGGAACGCCAAAGCACGGCGGTGTAGCTATAGAGCTGTGCGCGTGCAGCTATTGCAGCGTTGAGGAAATTCTTGAACAGTCCGAGATAAAAGGAAAGCCTCCGTTCATAATAATAGCTGATGAAATAGCCGATCCGCACAATTTAGGTGCAATAATAAGGACAGCGGAATCCGCAGGAGCAGACGGAGTAATCATTCCGAAAAGGCGTTCTGCGTCGCTTAATTCCACGGTATTCAAGACCTCTGCAGGAGCGGCGGCATACGTTAAAGTAGCCAGAGTATCAAATCTTGTCGATACAATAAAACAGCTTAAAAAACAGGGAGTATGGGTCTACGGAATGGAGGCTGACGGCGAGCCTTACGATAAAACCGATTTTTCGGGCGGTACAGCGCTTGTGGTAGGCTCAGAGGGATTCGGACTGTCAAGACTGGTAAGAGAAAACTGCGACAAGGTGGTTTCTCTGCCGATGTTCGGGAAAGTAAATTCTCTCAATGCGTCGGTTTCGGCAGGAATACTTATGTATGAGATCGTAAAGTTCAGGACACGGGCAGGAGGTAAATAAAATGGCAGGAAAAAATTATGATATAGACGACATATTAAATGAAGTCGACTCCCTGCGAAAGGGAGATGAAAAGCCTATTCTCACAGGCAGTCAGAAAAAAGCGCCCAAGGAAGATCTGAGCGTTACGCAGATTTTAACGGGATTTCCCGACAAACGCGACAAGTCCGTTGCCCGTCAGCTTTCCGAAAAAGAGTCCGAGGAACGCCTCAGCAGAGATATTTCAGCTGCTTTTGAGTCAAAAAACAGCAAAACATTCGACTATGATGACGTGAGAGAACCTCTTTCTGCCCGTCAGCTCACCGAAGAAGAAACCGATGCAAGAATTGCACGAGATATAAACGAAGCTGCGGACGTAAAGCTGTACGAAAAGAACAAAGTACAGCCCTTCGACCCCGACACAGCCGTTACCGCAGAAGTAAGAAATGTCAGCGAGCATGTTCAGCCGTTCGTAAAACCCGATGTTTCCGAGGAAGATATTATTTTCCATACAAGAGGCGACCTTGTTACCACCGAAACTATGGAAATGCGTAAGCAGCAGAAAATCGAGGAGATAAATCAGGCTCTTCTGAAAGCCGATATAGAGGCGCATTCCCCCGATGAAATGCTTGACTCGCTTAATCCTATGGAATCCAGAGAAAAAGTCGAAGATATGTTAAAGGGCAGCGAGGATACCGATACTCTTACCGTTGCGGGAAACGACCTTAAACGCATAGCAAGGAGCGGAGAGCGTGTCAAGGAATATCAGCCGAGCGTTTCACGCAAAAAAGACGTTGACGATGTACTGTTTTCGGGCGCAGGCAGACAGTCTAAAGCTCTTGTCGGAGAACTGCACGTCGGAGAAACGATAGTCGATGCGCTCAATAAAAAAATCGCTGAAGAAAACAAGCAAAAATACGCAATTTTCGCTAACAGCGTAAACGCCTCCGAAGAAAATGTCCCGTCCGAGAAAAAGCCTTCCTCCGAAGAGAGCGAAATTGACGAAAACGTAGAAAAAGTCAAGGCAGCCAACGAGCTTGCTCAGAAGAAAAAGCGCAAAATCGCCGATTTCATTCTCGAAAACAACGGCGATAAGGAAGATTTTGACAAAACTGCGTCAAATGAAGATCACTATTCCGATGCAGAAGAACCCGAAGACGAAGAAACTATCGACCTTGATGACGAAAACGTTATCCGTGACAGGCTTTCACGTGCAACCAAAGGACTTGTCAGCAGACTTATCATTTTGGGCGGACTTTTCATAGCGGCAATTTTCATAGCGATAGTAAACGCTGCGAATATCGACACAGGCGCTTTGGGCGGAATAATAAACTACCGCCGTTCTGCGGAAAATTATCTTTACACAGAGCTTACGATAGGAATTTTATCCTTTGCGGCGTGTTCTTCGGTAATTACCAACGGCTTTTCAAGGCTTTTCAGAATGAAACCCGACGGCGACACTCTCTGTGCGTTTGCACACACGGGCGCTATCGTTTCACTGATACCGTACCTGTTTAAAGGACAGTATATCCAGATAGGATTTTCTCACGTTTATCTGCTTGTCACGCTGGGACTGCTCAGCTTTAATACCATATCCAAACTGATAACCGTAAGGACAGCAAAGAAAAATCTCCAGTTCATTTCGGGACTAAATTCAAAATATTTTATAGAGCGCTGTGACGGCGACGGAGCCGAACAGCTTGCAAAAGGCTGCGTTTCGGGTATACCCGTTATTTCATCAATGAGAAAGACCGAAATGCTGTATGATTTTATCGTATCAACATACTGCGAGGACGTTTCCGACAGAATATTGGGCAAAACCTCCGTAATAACGCTTATAGCCTCGGTAATCGGCGGAGTAGTCGCATTTTTCGTGGAAAGCGGCAAAGGCAAGTCCCTTATGGACATTGGCTGGCAAGTCGTTTCTATGAATAAAATATCGTGGGCATTTACGGTATTTTCCGCCATACTCTGCATCGGAGCGGCATTCTCCTGCTCGATGACAGTAACGCTCCCCCTGCTTATGTCCGCAAGAAAGGGCAAATCTCAGAAATTTGCCGTTCTGGGCTACGGAGCAGTAGAAGAGTACAGCGAAACCAATGCCGTCCTGCTTGACGCAAAAACTCTCATACCCCCAAGCTCAATAGAAATAACCAATATCTGCGGCTATGACAAGCCGAAAAATCGAGGCGAGGGCAAGGTAAACGTCGACGAGGCAATTATCTACGCAGCGAGCCTTGCAGTGAGCGCAGACAGCGTTATGTCCGACGCATTCTTCAATATGCTGGGATATAAAAAAGAGCTTTTAAAGACCGTCAGCGGCATAGTTTACGAGAATAATCTGGGCGTAATGGGCTGGATAGACCGCAGAAGAGTTCTGCTGGGAAACCGTGCCCATATGAAAGCTCACGAAATATCCGTACCCAACATCAAAAAAGAGGCTGCCGCAAACGTAAACAACGACGAAGTGATCTATCTTGCAGTCGGCGGTGAAGTCTGCCTGCTGTTCTTCGTATCAATAAAAGCAAACAAAGAGGCTTGCGACAGCGTTGAAGACCTCTCAAGACGGGGAGTTTCCCTTATAATCAGGACCATTGACGGAATGATAACCGGTTCACTCGTGGCAAATCTGTTTAATATCGACGAAAGGACCGTCAGAATTATCCCCTTTGAAAGCCATGAAATATTCAACGAATACACAAAATTCACTTCAAGAGGCTCGGCGGCTCTGTGCTGTAACGGCACGCTGTCATCATTCACGGGAGCGGTATCAGCGACAAAATCCCTGAAAACACGAATTACAATAGGCTCTGTTATGCAGATTTTCGGCGTAGGATTGGGAATAGTGCTTGCATTTATATTTATGATTTTCTCAAAGCACGAAATGTTCAGCGAGATAAACCTGCTTATCTACAATATAGCGTGGGCAGTTTTGACTTTAGGCGTTCAGCTGAGCGGAGGACTTTTTGAAAAGCTGTTCGACAAGCAAAGCGAGCCTTACGAAGAAGAAACCGTTAAAAACGAAACCGAACAATGACAGATAAAACAGTTGAAAAAAAGCCGTATCCGCTCACCGATGAGGAATATATGGAAAAAGCGCTTGATCTGGCAAAAAAAGCCGCCATTTGCGGAGAAATACCTGTTGGGGCGATTGTTGTCAATAAAGACGGTGAAATAATCGGTGAGGGATATAATCTTCGTGAAGAGCTTCAGTCGCCGACAGCGCACGCAGAAATTCTCGCAATAGAAAATGCGGCAAAAGCCCTTCACAGCAGGCGGCTTACAGACTGCACCCTCTACGTCACCTTAGAGCCGTGCCCTATGTGTGCCGGAGCAGTAATGAACGCATACCTGAAACGTCTGGTATACGGCGCATTTGACGAAAAAAACGGTGCGTGTGCGTCTGTTGCCGCACTTTTTGATGAGAAATTCACGCACATTCCGTTGGTAAGAAGTCGTGTTTTAAAGGACAGATGCGGAGAAATTCTCTCTGAATTTTTTAAGGACAAGAGATAAAACGCCAATGAGTAACAACAAATACCGAACCCTTGCGGGCAACATAATAATACTCGGCATAGGTCAGTTCGGCTCAAAAATGCTTGTGTATGTAATGCTGAATTTCTACACAAGTATGCTCGGCACATCAGCCTACGGCGATCTGACAAACATAATAAACGCCGCCTCACTGTTTATATCGGTATTTACGCTGTCTATTGCGGACGGCGTGCTTCGCTTTGCCCTTGAAAAGAATAACGACGGAAAAGGCGTTTTCTCGATAGGAATAAACGTTGTTTTATGCGGAATGGCGGTATTTGCGGCATTTACTCCGTTAGTCGGCTTGCTGCCAATGCTTAAAGGCTACGAATGGCTTGTTTTTATCTACGTTTTTATGGGAGCAGTAAAGGAAATCTGCGCAATTTACGTCCGTGCAAGACATTCCGTCACGTTATACGCAATAGACGGCATTGTCACCACGGTTTCAATGATAATTTACAGCCTTGTGCTGATGGGCATATTCAAATTGGGCGTAGCAGGCTATGTATTTGCGGTAGTTCTGGGAGATCTGACCTCGATTGTTTTCCTAAGCGTATCGACCAAACTTTTCAAGGAATACCGCCCTTTCAAAAACGACCCGGTATTAAGAGGAGCAATGCTCAGATACAGCATACCGCTTATGCCGACAATGATAATGTGGTGGATAATAAACACCTCGGACGGCTTGCTGGTAACAGCGTTTCTGGGCAGCGCCGCAAACGGCTTGTACGGAGTAGCTTACAAATTCCCCAACCTTGCAACGGTCATCGTGGGAATATTTTCACAGGCGTGGAGAATGTCCGCTATCACCGAGCGAAATTCCCGTACCGTATCAAACTTCTACTCGAATATTTTCAGTATGATGCAAACGGTAATGTTTCTTGCCGGCGGAGCGATAATGCTGGTTCTTCGCCCTTTGATAATGCCGTTTTTCGTCCACGAAAGCTTTGCGGCGTCGTTTTTTTACGTTCCGATACTTTTGGGAGCAGTAATTTTCCAGAGTTTCAGCAATTTCCTTGCAAGCATTTACGAGGCGTCAAGAAAGACCACGCACTCGCTTATTTCCTCGGCAATAGGCGCAGGCGCAAATATAGTCCTTAACCTTATTCTTATCCCGACAATCGGCATATCGGGTGCGGCAATCGCCACGCTCATAAGCTATATAATAGTGTTCGTATACCGCATAATCGACACGAAAAAGCTGCTCTATATGAAAGTATATTGGGCAAAAATCGGCGTAAATATGACGCTGCTTACGATAATGGCGTTATCAATAATGTTCCTGCCGTACGGCACGCTGCAAAACGTGATAAATGCGGTTGTTTTCGTGATAATAGCAGCCTTGAATTTCAAATCCTGCGTCCAGGCGGTAAAATTGGTTCTCAACAAGAAAAAAGCTAAATCGGAGTAAAAAAATGAGCAAACAAAAACAATTTCTCGAAACGGCAAAAATCGTTGCGGTACACGGAATACGGGGCGAGGTCCGCTGTCAGTATTACTGCGACTGTGCAGAGCTTTTGTGCGAATTTGACTTGTTATATCTTGACAAAAACGGCGAAAAACCAATAGAAGTCGTCCGAGCTTATCCTCATAAAAACGTGGTAATAATGAAGCTCAAAGACATTGATACGGTCGAGCAGGCGCAAAAGCTGATAGGAAAAATGCTCTATATGGACCGCAGCGACCTTGAACTTCCCGAAGGAACATATTATATTCAGGACATAATCGGGCTTACAGTCAAGGATTATGAAACCAAAGAGGTGTACGGCAAGATCTCCGAGGTCTACCAGAACGGTGCGACAGACGTATATTCCATAAAAAAAGACAACGGCAAAGAGCTTATGTTCCCTTATATCGACGAAGTCGTGAAAAAAATAGATATTGATGCGGGAGAAATGCTGATAACACCGCTAGAGGGGCTTTTTGATGAGGATTGACATAGCAACACTTTTTCCCGAAATGTGCGAAAGCGTGTACACGAAAAGCATAGTCGGACGGGGAATAAAAAACGGCTATATTGAGATTTATTCGCATAACATACGCTCCTACACCGAGGACAGGCATAAAAACGTCGACGATAAACCATACGGCGGCGGCACGGGAATGGTAATGAAAGCGCAGCCGATTTACGACTGCGTACAGGCGATTTCGGCTCAGCATAAAGAGCGTCCGAGAATAATCTACCTCTCGCCAAAAGGCGAAACCCTGACGCAGAAAAAAGTAGCAGAGCTTGCAAAAGAAAGCGGTCTTATACTCATCTGCGGTCATTACGAGGGCGTAGACGAAAGGGTGCTCGAAGAACTCAAAGCCGAAGAAATATCCGTCGGAGATTACGTTCTTACGGGCGGCGAACTTCCTGCGCTGATAATAGCTGATGCAGTGGCAAGACTTCAAAAGGGCGTTCTCCCGAACGAGGACGCTTACAGCATAGAAAGTCATTACAGCGGACTTCTCGAATTTCCGCAGTATTCCCGACCCGAAGTCTGGCGTGATCGAAAAGTGCCCGAAATTCTGCTTTCGGGCGACCATAAAGAAGTTGTTCGGTGGCAGCGTGAAAAATCCCTCGAAGAAACGAAAAAAAAACGCCCCGACTTGTTTGAGGCATATACTCAAAGAAAAATTTCAGAGATATGGGAAAAATTTGTCGCTGAAAAATCCCCCGTTATCACCGACAACACGTCATTCAGGGCAGTTCCCCTCACAAAAGAGCAGATGAAAGCGGTTCTTCGGGGCAAATGTACGGCTGTCTGCGACAAAACCGACCTAAGACAGGGCGAGTATATCATATTTACAAGCGAGCTTAAAATTCCTCGCTGCATAGCGGTTGTCACCAAAACGAACGAAAACACGGTTTATTTTAAAACCGTATTCAAATACAAGGGAGAAAATAATGACTAAAAACGCATTTATCGCAATAACGGGCAGACCAAACGTCGGAAAAAGCTCGCTTACGAATTTTCTTGTCGGAGAAAAAATCTCCATTGTCAGCGAAAAACCGCAAACCACCCGAAACCGCATCAACGGAGTACTCACTAAAAACGGCACACAGTTTGTGTTTATTGACACGCCGGGATTTTTAAAGCCGAAAACAAAGCTTGCCGAGCATATGGTGAAAGCCGTTCGTAAGAGCGTTGACGACGTTGACTGTGCAATTTTAATGGCAGACGTTACCAAAAAAATCTCCGCAGTAGAGCAGGAATTGGTGCGCTCTTTCGCAGAAAAAGGAACAGAGGTCGTTCTGATTTTAAACAAAATTGATTTGCTGAAATCCAAAAACGATATTCTTCCCGTAATTTCGCAGTACAGCGAGCTTTACGACTTTTCGGAGATCATACCCGTAAGCGTAAAATCCCGCATAAATACAGATAAAATCCTGCCCGTTCTTGAAAAATTCGCAGTCGAGGGAGAGCATTTCTTCCCCGAGGACATAGCGACCGACCGCACCGAGCGTTTTCTCTGCGGAGAAATAATCCGAGAAAAGCTCCTTTGGACAATGCACGACGAAATTCCACACGGAACAGCTGTCGACATCGAGCAGTTCAAACAGCGCACAAACAAAAACGGCGCCGAGATAATAGACCTCAGCGCAGTAATAGTATGCGAAAAAACCTCTCATAAAGGTATGATAATCGGCAAAAACGGCGACAAGCTGAAACAAATAGGCACGCTTGCACGAAAAGACATAGAAAACCTTCTGGACACAAAAGTAAATCTTCAAATTTTCGTAAAAGTCAAGGAAAACTGGCGTGAAAACGAGCGCTTTATCATTGAAAACAACATTGCCGACGAATGATCAAAGCTTTTCTATATCCCGTTCCACGTTGGTGACAACGGAAAAAAGCGCTGCGCTCTGTCTGGGATAATCACGCTCGATACGCGAGTTGGTGATACGTTCGTCCGCAGTTCCTTCTTCTGCGGCAGAATTTGCTGCGACATCATCAAGAGATAATTTCGCCGCAGTCATACCCGAAACAGCCTTGTACGGTATAGCAAAACTGTTCTCGTCATTTTCTCCGCCTGCGCTGTAAACCATTCTGAAAGCACGATAGGCAGCCGTCATAATATAAGAGCTGACCGCCTTGGCGAGCTTTTGGTTTTTGGTTTTTATCAGAAGTGAAAATACGACTTCAAGCGTATTCGTAACAAGCTTTTTGCGCAGAAAAGTCCCCGACCCCTCGAATGAGCCTTCATAGCTCTCTGAAACGCTGCTTTCGGGCAGTTCGTTTTCCGTGACAACGATACCGTTTCTGGAGCTGGTCCTTCCCAGGATATAATCAGTAGAAACGCCGTAAAAATCAGCCGCCTGAACCAAAAAATCCAGTCCGCATTCACGCTTTCCGTTTTCATAATGCGACAAAAGCGCCTGAGCAATTCCGAGCTTATCCGCCGCCTCTTTCTGTCTTATTCCACGCTCCTTGCGAAGAAGTTTAAGCACCCTGGGGAAATCCTTATTCATAAAAACGCTCCAAAAACAATATTCCTGATTATGGCAAAACCACACATAAAAGGGCTTTGCATTTCCGTAAAGTATATTATATTACATTTATTCCGATTTGTAAATTGTCATAATAACCAAATTTTAAACAGCCTTATGGGCATAATTCCTAAATAGCAATATTTTGGAGGATAAAAAATGAAAAACTACTATATCTACCTTATCCGTCACGGCATAACCCAAGGAAATCTTGACGGAAAATACATCGGTCAGACAAATCTTTCGCTCTGCCCCGAGGGAAAGCGCCGCATAGAGCAATTCTGCGCCGACGGAGTATATCCCGACGTTGAAAAAGTCTATTCGTCGCCGCTTGCACGCTGCCTTGAAACAGCGGAGATAATTTACCCCGACAACAAACTGATGATAGTGGACGAGCTGAGCGAAATGAATTTCGGCGATTTTGAGGGAAAAACGCAGACCGAGCTCCGTGACCTTCCCGAATACACCGAATGGATAAAAGGAGGGGAAAATTCCGCTCCGCCGAACGGTGAAAAATACGGAGATTTCATACTTCGCTGCATAGAGGGACTTGACACGGTTTTCAGCGATATGATGAGCGCAGGAATAGGCACTGCGGCGGTCATAACGCACGCAGGAGTGATCACTAACCTGCTGTGCGGCTACGGCTTGCCTAAAGGCAGACCTGCCGATTATATGTGTTCTGCAGGCGGCGGATTTGAAATCATACTCACACCGTTTTTGTGGCAGAAAGGTCCGACATTTGAAATAAGCGGACGTCTTATAACAGAGGGAGGTCATTGATTTGCGCAAAATCATAGCTGTTTTAGCGTCAATACTGATATTATTCACATCAAGCGGCTGCCGGAGCAAAGAGGCGGAAAAAAACTGCGTCTACCCGCCGTTTTTTGTGGTAAAGGACGAGGCTACGGGCGGAGAAGTATATATGTTGGGTTCAATGCACGTCGGACTTCCAAACACGGTTTATCCCGAAGAAATATACGACGCAATAAATTCAAGCAGCGAGGTAGCCTGCGAAATAGACTTGATAGAGCTTGAAAAAAATCAAGACGAAGTCACACAGGCTATGAAAGTATTCGAGTGCAGTTCCGCAAAGGAATATATGGGCGAAGATTACGAGGAAATCAAAGCCTTTTTTGCAGAAAAAGGTCTGTACAATCCGCTCTATGAAAAATACATTCCGGCTATGTGGAGCATAATGCTGTCAAATAAAGCCGCATCGGACAGCGGATACGACTCGTTATACGGCACGGACAGAGAAATCCTCACCTACGCTAAAAATAACGGTAAAAAAATAGTAGAGCTTGAAACAGCCGCCGAACAGTACAGAATAAACGCCGAACAGTCCCCTGCCCTGCAGATTTATATTCTGAAATCGTCGGTAAATCTACCGTACAACACACTTCTTTCGCAAAACACAATGCTTTACAATGCCTGGAGCAACAATTACGGCGCAGTTCTGGAAATGATGCTTTCAACGAGCGGCGTTCCCGAAGAGCTTGCCGATGATTATAACAGCTACTTTGAGGAAATGTACGAAAAACGGCAGGAAAAAATGGCAAAATATGTGACAGAAACGCTGAAAAACGGCAGGAAAAGCTTTATGGTAGTCGGAGCGGCACATTACTACGCTGCGCCCGACATTCCCGATTTCATTGAGAAAGCAGGCTATACCGTTGAACCTGTAAAATTTGACGAATAGTTTAAGTCCTCGGTCTTTACAAACCGAGGGCATTTTTTTCACTCTTTTTCACGTAAAACATATAATGAAACATCAAAATATGAAACATCAAATTGAAATCAGGTGAAAAATATGGAAAAAAGCCACACCTTGACAGGAATGGAAATAGGAGAAACCGCCGTTGTAAAACGGCTTACGATACACGGAGCTATGCGGCGCAGATTGCTTGATTTGGGATTATGCGAAGGAGCAGAGGTAAAATGCATCGGCAGAAGTCCGCTGGGCGACCCATCGGCATACCTTATCTGCGGAGCGGTAATTGCAATAAGAGCCGCAGACAGCTGCGGAGTAATTGTAAGGAGGATATGAATGGGACTTACAGCGGCATCAACGGGAATTTCAGCGGCAGAAACCGAGCTTGTCGTAAAGAAACGCAATCCCGACGAAAAAATAATAGTCGTTGCCGGAAACCCGAATGTCGGCAAAAGCACTTTATTCAACGCATTAACGGGACTTCATCAGCATACGGGAAACTGGCCCGGAAAAACCGTAACATCAGCGCAGGGTTTCTGCAAAACCGAAAACTTCAGTTATGTTCTTGTCGACGTACCCGGCACATATTCTCTGCTTGCACATTCTGCCGAAGAAGAAGTCGCACGTAATTTTGTCTGTTTCGGGGGAGCAGACGCCGCAGTCGTCGTATGCGACGCTACCTGCCTTGAACGCAGTCTTAATCTTGCCTTGCAGGTGATAGAAATATTCCCGAAAACAGTAGTCTGCGTAAATCTTCTTGACGAGGCAAAGCGCACCGATACAAAAATCGACCTAAAACTTCTCGAAGAACGCTTGGGCGTGCCTGTCGCAGGAACTTCCGCAAATAAAAAATCCACTTTGAAAGCTCTTACGGAAAAGCTCGACAAGCTCTGTTCGGGGGAAATCAAAGTTTCTCCGCGCAGACTTAAATACACCGAACCTATCGAAAAAGCCGTATCTCTTGCCGAGCAGGCAATTCCAAAGCGCTTTGCAAAGCATATCTCCGCACGTTGGCTTGCTTTGAGATTGATTGATAACGACGCCTCTCTCAAAGAAGAAATAAACAGATATTTCGGCGAGGAATTTTTCAGCGAAGAGCTGGAAACAGCAATTCGCAGCGCACAGGATATTCTTGCGGAAAACGGTATCACCGCCGACGGACTTACCGACAAAATCGTTTCCTGCATATTCAAAAACGCCCGTGAAATAACAGACGGCGCAATAATTCAGCCTCAGAAAAAAATCTCAAAGATTGATAAAATCCTGACAGGCAGGCGTTTGGGATTTCCGATAATGATACTTCTTTTGATGATTGTTTTCTGGATAACGATAGTAGGCGCAAATTACCCGTCCGAATGGCTCAGCAGCGTACTTTTCGGCTTTGGCGAGATACTTTCTGACTTTTTTGCAAGCATAAACGCCCCCGACTGGCTGCACGGACTTATAGTTGACGGCGCATACAGAGTTCTTGCGTGGGTAGTTTCGGTAATGCTGCCGCCTATGATGATATTTTTTCCGCTTTTTACACTGCTGGAGGATTTGGGCTATCTTCCGAGAGTCGCCTACAATCTTGACAAACCCTTCTGCAAATGCAAAGCCTGCGGAAAACAGGCGCTTTGTATGACAATGGGTTTCGGCTGCAACGCCGCAGGAGTCGTCGGCGCAAGAATAATAGACAGCCGGCGTGAGCGTCTGATTGCAATTCTCACCAACAATTTCGTTCCCTGCAACGGACGATTTCCTATCATTTTAAGGATAATCTCCCTGTTCTTCATAGGAGGAGCAATAGGCTTTCTGGGCAGCGTTTTATCAGCGGCAGCGCTCACTGCGGTGATAGTATTGGGCGTTTTAATGACATTTCT
>CANQKW010000021.1 GCA_947624555.1 uncultured Clostridia bacterium
AAAGCATTGCTGCGTTCAAATCCTGCCGTTTCCTTACTTCAATTCGTTGTTTTCATCCTTTTCAAACTTGTTTTCCGCTGTTTTCATATCTTTTTTATCCCGATTTTCTCCTTTGTGTTGCATTTACTTTTGCATTTGACGACAGAATTTTGATCAACAACGGAATGCCGAGTTTAAAAACAAAAATATAAATAAAAGATTGCTTTTTTGTTAGAGTCGAAAATCAAAAATTGTTCAAAAGTGCTATATTTTCTTTTAATTTTTATTAAACTTTGTTAATTATTTATATTGCGAAAATAGATAAAAGATGTTATAATAAAAATTAAAGAAATTATTCATTTAACCATTTGGTTAAATGAACTCGAAAATCAATAGCTAAGGAATGGGTTATGGATAAAATTCTGAAAGCTGTATCGGATCCAACACGGCGAGAAATATTGCAATTGCTAAAAGATGGAAGCAAATCTGCTGGAGAAATCTCTGATAAATTCGCTATTTCTGATGCTGCTATCTCTAAACATTTATCTATATTAAAAGAGGCAGATTTGGTTCGCACACATAGACGAGGTAAATATATTTTTTACGAAATCAATTTAAGCGTGGTAGAGGAAATAATTACTTGGTTTGCTAATTTCTTTTAGGAGGTATCATTATGAAAAAGCGTCACTTTTCTTGGTTCATATCACCCGTTATTATAGTGCTAATGATAATCACGGGGCTTATATTTCTTCCTCATTTACCTGATCAGATTGCAGTTCAATGGAACGAGAGTGGAGCAACTAGCTTTGCTGAAAAATATATTATTTTCGTTTTCCCTCTTCTAGGTGGGGCTATTGCCGTGTTGCAATTTTTACAATATTACAAATCAAAAGATCAACGCAAATATGGATTACTTAACTCTGTAATCAGTATAATTTTATATATATTGCAATTTGTAATCTGCTTAAGTTCTTTAGGGTACATTAATATGGAGAAAGTTAATTTTAAATTGGCTAGCTTACTTGTTATGATTGCCTGTGGATCATTATTAATATATTTCGGAAATAGGTTACCAAAATATGCGAAAAATTTCTACATTGGCGTAAAAGCACCCTGGGCGTATGAAGATAATGATATATGGACAAAAACCCAAAGCTTTGCCGGCAAAATATGGTTTTTCGGTGGCGGTTTCATTATACTTTTAGGTGTTGTTGGCTATTTTCTAAATATTCAGGTAAGTGCAGTTCTTTTGCTGTTCTGCTTACTTTTTATAACATTTGCTCCGAGGTTATATAGCAAATACTTATATGAACATAAATCCAATGGATAGAACAGGAGGATATTTAGATTAAACGATATTGAAGATTTAAATGATTGTATCCCGATTCCGCTAACTCAAAACATCACATATATTCGAAAAGAAAAGAATGATTTTTATACATTTTATTCGGCTTGCGAATATACAAATGAATTGGTTACAAATAAAACAGCTTTGCAAATTTTAAAGTTATGCAATTCTTCTAATCGAGTAAAAGATATATTAAAAGAAATGAAAAAAATTTATCTTGAAGTCGCAGACGACGTTTTGTACAGGGATATTTGTAACGCACTATTACAGTTTGAGAGAATTCAGCTTATTAAATGGAAAGGCGGTAACCCAATTATGTCGATTGAATCAATAAGAACCAACAAAAACTATGAGTTGGTGTTGGCATCTGAATGTGATATTCGTGATATTACATATTTTTTAAACAATTTTGATCCGAACGACGACTATATTTTTATTAAAACTGACGAACTTGTCAACGAGAATTTTCAAAAAGAAATCAGTATAAATGATTGCAATGCTGTTTGTATAGAGCGCAAAGTTGAAACAGGAGTGAGCACATTGGTAATTTGGGACAATAAAGATTACATACTGGAGCTAGTAGGTAATTTCAACAAAAATAAAATGATTGATTTAGCTATTTCAAATGAAATTTGCGGATTTTGAAATTTTTTTGTAAAAACAATGTCCCCAAATGCCCCTTTATTGAATGTATATTATAGGAGGACAGATTCTCCTTAATACATAGGAAGGGGGTGAAACCAATGAAAATAAAAAGAAAAATTGCGTTAATTTTGTCGGCAGTAATGCTTTGCTCAGGCGTGAGTATTTCGGCATCAGCAAGGGAAATATCGGAAATTGTCGAAGATGAGGCAGCTCCGGCTTATGAAAATGCATTTGATGTAAGCAACGATTTAGTGATTTCATCGGGTACTGCTAAGTGTTCAAGCAGATGTATAGGAACCGGTGATGCTGTTAAAGTTTCCATTGAGCAAACCTTGCAGAAATTCTGGGGTTTGTGGATATGGAATGATGTTGACGGCGCAAGCTGGACAAAAACAAGCAATGGAACTTCTGCTGCTGTTGAAGGCACAAAATCCGGTCTGTCAAGCGGTACATATCGACTGAAATCCGTTTTCACGCTGACAAGCTCAAGCGGCAAGACAGAAACTGTCACGATTTACAGCGCAGAGAAAACAGTAGGATAAGGGTATCCGAAAGAAACAGGTTTATTAGGGAAAGATGTCTTTGGGTATCAAAACAACAAGTGGGTATAATGTTTTCTTACGATGAAAAAATTGCAGATTTGCATTCAACAACATATTCACCAATCTATATTGAAAATCCGGAGAATATTTACGGCAATTCCATCACTTTTTCGTTTCAAGCGAGTTATGTGACAAACTGCGAAGCTAACGGCATCATAAGTTATCACCAGTAATACGATACGCTTTTCTGCAAAATGTTTTCTAGGGTAAACCGATTATGAGATTAAGTCATCAAATATACCTGTCAATCAGGCATATTTGATTTATTTTGAGTTGTATTGAAAGGAGAAATATATGAAAAAAATCTTTCGTATAGCTGCTTTACTCACAATATGCTGTTTAGTGACAATGTTATCAGGCTGCGGTTCCGACGAGGCTTTGGATTATGCTCCGGTTACAGAAATCCGGGAAAATTTTTTGCAGTCAGTTGAGGAACTCAAAGCCTGCAAGTTTGATAATCTTGATTTTTCAGATGCTGATTTCAGCTTTCCTGAAATTGACAGTATAAGCGAGCTGTCGTTCAGCCAATATTCGGGAAAAAGCGCACAGGAGATTTATGATTTTTTCAGTTCGAGTATTGATACCCTTATGCCGGGAAAATTCTCTGATGAACAGAAATTGAATGAAATACGATTTTATGACGGAAAAAATCCCGACGGAAAATATCAAACAATAAAAGAATATACGCTTACCGATAATCCGTATCCATCGTTTGAAACCAATGATTGCTTTATTGATATGCAGTTCGGTGTTCTGCGCTGGTTTGACAACGCAGACCTTATGCGCCGATGCGGTGAAGAAGGAAAGCCTATAATGCGGACAATGATTTCCGACAAATGTTATGCGAAAGATTTTATAACGGATATGAATTGCACGGATAAATATGAGCTGACTGACGGTGAAATGTCCATAAAAGATGCCGCCGAATTTGTAAACAATTATCTCCAAACAATGAATTTCAGTCCTTATGAATTGTCTGCAAGAAAAAAGGCTGTTTCGGTGAACATTGTAAATATCGGCGAAGGAAAATACGGCTATAACTTTATTATTACTCCCGAATACAAAAAAGTATTGTTCGACTATCCCGAAATGAACGGAAACAGCGGTGTAAGACTTGCCCCAAACGACTATGATAACAGAAAATATGATGTCATGCCGGGACAAATTGATATGATAGAAACTGACAAGATATATCATTTCATTTTGCCTGCATTCAATCTTTCTATCGAAGAAACCAAAACCTACGATTCGATAATAACCCCGGAATGCGCAGCCAAAAAAGTCAGCAAATTCTATTCGGGAACGATGAGTTTTTATGTAAAAAGAGTTCAGGCGGTTTACCTTCCTTACGGAGATACAGCCGAGCCTTGCTGGAAGTTTTTAATGAATTGCGGCGGCTCGCTGTACAACACCTTCGTAAATATGCATACGGGCGAGGTTTATGTTTACATTCAGGAATAACTAAATATTTTAGGGCACTATTAACGGCAGGACAGGTTTATGCATTGATTTTAGCAACAATCATTCAAGCACACTTGTTGTATGGGATAATGGGGATTATATATTAGAAATCGTTGCAAATTTAGATAAAGAAAGCACTTTGAATTTGTGCGAAGTTCATAAACTTTGAAAAATTAAAATAGTTATGTTCCCTAATTGTCGAAAAAAACAGATTTATTTATAGAGGGGTAAAAATCCTCTCGTGCAATATTTTTCTAAAAATGATCAAATTTCTTACGGAGGGGAAAATTAAACAATGTTGAAATATATGAAAAAAATCTTTCGTATAGCTGCTTTACTCACAATATGCTGTTTAGTGACAATGTTATCAGGCTGCGGCAACACGACCGGCATTTCCGAGGAGAGCTCGGAGATTGTTGAAAGCATCGGCGATACAACGCCGCTAAAAACCGTAACCGAGAACTATGCCGCGGAGCTTAATGAACTGAAAAGCAATCCCCATAAAAATATCGACTGGAGCAATGCCGCGATAGGCTATCCTTTTCGAGGAATTTCCGAATGTTATGCCGTAAAATTGATGGACGATTATGAAGTTCACCCCGAAAAAGTTCTTCCCATTGAGGAGCAGCTCGCACAATTTGAATACTATTGCAAAATTTATCTCGGTGAATACAACTCCGAATTTGCGTGTTTTGACACTAAAAATCGTGAACTCAGCGATGAAGACTATAAAATAGATGGGATTGAAGATGAGGTATTTACCGATTTCCCGAAAATTGATGAATACAAGGACAAAATCCTAAATGGAAGCGTTCAGCCGACGTGGTATCTGTATGTTGACCATAAAAGGCAGATTTACCTCTGGTGGAGCGCGGAATCTATGATTTACCCACACTGGTACAACAAAGGCACGGCGCTTCAAATGCTTGACAAGTATTACAAGGCTTCATCTGCGATACCCGAGGATTTAGGCGAGCCTATCGCAGTTTACGCAAATGACGGTTCTCACAACAACGAAAGCCATCATCTGCTTGACGGCGATGTTACTGTTGGAGAAGCGCTGGATTGGTTCAGCAACAATTATATGAAATCACTTGGTATTGCGGAGAATGATATTGAGAAGCCTGCGGTAAGGCAAATCGAGGTTTACCAAATAACCGAGGACACCTTCGCCTACGTTTTTTTGTTTACACCAACAGTGAAGGGTATTCCGCTTGACTACACGGGAGAAAGAATTCTTAGAATATCTCAAGGCGAAAACGTGTTCAACTCTGTTACTCGCAGCGGTCAGGCACTAATGATAAAGAGCGGTGAAATCGACTGGGCTATCGGATGTAATCCCGACATGTACACCACGGTGGGCGAGCCGATAACTGAAATTATCAGCCTTAAAAAAGCCGCCGATATTATGAGCGAAAGCGTTTCGGAAAACATTCTGTATAAGGCTAAAACCGTGGAGCTTGTTATGACCGCGGACAGAAAGAAGGACAAAAATGCGGGAAAAACCGAGGAAAACCCGCTTATGCCGATGTGGAAATTCACTCTGCAAAACGATAACGACGGCTTTTTGTACGATTTTTACATTGATGCGGTGAGCGGCACGCTCGGCGGCTATTTGCGTTACGAGAATAATTTAGGCAGTTAAAAATGAGAAGTTTTATTGTAACATTCCGAAAAAACGTGACCTCGCTCGGTTTTTGGCTTTGTGTGGGAATGACGGTGCTTTTGCTGTTCGCCGCAGAGGTTTACTTCGATTACAGCACGCAGACTCGCTATTCGGTTTTTCGTGCGCTTACGGATTTTTCCCGTGAGGAGCTTGTAAACCATTCCGAATTGTGCAGCACAACGGTCGTGCAAAACGCACGGGGTGTTTGGTTTACGCTGTTTGCGCCGATAATTTCGGCGTTCTGTTTTGTGCCGACAATGTGCATACAACGAGAACAAAACGCCGTTCGCTTTCAAATTTTCCGAACAACAAAGCTGAAATATAACATCTCGCAATTTCTCTCTGGAGTGATTTCGGGCGGACTTGCAATGTCGCTCGGCTACATAATTTTTGCGGCAGCCGCATTTGCGCTCTTTCCGGGCGTTTCCGAGATGAACAGCGCAGAAATGCTGCAAGACGCAAATTTCAACCTGTTCGGGCTAACGCTCGGAGTGTGGCTTTTCGGTGCATTTTGGAGCATTCCTGCGATGTTTCTCACAAGCTTTTTGCAGAATAAATATATAATTTTGTGCATACCGTTTTTCATAAAATACGGCTTAAATCAGACATATGAAAAAGTGTTTCAGGACGCAGTTTCGCCTGAGAAATTCGACAAAAATCTGCTTGAAATCGCAAATCTCATCAATCCGAACGGCTTGCTTTGGATAAACGACAGCAACCGTCTGAGCGTGATTTTGATGTTCGGGATTTCGGCGGTTTTGTTGTTTTGCGCATATCTAGTGATTGAGCAAAAGCGAGGTGACTGCGGTGCGTGAAAATTTGCGAAAAATCTGGGGAGTTGCTCGGACGGAGTTTGTCGGGTGGGTGACAAATCCTCGTGTGATAATCCTCGGCGTGCTGCTGATTTTCATTAAGACGCTTGCCATAGACCCACTCACAGCACGTGCAGAGCGGTTCGGCGACACGATGATTGTGTTTGAGCCGTTCATTGCGGTCGCCAATTCGGGCGCACTCACGCTGTTTATTCCGCTGGTGTTTTTGGTGATGTTTTCGGACTATCCAAAGCTCAGCAAAAACTCGCTTTTTTACATCTCACGCACAGGAAAAACGGCTTGGTTATGCGGACAAATCCTGTTTTTGCTGATGGCGACCGCAGCGTTTTTGGGAGCAATTTTCACGGCGAGTATGCTGTTTTCTGGCGGACATTTCGGCACGGAATGGAGCGAGGCGGTGCGAAAATACGCCGCACGTTTCCCGAACGAGGCGTACAATTTCGACAGTCAACTTTTGCCGTCAAACTTGTACAATCAGATCCCGATGATGACCGCCTTGTGGCAGTCAGGCGCACTTTTGGCGATGTATTTGCTTACGCTTGCGCTCATAATTTATCTGCTGAAAATACTGTTTTCCGGCTCCGAAGGACTTGCCGGCGCACTGCTTTTAATGGCTCTCGGCACGGCGACGACCTCGCTCTACTCCCCGATAAAATGGGCGTTTCCAACGGCGAACACGATAATTTGGCTGCACTACGAAGAAATTCTGCGCACGGAAATTTATCCTGTTTGGGCGTCGTTTTTGTATTTTGGGGTATTGCTGGCGGCGCTGATCGCAGGTAATTTTCTTGCGCTGAAACGGATGAAATTTACGGAGGCAAGCTGATGATTGAAGTAAAAAAATTAAGAGCTGACCGATTTTATGTCGGTCAGCTTTTTCCAAGTCGGAAGAAAAAAGTTTGCTGACTAAAATAAGATGATGATAGCTGATTGACATCTTTTCCAATATGTGATAAAATAAAATAGAAGTCGGAATTTTTCCTTTCGGGGAAAATACGGCATATTACTTTAATTATGCTCTTATATCCACAATAAGGAGATATTATGTTTGAACTCAAAAAAACAGAGGGTCTTGCTCGACGGGGTATTTTCCACACAGTCCACGGCGATATTGAAACGCCGTTCTTTATGAATGTCGGTACAGCCGCCGCAATCAAGGGCGCTGTTTCCAGCATTGATCTGAAATCAATTAAAACGCAGGTCGAGCTTTGCAATACCTATCATCTTCATCTTCGTCCCGGAGAGGACGTTATTTACCAAATGGGCGGACTTCAAAAATTTATGAACTGGCAAAAACCTGTTCTTACCGATTCGGGGGGATTTCAGGTATTTTCTTTGTCAAAGCTGCGTAAAATTAAAGAGGAAGGCGTATATTTCGCCTCGCACATTGACGGAAAAAGGCTGTTTATAGGTCCTGAGGAAAGTATGCAGATACAGTCAAAACTCGCCTCAACTATTGCTATGGCGTTTGACGAGTGCATTGAAAATCCTGCTCCCGTAGATTATGTGCAAAGGTCCGTTGAACGCACCACACGCTGGCTTAAACGGTGCATAGCCGAAATGCGCCGACTGAACTCCCTTGATGAAACGATAAACAAAAACCAGTTGCTTTTCGCAATAAATCAAGGCGGCACTTATGACGATATAAGAATTGAACATATGAAGGAAATTGCGGATATGGACCTTGACGGCTATGCTATAGGCGGTCTTGCCGTAGGAGAGCCTGCCGAGGTGATGTATCACATTCTTGACGTTGTTGTGCCGTATGCTCCTGCCGAAAAACCCCGATACCTTATGGGAGTAGGAACTCCGTCAAATATCATAGAGGCAGTACGCAGGGGAGTTGATATGTTTGACTGCGTTATGCCCAGCAGAAACGCACGCCACTCAACGGTTTTTACCCGTAAGGGTATCCTTCACATAAAAAACGAGGTCTACAAGACCGACGCACGTCCTATTGACCCCGAATGCGGCTGTCCTGCCTGCCGCAATCACTCAAGAGCTTATATACGTCATCTTTTCAAGGCGGACGAACAACTAGCAGGACGACTTTGTGTTCTTCATAACCTTTATTTCTATAATGAGCTTATGGAGAAAATTCGTAACGCTATTGACAGCGGCTGTTTCAATGAATTTGCGGACAAATATTCCGTCATTCTTGCGCAGTCCGCAGACGAATGATCCGACCATTTTAACCGAAAGGTCTTTCTATGTCTTTTATCGAATTGTTTCTTATCGCAGCAGGGCTTTCCGCAGACGCTTTTGCGGTGGCTTTAGCCGACGGACTTAATATAAGGCGTCGCAGAAAAGCGGCGCTTATCGCCGTTATGTTCGGTATGTTTCAGGCGCTTATGCCGATCATAGGATATTTTCTGGGTGCGGGTTTTGCGGGGCTTATCTCCTCGTTTGACCACTACATAGCGCTTACGGTGCTCGGATTTATCGGCGGAAAAATGATAATTGAAAGCGTGCGTGAGCTTAAAGAAAACGAACCCGAAACCAAAGAAATCTGCGATCTTCATTTTCCGACAATTCTCCTGCAAGCCGCCGCAACAAGCATAGACGCACTTATGGTGGGCGTTTCTTTTGCTGCGATAGGTGTAAAAATCGTTCCTGCCGCAGCTTTTATCGGAGCAGTTACTTTTGCTATCTCTCTTGCAGGCGTTCTCGGAGGAAAAAAATTCGGTATTATGCTCGGCACGAAAGCCGAACTTTTCGGCGGAGCTGTTCTTGTGATAATAGGAATAAAAACCTTTCTTGAACATATTTTAAGGTGAATTATGTTTAAATCTGCAATTTTTGACCTGGACGGCACGCTTATCGACTCTACGGAAATGTGGGAAAATCTCGGAGAAGATTTTTTGCTTTCCTTGGGTATAAAGCCGAAAAACGCCCTGAGAGATTTGATCTGGGATATGTCGGTTCCCGAAAGCGCAGCTTTTTTCAGGAGAGAATACGACCTCTCGCTTACAGAAAAAGAAACAGCGGAAAAAATCGTTTCCCTTGCGGAGGAAATTTACACAAAAAAAGCCCTGCTAAAGCACGGGGCAAGGGAAATTCTCGATAAGCTGGACAGGCTTGGGATAAATTATGCGCTTGCTACGGCGGCTGATAAAAATTCGGCTGAAAGCGCACTTGTCCGGCTGGGAATTTCAGGCGGTTTTCGGGGGATTTTTTCCTGCTCGGAATACGGCGCAAAAACCTCTCCCGATATTTTCCTGAAAGCGGCGAAAGCTCTTGGTTCAAAGCCGTGCGAAACGGTTGTTTTTGAGGATTCGCTTACGGCTGTTGTCACGGCAAAAAATGCGGGATTTATCACTGCGGCGGTTCCTGACAAAAGCGAAAAGCGGCAGGAAGAGCTTAAACAGGCAGCGGATTTTTACGGAGAGCTTGACGTGCTGATCAAAGCTTTATTTTAACCGATGAATAAAAAACCGAGGCGCAAAACCTCGGTTTGTTTTTATTTGAAAATTCGACTTATTCCTCGGAAGTATCGGCGGTCTCGGAAGTTTCAGCAGGCTCTTCGGAAAGCGCTCTGATAGAGAGGCTTACTCTTTCACGCTCATTATCAATGTCAATGATCTTGACATCTACTTCCTGTCCGACTGAAAGAACAGACGCAATATTTGCAACTCTCTCGGCGGAAATCTGGCTTATATGGATAAGACCGTCAACGCCGGGGATAATCTGTGCAAACGCACCAAACTCTGTAATCGAAACAACGGTTGCCTTGATAACATCGCCCTTATTGTACTCCGAAACAAACTTAGTCCAAGGGTTGTCCTCAGGGTCTTTTGCACTGAGCGAAACACGCTTTTTCTCAGGGTCAAACGACTTTACGATAACGTTTATCTTGTCGCCTACCTTTACGATGTCCTTGGGGTGACCGACACGGTTCCAGGTCAAATCTGCGGTATGGACAAGACCGTCAACGGCGCCGATGTCGACAAACACGCCGTAGCTCTCGATAGAACGAACCTCGCCCTCAAACTTCTGACCGACTTCGATAGTCTCCCAGAACTTAGCCTTAGCAGCGTCACGAAGCTCCCTGTTTGCCTGACGTATAGAACCTACTACTCTGCCGCCACGCTCGCTGCCGACTTCAATGATTTTGAACTTAACGGTCTTTCTGAGCAGATCTTCAAGCTTGCCTCCGCGGGGAATGCCCGTATGAGAGCCGGGGATAAACACTCTGGTGTTCTCGTAAATTACGATTACGCCGCCCTTGACTACCTGGGAAACCTCGCCCTCGATAGTTTCGTTTGCGTCCTTGACTGCCTGGAGCTTTTCAAGTCCCAGTGCGGCGTCAACACGCTTTTTGGAAAGCGCAACAGTGCCTACATTGTCATCGACCTTGATAACGACAGCGTCGATAACGTCGCCGGGCTTTACCACGTCCTCGACCTCTGCGTTAGGGTCGTTGGTAAGCTCCTCACGGACTATGTAGCCTGTCTGCTTAGCGCCGACCTCAACTACTGCCTCTTTCTTCGACACGCTTACGATTGTAGCCTTAACTCTTTTGCCGGTATATAATCTCGTAAAAGACTGGTCCTGCTCGAGCAGCGCCGCAAAGTCCTCCTCATTTTCATTTGTGTTTTTAATCTCTTCGTTCATACTTTTATGAACCTCCTTAATGATATGACCGGGAGTTGACGCCCCGGCTGTTATGCCGACAACGCAGTCGGCAGGCAGATTTGCTGCAATCTGCTGTGGCAGCTCTGCGGCACTTGACACGAACACCGTTTCGGTATATTCCTGACATATTTCCGCAAGCCGCTTTGTGTTAGAGCTGCTTTTCCCTCCGACGACAATCATCAAAGCCGCTCTTTTCGCAAGACCGCACGCACTTTCCTGGCGCTGTGCGGTAGCGCTGCATATTGTACTGTATATTTCAACGCAAGGGTATCTTTCCCGTATCCTTCGGGAAATATCCGTAAACCTCTTGCGGTCGAAGGTAGTCTGAACGACCAGCGCAGCGTTCTCGTTTTCTTTTACTGCGCCGCTTTCAAACAGCTCAACTATCTCCTCAAAGCTCATCACAGCAAACGCCCTTTGGCAGGCGTTGCCTATAATTCCCATTACTTCGGGGTGATTTTTGTCGCCCAGAACGATAAGCGCACCGTCCTCGGGCAAATCTTTTACTATTCCGTGAATTTTTGCAACATATGGGCAGGTTGCGTCGAGAACCGTTTTGCAAAGCCGTTCGGCTTTTTCTCTTTCTGCTCTTGCGACCCCGTGCGAACGTATCACAAGCACCTCTCCCGAGGCTTGCTCAACGGAATTTACCGCATAAACTCCTTTTTCACGAAGTTCTTCAACGGCTGCCTCGTTATGGATAAGCTCTCCCAGAGAGTAAACTTTGCCGTATTTTTCGGCGGCTTTTTCGGCAATTTCTACCGCACGTTTTACCCCGAAACAAAACCCTGCGTGCTCAGCAATTTCTATCCTTATCATCAGTCAATATCGGGGGCGTTTTCCTTGAGCTTTATTATCTCGCCCATTATCAGGTTGCTTATGCGGTGAATTTCACGTCTTTCTTCAATATTTATACTGAATTTTTCGGCAGGGATATGCTCTCCGATACAAACGACGGCGTTTGTGCGAAATTTCTTTTTCTTGCCGTACTTTATAAATACGGGGACAACATCGACTCCTGCCTGAGCCGCAACCAGCGAAACACCGCTCTTCGGCTTGCCCAACTCTCCTGTTTTGGAACGTGTTCCTTCGGGGAAAATCACGAAATTCATACCTTTTTTAAGACCCTCGATAGCCTTATCAATCCCCGAAGTATCTCTTGCTCCCCGTTTTATGGGAAATGCGTGAAGATGTTTCAGCACCCAAGTGAAAAGCCTGTTCTTCTGAAAAAGCTCTTCCTTTGCCATAAACGTACATTCGCCCTTGAACAACATTCCCACCATAGGCGGGTCAAAGTTTGACACGTGGTTTGAGGCGATTATTCTGCCGCCTTCTTTCGGGATATTTTCTTTCCCTACTACCTTTATGTGGAATTTACACTTATATACAATTTTTACGAAAAAGCGTCCGATACTGTAAAACATCTCACAAACGCTCCTTAACCGTGCGGCACACAAACTCAACGCTCTGACCGAAGTCCATATCCGTAGTATCTGCAAGGATTGCGTCGTCAGCCTGTTTCAGCGGAGCCTCTGCCCTGTGCGAATCATTGTAGTCGCGCTTGTTGAGATCTGCTAAAACCTCTTCGTAAGTCACATTGCTGCCTTTTCTTATCAGCTCGTCATAGCGGCGTTTCGCCCTTACTTCGGGGGCGGCTGTCAGGAAAATTTTCACATCGGCATTCGGCAAAACTACCGTTCCGATGTCCCTGCCGTCCATAACGACATTATTATTTTCGGCAATTTCACGCTGTATTCCGAGCAGCGCAGCCCTAACCTCTGCAACAGCCGAAACAGCGCTTGCCGCCAGAGATATTTCGGGCAGTCTTATCTCCTCGGAAACGTCCCTGCCGTTCAAAAAAACGTGCTGAACGCCGTCAATAAGGCAAATTTCCACCTTAATTTCATCAAGTACCGCAGCCACCTTGCAAGCATCGTCAAGGTCTGCGCCTTTTTCGGTACAGTACAATCCGACCGCTCTGTAAAGCGCACCCGTATCACAATAGATAAAGCCGAGCCGCTTTGCGCTCTCACGGGCAACGGTGCTTTTTCCTGCGCCAACAGGTCCGTCGATAGCGACAGAAATATACTTCAAATCGTTTCACTCCGAAAGGGAATTTTACAAGGATTTTTTCAAGTCGTTAAACTCGGATTTTGCTTGATAAAATGCCGATATTCCTTTGTAATCACTTCATTATAACATATTTTTTTTAAAATTGCAAGGGCTTTTTGAAATTTCACAATATATTCACATTCATACGACATTTTATCAGGAAAACAGCGGAAATTTTGTTGGATATTATAAAAATTGATTAGCAGATTTGTAAAAAACAACGAAAATCAGGCGTTTTCTCCTGCAAGCTTTCCGGTAGAAAATGCAATTTGCAGATTAAATCCGCCTGTATAAGCGTCTGCGTCGATTATCTCGCCTGCGAAAAAAAGTCCTTTTGTAATGCGGCTTTCCATTGTTTTCGGGGAGATTTCGCTTGTTTTTACGCCGCCTCTGGTAATTATTGCCTCGTCGATCGGGCGAAAATCCTTTATATGAAACGTGAGATTTTTCAGCAGATTTAATAAAGTTTTTCGCTCGTTTTTAGTGATTTCGTCGATTTTTTTATCAAAAGGAATTCCCGAAAGCTCAGAAAAAGCGCCTGTAATTTCTTTCGGGAGGAGCTTTCGCAGCACCTCGGCAAAGGTTTTTCCCCGATTTTCGGAAAAATCACGGAGTATTCTTGCGTCCAGCTTTTTCTCGGACAGCGCAGATTTAATGTCGAGGACGACGGTGTAACGATTTTCACGCATTTCGGGAATGTGTGAGGAGGCGCTCAGGACGGTTGCTCCGCCAAGACCGTCGCAGGTAAACGACACCTCGCCGAAATCCTCGTAAATGACCTTTTCGCCGTCAAGCAGCTTTAATGCGGTGTTTTTAAGGGTCAGTCCGCAGGCGGATTTTACCCATTTTTCCTCGGTAACAAGCGGCACAAGCGACGGGGTCGGCTCAATGACCGTATGTCCGCCCTGTTTTGCTAGAACGTAACCGAACCCGTCCGAACCCGTTTTCGGGTAGGATTTTCCTCCTGCGGCAAGTATCACCGAATTTGCGTAAAAATCGCCGCCGCTTGTTTTCACGCCGACGCAGACGCCGTTTTCGATCATCAGCGAATTTGCTTTTGCACGGACGATTTTCACGCCGTTTTTATCAAGCTCTTTTTCAAGCGCAAAAACAATATCCGACGCCTTGTCCGATACGGGAAAAACACGCTTTCCCCGTTCGGTTTTCAGCGGCACGCCGATCTCCTCGAAAAACCTTATTGTTTCGCTCGGTGGAAATTTTGTAACTGCGCCGTAAAGAAACTTTGCGTTTCTCGGAATATTGCTTAAAAGCTCGTCCGTGCCGCAGTTATTTGTTACGTTGCAGCGGCCTTTTCCCGTTATAGCAAGCTTTTTCCCCGACTGCTTATTCTTTTCTATGAGCAGGACGCTTTTCCCCAGACGAGAGGCGGTCACGGCGGACATCATTCCGGCAGCGCCTGCGCCTATAACTATCACGTCAAACATCTTTTTTGTATACGCCGTTGCTGTCCCAGAGCTGTTCCAGCTTGCAGAATGTATTTTCCACACGGCAGCGGTTAGAGCTTGAAACAGCGGCTAAAATCGCATTGATAAGGCTCATCGGAGCGACAAGGCTGTCCACAAACGACACCATATCCGAATAAGCGTAGAGCTTGGTGTGTGCGTACTGCACGAGCGGAGAGCTTTCGCTGTCGGTTATTGCAATGATCTGTGCGCCCTCTTCACGGGCAAAATGGCACGCCTCTATCGTGCTTTTTGCATAACGGGGAAAGCTCATTGCGATAAGCAAGTCGCCCTCGCCTATGTGTATCATCTGCTGATAAAGCTCGCTTGTGCCGACACTTCCTACAAGAGTTACCTTATCGAAGATAAATCTGAGATAATAATTCATAAAATTGGCGAGAATGCTTGACGACATTGCGCCCTGAATATATATCCTTTTTGCGCTGTTGATGACTTCGACCGCATTTTCAAAGCTCTGCATATCGGCGGTTTCAAGCGTGCGGCGAATTTTATCAATATCCTGAGTGAGAATGCCTGTGACGGGATTTTCGTCGCCTATGCGGTTGCGTGTGACGTCCATTCTCTGAACGGCGGTAAGCCTGTTTTTGATGTGATTTTGCAGCGAACGCTGAAGTTGAGGATAACCCTCAAATCCTAACTCTATCGCAAAACGGACAACGGTAGACTCGCTCACGCCGACTGTCCTGCCCAGTTTAAGGGCGGTCATATAGGCGGCTTTTTCGTAATGCTCAAGGATATATTTTGCGATAAGCTTTTGGCTTTTCGAGAAGTCGGGGATTGCGTCCTCTATTTTTTTCAGCAAGTCATCGTTCATAACGAGCCTCCTTGAAATAATTGTTTTTCTCTGTGCCGAAAGTGCGGCAGCGCAGAAGAGTCTGATATTCCACCTATTATAATACTACTTTTGAATGATTTTTGCAACTGCTTTTTTAAAAACTTTCAAAAAATCCTCAAAACGGAATGAAAAAAGTACGATTTTCCGAAAAGCGTGCAGTTTTTTGCAGTTTGATATGTGCTAATATCATATCAGCGGAAAGAAAACAAGCGTTCTTCCGCAATAAACAGAAAAGGAGGTTTTAACAGTGAGCTTGAAAAGTTTGCTCCTCAGCAGGCAAAAGCTTTCTGACAGCACTGCTCTTTCGTCGTTCTATTCGGGTGAAATCGACAAATGGAACGAAATTTACAACGGCGGCGGCGACTGGCGTTACGTCAGAAAAGGCGGTCTGAACGGCGGTACGAGAAAACGCTCTTCGCTGGGAGCCGCAAAAGCGGTCTGCGCAGAACTTACAAGGCTCTGCTTTACCGAGGGCACAGATTTTATCTGCTCTGACAGGGAAACCGAGGCTTATCTGAAAAAAGTACTTGCCGAAAACAGCTTTTTTGAGGAATTTTCAGATTTTCTCGAAAAAGTTTTCGCTCTCGGCGGAGGAGCAGTAAAGGTTTATTGGGACGGCGGAGTTAAGCTGGACTTCGTTTCGGCAGACCGTTTCGTTCCTACAAAATGGGACAGCAAAAGCATAAGCGGCGGCGCATTCGGCTCGACAGTATCAAACGGCGGCAAAAAATACATTCTCGCTGAAACGCAGGAAATAATTTCCCAGGGACTGCTTATGCAGAACAAACTCTTCCGTGAAAACGGCAGCGAGGCGCCGCTTTGCGAATGTTTCCCCAAAATGCGGGAAAAAAGCCTTATCACGGGTCTGTCCAAGCCGCTCTTCGTTTATTTCAGAGCAGGCACGGGCATTCTTTCGCAGTGTTCGCCGCTCGGTTCTTCGATTTTTGCCGGCGCAGAGGATACGCTCAAATCCATTGATATAGTGTTTGACTCGCTTTCAAGGGAATTTATCCTCGGCAAAAAGCGCATTATCGTGCCGAATTACGCTGTACGGGGCGAATATGACGAGAACGGCGATCTTAGGCGATACTTCGATGTAAACGACGAAGTTTTTGAGGCGTTTTCAACGTCGGATACGGACGAGCTGCAAATCACGGACAACACCGCACAACTTCGTATCACGGAACACGTAGAGGCTCTTAACGAACTTTTAGACCTGCTTTGTATGCAGATCGGGCTGTCGGAAGGAACGCTCTCCTACAAAAGCGGAACCGTCCGCACAGCGACCGAGGTCATTTCCCGAAACAGCAGGACATATCGCACAGCGTGTTTCTACAGAAAAACGATCTCAAAATGTCTCGAACGTGTTATGCAGAATATCTGCATTCTCGGAAAAATGTGCGGAGAGCTTTCGCCGAACGCCTCCGAAAGCGTACAGATGCGCTTTGCGGACGGAATTTGCGAGGACGAGGGCACAAAAGCACAGCGAGCCGTTTCCCTTTATAAGAGCGGTCTGATTTCTAGGAGCAGGGCGCTTTCCGAAATCTACGGAATATCGCTTGAAACGGCAAAATCAATGGAAATGGAGGATTTCAATGGAAACGAATGACCTTGAAAAACTGCCCGTCGAAAATACCGCCGGCGAGGATAATCTTGCTCCCGTTATCGAGGAGGAACAGGCGGCTGCCGACGAAAAAGACGCAGAAATAAGATTTCTAAAATCCGAGCTTGAAAACAGCTCAGAGAGGATTCTAAAGCTCAGCGAAAAGCTTTCCGAAACGGAGATAAAGCTTGCTTTGCTTATGTCGGGAGTATCAAAGGAAAGGCTCAGCGAGGCTTTGCCGCTTGCAGCAGGTCTTTGCAGAGCAGGAAAAACTCCCGAAGAGGCTGCAAATGAAATAATTTCGGCTTATCCTCATCTTAAAGCGGTACAGCGTGAAATACCGCAATTCTCGGCAGGAAGTTCGGGAGCGGACGACGGTTTTTCCGCTATCCGAAAAATCTTTTCGGGAAAATAATTCCCTTATAACAGTCGGATTTCGGCGTTGGCAGGGCAAAAGCAGCGTGAACTTCAAAGAGGTTATCTTTAATGTAATAAAAATGCACGGCAGCTTTTGCCCGAACGTCTTAAAAATGCAAAATATTAAATTTGAAAGGATTGATTTTTTATGTCAAACACAATCGAATACGCAAAGGTTTTCCAGACGGAGCTTGATAAGCAGGTTACCGAAGGTTCTACATCGGGCTGGATGGAAAATAACGCAGCACAGGTTATTTATAACGGCGGAAATGAGATAAAAATGCCTAAAATGACTCTCAAGGGACTTGCAAAGTACGACCGCAACGACGGTTATGTAAACGGCGCAATCACCTACTCCTACGAAACAATGACTATGAGTCAGGACAGAGGCAGACGTTTTAGAATTGACGCTTTAGACGTCGACGAGAGCGGATTTTCTCTTGCGGCAGCAAATGTCGCTGCTGAATTTCAGCGCACAGAGGTCATTCCCGAAATCGACGCTTACCGTTATTCAAAGCTTGCGGACGCTGCCTCTGTAACAGAGACATATACTCCCGCAAAAGACTCCGTGCTTTCAACGCTTATCAGCCAGATAAGCGCAGTAAGAGAGGCTGTCGGCGGCGACGGAGAGCTTGTGGTCACAATTGCACGCTCCGTTTACGATATGCTTATGCTGTCAAGCGAGGTAACGCACTCGATCGACACGGGAACATTCGCTCAGGGAAATCTTGACTTCAATGTCAAGACTATCTGCGGCGCAGCGCTTATCCCCGTTCCCTCCTCAAGAATGATGTCCTCCTATACTTTCAGCGATACGGACGGCTTTGAGGCTGCCGAGGACGCTGTGCAGATAAACTGGATAATCTGCCCAAAGGACGCTCCTGTCGCCGTTTCAAAGACAGACAACATCAAGATAATCACCCCCGAACAGAACCAGTTTGCGGACGCATGGGATATTGACTATCGAAAATATCACGACCTCTTTATCCCCGAAACCAGAAAAGCCGCTATTGCTGTATGCAAGGCAGGCTGATACGCTGACCTGCGGCGGACGGCACACGCTGTCCGCCGTTTTTTTGAAAGGAGTTTTTTATGATTATTACCGTTAATGAATACAAAGAAATGGGCTTTGAGGCAGATGACACGGCTCTGCTTGAAAACTGCATAAAGCGTGCAGAGTACGTTTTAAACGGAATAAGCGGCGGAAGAGCCGCAGTAATTGCTTTGGGGACGACTCCTGCCGCAGATTATGTAAAACAGGCGGCGGCTTTTCAGACAAATTCGATCTACAGAGAGGAAACCGCTCTGGCTGCTCAATCGAACGAAACAAGCGACCAAAACAGCACTTCGTCAAAAAGCGACGAGCGTGTGACTATCGGAGATTTTACCTATTCTTCGGGAACATCTTCAAGCACATCCGCCGAAAGCTCTTCAAAAAGTTCTTCATCATCGGGAGTACAGCCGCTTGACGTAAATCAGACCGTAATAAAGCTTTTGCGTGCGGCAGGCTGTTTTTACGGAGCGGCGGAGGTGATAGAATGAACGTAAAACCGATACCCGACAGCCTGCTGGGCGACAGATTTACGCTTTACACGCCCCGGTCGGGCGGCTGGAGCGGCATTACAGTCGAAAATGTACGTGTGGAAAGAATGTCGGCGGCAAGCTCTCCTACATCGTCAAATACACGCGACATTTCGGAAATAACCGTCTGGTACGACTGCGCAAATTCTTATCCCTCGGCAGATTTCTGCGCAGGAATGAGAGCAAAATATCACGGCGAAATTTATCAGATAACCGAAGTTAAATTTTACCGTGCAAACGCTCTTCATCATATCAGGATAAAAGCCGTCAAAATCGGCGGAAATTACACGGAGGAAAATTATTAAGGACAAACGCTTTGGAGGAGGTTTTTATGACACTTACAATAAACAATATCGTTTTCGACAATATAACCGAGCTTGATATAAGACGAGAAACACGCCGTACCGATATTCGCTACAATACGCAGGGAGATATGCTTATCGACCTCGTAAACAGAAAATACGTCATCGAGGTGACGTTCGGTCTGCTTTCCGAGGAAGAAATGAGCACGCTCAGAGGTCTTTGCAATGAAATTTTTGTTTCGGTGACTTTTGACAGCCCCGAAGGCAGTATCACAGAGGATTTTCACATTTCGGAAGAGCCTGCTCCCGTACTTACGGAAATAGACGGGTGCAGGACCTACGGCGGCGTAAAGCTCAAATTCCTGCAAAAGTGAGGTGGTAATATGCTGGACGTTTCTAAAAAATTTTTGGAGCTTGCACAGGCTCCGGGAAGAAGAGTTTACTGCAAGATCGTCGCAGGCGACGTAACCTTTCGTGACGACAGGATACTCGAATTTGACTTTGACGATATAGTCCACCCCGAATGGGTCACTGCGGGAACGACCTGCTCCAACCGTTTCGCTTTTTCGGTGAGATACGACGGGGAAATTGACGTTCATACCGAAATAAGACCCTATATCAGCTTTGACGACAGCGAATGGTGCCCGTTGGGAGTATTTTATGTCGAACGAAGATACATACGTGGAAAATATTCGTCAATAACCTGCTACGACAGAATGTATTCCCTTGACATTGGATACAGCACATCGCTGAAAGCTCCTGCGAGAACGCAGGATATGCTCAAAGAAATATGCTCTGCATATGACATTGACTGCGATGATTTCGGGTTGAACGAAACCGTGTCCGTCATTCCCACAGACTGCACGGTAAAGGACGTTATCGGCTATATTTCTGCAATCAGCAACGCCTGTGCGAAATTTGACCGTTACGGAAAGCTGGTTCTGACAAGATACAGCAGCTCGCTGGATTTTTTCCTGCAGCCTGCAAACTGTATGGATTTCAGCAGAAATATGTCGCACTCAATAATAAGGAAAATCGTCGCAGACACGGGAGATAAAATACTCGAAACAGGCGAAGGAAGCGATCTTTCTACGCTGGAGATCTACAATCCGATGATAAATCAGACGCAGCTTGACCATATGCTGCTGCGGTTTTTGCCTATGGATTTTTACGGCGCAGAAATTGAAATGCAGGGAATGCCGTTTCTTGAGTCAGGAGATCATATCCGCTTTGAGGAAACTCCGGGAAGATTTTACCCGATTGTGATAAGCGAGATGGATTATCATTATGACGGCGCTCTGACCGCAAAGCTGTATTCAAAAAACAAGCATTATACCGACGCTGCCGTTCATCAGAACGACCTTGAGGCGGCTCTTGCGGAATTGAAAGCAGGGCTGGAAAATATTTATCTGAAACAGGTAAACGACGAGGAAATTACTCTCAAAACGGCTGAAACGACAATCGCCGATTTTGAATTTGTCACGAAAAAAGCTGATGTTTTTGCACAGATAGACCTCAATTTTACCGTTGACGGCGGCGGCTCAAATATGCTGGCTGTTTCCGTTTATGTCAACGAAAATAAGGACAGAACAAGCTATCACACGGTTGACGGAAGTACAAGGGAACTTGTACATTTCTATTATCTTGCGGAAAATCTTCCTAAAGGAAAGAACAAAATAACCGTCGCCGTGAGCACAGCAAGCGGTCAGATGACTGTTCAGAAGGGTCAGCTTATCGCAACGCTTGTCGGAAAGGGAATGGCGGGAGGGGGAAGCAATATCCGGGACAGAACAGCAATAGTCGAACCTATGCAGGCAATTTCATCATCTTTCGGAAATCTTTCTCTCACGATGATAACGGAAAACCTGCAAACAGAATAAGGAGGGTCATTTAAATGCACGGAAAAACAACTTTGGTTCTTACGGACAAAAAAACAGGAAATATTGTAAAAGAAATCGAAGAAAGCAATATGATAACCGGCGTATTAAGCAGTATTTTCAAATTACCGTCGGTGTATATCTGCTACGACAGTTTAAGCGGCAGTTTCAAAGGATTGATGCCGATATATCAGCACCTGATGAAGGGATTGGTTCTTCTCGGAAATACCGTTCCCGAAAATACAAACAATTTTTTGATGGCAGGAAAGCAAAACATTATCGCAACGGCAGGAGATGAATACGCTCAATCCGATACGATGAGGGGAAGTTTTAACACGGCGTCATCGGGAGAAACGGGAAACGGCTATCGGTTCGTATGGGATTTTGCTCCCGAAAAAGCGACAGGAACAATCAGGAGCATTTGCCTTGCGCACCGTTTCTTCGGAAATTCGGGCACTCCTCATATGAATACTTCGCAGAGCTATTTGCTTGTAAACGCCTATGATGTTTCGGGAAATTCTTCACAAGGCATCACGCTCCTCAGAGCCAACAAGGGAACTGTTTTTGCACAAATCGGCGACACGGATTTTTACTCCTATGAGCTTTCTTCGGATTATATCACGATCCACAAATGCAGACTTTTCAATGAAAAAGAAATAAACATCTGCACGCCCTTAGGTCTGGTTTTTGTAGACACGGTAAAAATCGAGCTCTCGTTTACAGGTTCTGTCGCAAACTTTTCAACGTTTTACGACTCGACTCAGAAGATTTTTTACGTTATCAGCTGTCAGTCAAGGCATGAAAATAACTCCCAGTTCTTCAACGTAGAGTATTTAAAAATAGACCCGACAGGCAAGCAGGAGCCTTATTTTTCTGAAACGATACAGACGTATATACCGTACCGTACGGCAACGTCCGCAGCAATCTTCAACGATAAAATCTATGTTTCCGACGCCGACCGAAACGTAACGGTATGCTCCATGTCGGGAATCACCGAAGAAACGTTTGAAGTGGATATGTACAATATCTACAAATTCTTTACATACAAGGGCATTCTTGCCTGCGAATGTGACCGTCCTTCAAGCACCAGACGTTATATGTACTTCTTTGACAAATATCCCCGTATGTTCTGCCTCGGAGACTGCGGTCATTCGCTTATCGAGTCAAACATTGTAAAAGAACCCTACTGCTTTGCGGAAAACAGCACATATCTCTATCTTGTGCTAAGGACAGACTATATGGCGACCATAAACAATCTCAGTGCGCCACTCGAAAAAACCGACCTGCACGCACTTCAGGTGCGGTATGAAATCACAAACGACTAAGCAGGAAAATCACTTTGTTTCCCACCCCTTTGGGTGGGAAACCGTTGTTTTTGCGTTCTATTTCTCTTCAAAATATCTGCATTCCGACACAGAACCCGAGGCGGAATGTGACAGATTGTCAAGCGTGCAAAATCCGTCATTTTGCCAGCGGCAGTTCTCCGAACAGACTATCATATTCATAAAATACTCCTTTCAGCAGGCTTTGTGATATTATTCTTGTAAAAAAATCAAATTTTATACGGAGTCAACAATTCTTTGCGGTTGACAAAACCATTCTGTCGGTGTATAATATTTATGTGAAAACACCGCAGAATTTATTTACCGAGGAAGAAAAAAATGAGTGACCTGTCAATGATTTTACAGAGCGCAGAACAGATAAGCGCTGTTTTCGGCGAATTTGACCGAAATATAAATTTAATACAAAAAGCGTTTTCCGTGACGATTTTTTCACGGGGAAGCGAGGTAAAAATCAGCGGCGACGACGAATATTCCGTAAAAAAAGCGCAGAAAGCTCTAAGGACGCTTTGCGGTTATTACGAGCGGGGAGAAAATATTGAAGAACAGCAGGTACGCTATGCAATTGCAATGGTAAACGAAGGCTCTGAAGAAGAAATAGCGTCCGTTTCGGGCGACTGTGTGTGCGTCACCTGCGCAGGAAAACCGATAAGACCGAAAACTGTCGGTCAGAAAAAATACTGCGATATGATAAGGAAAAATACGGTTACTTTCGGCGTAGGTCCTGCCGGCACGGGAAAAACTTACCTTGCTGTCGCACTTGCGGTTTCCGCTTTCAAGCAAAAGCAAATTCAACGGATAATCCTCACAAGACCTGCCGTGGAGGCAGGCGAAAAGCTGGGTTTTCTGCCCGGCGACCTTCAGAATAAGGTCGACCCTTATCTCAGACCGCTTTATGACGCTCTTTTTGAAATGCTCGGTCAGGAAAGCTTTTCAAAACTCCAGGAACGAAATATTATCGAAGTCGCACCGCTTGCTTATATGCGAGGAAGAACGCTCGACGACAGCTTTATTATTCTTGATGAGGCGCAAAATACTACCCGTGAGCAGATGAAAATGTTCCTCACAAGGCTCGGATTTAACTCTAAAATGGTCATCACGGGGGATATAACGCAGATAGACCTGCCCGAAAGCAAAAAATCGGGTCTTGTCGAGGCTTTGAAGATCCTGAAAAATATTGAAGATATAGGAGAAAATTTCTTTACGGAAAAGGACGTAGTGCGTCATAAGCTCGTACAGGACATTGTAAGGGCGTACGAGGAGCATAGCGGCTCTTCAAGGCACGAGGGGAGAAGAAGATAATGGAGATATACGTGGATTTTTCCGATGAGCAGGATAAGGTAAAGCTCGAATTCGATGCGATGAAAATTATCAGCGACTGCACAAGAGAGGCTCTTCTCGCAGAAGAAATCGAGGACAGCGCAGAAGTTTCGGTGACATTTGTCGATAACGAAAAAATACGTGAGCTTAACAAAATTCACCGACAAATCGACAGGGAAACGGACGTGCTTTCTTTTCCGGCTTTTACGGAAGAGGGATTTGAGGTAAATCCCGAAAATGACGCAATTATCCTGGGAGATATTGTCATATCGCTTGAAAAGGCGCTTGCACAAAGCATAGAATACGGTCATTCAATGGAACGTGAAACGGCTTTTCTTATCGCACATTCGCTGTTTCATCTGCTGGGATACGACCACGAAACGAAAGACGAGGAAAAGGAAATGTTTGCTAAGCAGGAAAAGGTACTGCAAAATCTGGGTATTACGAGATGAATTTTTTTAAGGGATTTTTCTTCGCAGGCAGAGGCTTTGTTTACGCCGTAGAAGAGCGCAATTTCAGGTTTCACCTGTGTGCGGCGGCTTTGGTGATATACTTCGGCGCAAATTTTTACTCGTTTTCAAAGGGAGAGTGGGCGGCGCTTTTGCTGACCTGCGCCGCAGTCATTTCGCTTGAGGCTGTAAATACAGCGATAGAGCGGCTCTGCGACAAAATTTGCCCCGAAAAGGACGGGAAAATAAAAATTATCAAGGATATTTCCGCAGGCGCAGTGCTTGTCACGGCAATTTTTGCGGCGGTCATCGGGGTGATTTTCTTCTGGGATGAAAAAAGTTTTTCGCTCATTATAGAATTTTTTTCCGAGCCGATAAGGCTTGTAATTCTTATTGCCGTGCTTGTTTTAATGTCGCTGTTTGTGTTTTTGCCGAATAAAAAGAGGCAAAAACCGCCGAAATCGCTTTGATAGCTGATTTTTGCAGGAAAAAGAGCTGTCCGACACCAAATCGGACAGCTCTTTTTCCGTTATTGCTGCGTTTCAATTTCGATCATTCCCGAACCGACTGTAATATCAAACCGATTTGCGCCTTTTCCCAACAGGTATTTTCCGTCATTGTGGAACAAATTACCGTTTTCTCCGAGGATATTTACCGAACCCGAACTGATTTTAAAATTCAGCTCTGCGTCGCAGTCGGGCGAAGTAAAAATTTTTACATATCCGCTGGACAGGCGAAGACTGCCGTTGGGCGAATCGCTGAATTCAAATGTCGACCGACCGCTGCCCATATTGATATTTCCTGTTCCTGTCAATCCGCTGACATTGCAGTATCCCGACCTGACGTTTATATCATAGTTTTCGGCGGACATTCCGCTGAAATCCGCATTTCCCGAACCCAGATCAATACAAATTTTTTCGGCGGTAAAACTGTCGACCTTTTTAAACATCAATTCCCCCGAACCTATATCTATATCGTTTTCCTTTGCGCAAATACCGTCAATATCCGAAACGCCCGAACCCTGAGTTATAGAAAGACTGTCTAAAATTTTATCGGGAACATTGATGTCGACATAACATTCGCCTACGGAAAACAGACCGTGCCGGGCGATTATCTCGATTTTTGAATAATCGTCGCCTATACGCAGAAAATTGATCTCAAAATCGTTAGAATTTTCGTTTTCAATTTGTATATCAATCTCATCTCCGCCGTAAGAACAGACTTTCGCATTTACGCCCGACAGATCAAGCTCCAGATTTGGATTTGCCTTCATTTTTGCAGAAAAGCTGCGGTTGTTAAGGGTCGATGAAAAGTTCCATCCCTCCGGAGAATAATCGTCCGTCAGATAAAACGTATCATCAAATTCCATACTGTTATTGGGATAAGTGGTGTGATCATAAACCAGCGTCGTGATCCAATAACCTATAAATCCGACAACACAAATCATTATCATGCTAAAAAGCACTTTTCTCATTTTTTCCGCCTCCTTTATTATAAGTCATAAACAGCCTTGACATGGAGCATTATGATATATTTTATCAGGCGTATAAACGGATTTATCAATATCAAGGAAAAAATGACAATTGTTCCTCCCAGACCGCAGAAACCCATACAGAGAAATATACTTCCGATAAATCCGTATTTGTAGTCGCTAAAAGCCTCTGATATGCCGTGTACTATGATACAGGAAATTCCTCCCCCAAAGAGGAAAATGATAAAACCTGCGAAAAGCGGCACAAGCCAGCTCCACAGAAAAATATCCATTAAAATAATGCCGACAAGCTTGTTTTTGTTTATATTCGGAGTCTTACCCCTAATGCTCTCAAAGGTAAAGCTGCCGCTTAGATTTTCGTTCCTTGAGCGAGCCGCTCCCTCGGGAATAGTACCCGTTCTGTCGTTGTTTACATTCTTGCGGAAATCCTCGTTCGGCGTAGGAACACCGCAGCCGTGCGGCGTAAATTTTACATTATGTCCTGCTTTTTTGACGGTGTCCTTGATATTTGTCTTGTTAAATGCGTCTGCGATTGCTGCTCCTGCGGCTTTTGCCGCTGCCGCAACAGCCTTTCCCGCATTGCTGAAAGCGTCTGCGACGTTATCGTTTGCGGTATTGCCGCTGTTTTTATCCTCTTTGGGAGTATTATCGGCATTTTCCGCAGAATTTGCGCCAGAAAAATTCACATTATTATCTGCGGCAGTCTGAACTTTTTTCTCGGAAGAGCTTTCCCTGTCGGGATAAATCTCCTCGGAAATATGTTCGGGGGTATACTGCCGCACGCAGTCGGAATTTCTGACATCTCTGCCGCTCATCAACGACAAATCTGCCGGAACGCTGCGTCCCTGTTTGGTGAGGCTTACTTTTTTGCCGTTATTTTCGACATTTTTAGCGATTATGCTGTTTATCCGTTCGCTTTCGAGATTGAGATAATTTCTTGCGATTTCCTTTATATTTCCCAGCCGCAGGGCGGTATCTTCCTCGGAAATTCCCTGTTCGGCGCTTTCTTCAAAGTGCTGTTCAAAATCCTTTTTTATCTCGTCAATGTCCTCCACGCCTATTCTTGTCAATTCGGTTTCAAGCATCGCAAAAAATTCTTCTTTATTGTTAGCCGTCATTTTCTCCAAACTCCCCTTTCAAAAGTCTTTCTATGCTTTTTTCAAAATCATACCATTCCTTTGTAAGCCGCAAAAGCTCTTCTTTTCCCATTTCTGTAAGCTTATAGTATTTTCTGGGCGGTCCTTCGTTTGACTCTACGATATAGCTGTCTATCAGTCCCGAATCCTTCAATCTTTTCATCAGCGGATAAATTGTTCCCTCTGTTATTTCCATACATTTTGATATTTGATTTACCAGCTCATATCCGTAGCAATCGCCCCTGCTTACCACTGACAATGCGCATAATTCAAGCGTACCTCGTTTCATTTGGGAATTCATCTTCTCACCCCACTGCATTTTTCTTACTAATTTATTATAACACATAGTATTATGTATTACAAGGTACAATATGCACAAATGCACTAGTAATTTTTGAGCTATATTGCACAAAGCAGCTTTGTTTCAAACATTTTTTCGATAACCGCACCGCAGTTACGGCACATTTTACTGTGCACTATACACTATGCACTGTAAACTGCTAAATCGGCTCGTTTTTTGCGCTTTTCAAGCGCAAAAAATGGGGGAAAACTCTTGTTTTCCCCCATGCCCCTTTAGCGCTTTTGAAACGTTTTTGTGGGGCTTTGCC
>CANQKW010000022.1 GCA_947624555.1 uncultured Clostridia bacterium
ACGTTTGATTGATATTCTCCAGCGTCTTACAGAGTCGGGAAATACTGTTCTTGTTATTGAGCATAATCTTGATGTGATAAAATGCGCAGACTATATCATTGATATGGGTCCTGAGGGCGGTGACGGCGGCGGTACGGTAATTGCACAGGGCGCTCCCGAAGAAATTGCCGCAAATCCCTCGTCATACACGGGAGAGTATCTGAAAAAAATGATGTAATTTCGTGCCGTATTGTCTTATTCTTGACAAAATTCGATTTATATGATATAATGTATCCGGTGGTTTTTTTCTCCCTTTCGAGAGAAAAGCTGACAACGGTTACAGTATAAGATTATCTTAAGTGACTGCGTTTTTAGGAAAATATTTTTGAAAGGAAGTTTTATATGAAAAAGTTTTTTGCCGAATTTAAAGCCTTCGCTATGAAGGGCAACGTAATGAGTATGGCTGTCGGTGTAATTATAGGCGGTGCTTTTCAGTCGATAGTTACTGCGCTCACCAACAGTTTCATCAATCCTCTTATCGCTCTTATCACGGGCGGCGTTGAAAAAGACCCCGAAACAGGCGCTCTGAAGTACATAGGCGGTTCTTTTGAAATAAACGGCGTACAGTTTGATTATGGCGCTTTTCTCTCTGCTGTGATAAATTTCATCATTATGGCGTTTATCCTGTTTCTCCTCGTCAAAGGCATCAACAAGCTCATGGACATCGGCAAGAAAAAGGAAGAGGAAAAACCTGCTCCTCCCGAGCCTTCCAAGGAAGAGATTTTACTTACCGAGATACGCGATTTGCTTAAATCTCAGGATAACAAGAACAACGAATAATACCGCATTTTACAGCACAGACAGCACAGAAATTTCCTGTGCTGTCTTTTTTTCATAAAAAATCGGTGAGACTTTTTTAGTTTTCATTCGACTAATAATTGAAAGGAGTGAGTAAATGGAAAACGGTGCAAGCAGCTACCGACGTTTCCTTGACGGCGATGACACGGGCATTACGGAAATCGTTGGCGAGTATAAAGACGGGCTTATACTGTACCTTAATAACTATGTAAACAATCTCTGCATCGCCGAAGAGCTGACCGAGGACACATTTTTCCGTCTGCTTGTAAAAAAGCCGAAGTTTCACGGGAAAAGCTCCTTTAAATCGTGGTTATACGCTATCGGTCGAAATGTGGCTGTCGATTATATCCGACACAATTCAAAGCTTTCAGGTACGCCGCTTGAAGAAATGGAGGGCTATCTGAGCGATATGCAAAGCCTCGAACAGTCCTACATAAAGGAAGAAAGCAAAATCGCACTGCATAATGCTCTTTCCAAGCTTGCGCCCGATTACAGGCAGGTTATCTGGCTGGTTTATTTTGAAGATTTTTCAAACAAAGAAGTTTCCACTGCTTTGAAAAAAAGCGACCGCCAGGTAAAAAATCTCCTGTATCGTGCAAAAAAAGCTTTGAAATCGGAGCTTGAAAAGGAGGGTTTCAGCTATGAAAACTTGTGATGAAATGGTAAACAGCTTATTCCAACGCCGAGAACAGTATCTCGCCGAGCAAAAAATGAAACGCAGAAATGCGATAATCTCAGCCGCTTTGTATTGCTGTGCATTTGCCGTTATCGGCGGTATCGTGCTCAACATAAAATCGAATATCGTTTCAAAACAGCAATCGGAAACTTCTTCCGATATAACAAGTATCGTTTCGACAGCAGAAAGCGCCGATACATCAGCACCAAAACTGCCGACAGCGGATAATATAGTGTGGTATGAGGGCTATGGTTATGATGATGATTCATATACAATTTTCGGCAACAAACAAATCAACTCTTCTCTCGGAGATATTGCAGATGATAGCGACCACATTTTTGCAGTAACTGCAAGTCGTTTTGTTGATACGCAGTTTGTGTATAACGGAAAAACTATTGCTCAATATGAGGCGGAAGAAGAATTGCAAAAGAGAAAAGTTGACACTCTCAATAATCTGATAAATTCCAAAGACTATCTTTCATTGATGCCGTATGACACTATTATTGCGGAAATCGGAGAAGATAATATGTCGGAATATGTCGTAAACGGCGTTTTGATGGAAGATAAGGCAATGCAGGATTTTAAAAAAGCCGTAGAGGACTGGGGAACCGCTCAGCGAACTTGGGATAAGGCTTGTGAGGCATACAGAGCTTATATATACGAAAAAACCGCAGCAAAGCTGGAGGCTCAAGGCATTAAAACGGCTTATTCAAGCGATCCTGCTTATCTGCTGCTGTTCGTTTCAAGGGAAGATTTTGCAAATCTTACTCTTGAAAATATGTCCGAATGGTTTTTTATGCTTGCATCTAAAGACATTTATCCGAAAGAATATGAAATTTATGGCGGACAATCCCGAATAAGATAATAAAAACGGCGGTGCTTAAAAGTACCGCCGTTATTCTTACATCTGCTTTCTGACTTTGATATGAACCTCTCTGAGCTGCTGCTCCGTAACTTCTGTAGGCGCTCCCAGGAGCAAATCCTGTGCATTGGAGTTCAACGGGAATGCGATAATCTCACGAATGCTCTCCTCGCCTGTAAGCAGCATTATCATACGGTCAACGCCCGGCGCCATACCTGCGTGAGGAGGCGCTCCGTACTTGAAAGCATTATACAATGCCCCAAACTTAGACGCAACGTCCTCTTCGGTATATCCTGCAATTTCAAACGCCTTTATCATTATTTCAAGGTCGTGATTGCGGACAGCTCCCGAAGAAAGCTCTACGCCGTTACATACAATATCGTACTGATAAGCAAGTATATCAAGCGGATTTTTGTTCATCAGTGCGTCCAGACCGCCCTGCGGCATCGAAAACGGATTGTGCGTAAAGATTATCTTGCCTGTTTCCTCGTCTGTTTCGTACATCGGGAAATCAACGATAAAGCACAGCTCAAAGCGGCTCTCGTCAATCAAATTCATACGCTTTGCGACCTCGGTACGAATTTGTCCTGCAAACTTAGGCGCATTTTTTGCAGAATCGGCGATAAAGTAAAGGACATCACCAACTTCAAGCTCACAGCGGTTTGCAAGCTCCTTTCTCTGGTCGTCGTTGAGGAACTTGTCGATAGGACCGTTATACTTAAAAAAGCCGTTTTCGCCTTCTTCTACCTTAAAATATCCCAAGCCCTTCATTCCGACTTCGTTTACAGCAAAATCTTCCATATTCTTAAAGAAAGTTTTGCTCTGAGAGGACATTTTAGGCACACGAATGCCTCTTACGCATTTATTGGCAAAAGGCTTGAAATCGCTGTCCACGAAAAGGTCGGACAACTCCTTGATAACAAGCGGATTTCGCAGGTCGGGTTTATCCGTGCCGTATGTCAGCATAGACTCTGCGAAAGTAATTCTTCTGAAAGGAGCCTCGCTTACTTTTTTATCCGAAAACTCCTTGAAAACAGCGGAAAGCACCTCTTCAGCAACAGCAAAAACATCTTCCTGCGTTGCAAAACTCATTTCAAAGTCAAGCTGATAAAACTCTCCCGGAGAACGGTCTGCTCTTGCGTCCTCGTCACGGAAACAAGGCGCTATCTGAAAATACCTGTCAAATCCCGAAACCATATAAATCTGCTTAAAAATCTGAGGTGCCTGCGGCAAAGCATAGAACTTTCCGTGATGTTTACGGCTGGGAATAAGATAATCTCTTGCTCCTTCGGGAGATGATGTCGAAAGGATAGGAGTCTGAAGCTCCAAAAAGCCCATATCCTGCATTTTATTGCGCAAAAAGCTGATAATCTTCGATCGGAGAATGATATTATCGTGCATTTTCTTATTGCGCAAATCAAGATAACGATATTTAAGGCGAATGTCCTCACGGGTCTCTCGTGATGTCTGTATCTCAAAAGGAAGAGGTTCTGTGACTTTGCCTAATATTTTTACTTCTTCAGCCTCAATTTCAATCTTTCCTGTTTCGATTTTATCGTTATAAGTGCTTTCATCACGCTTTAAAACCGTGCCTGCGATAGAAACGGCACATTCCTTGTGAATACCTTCAAGCAGTGTTTCATTATGAAATACTATCTGAACAACTCCGTAATGGTCACGAAGGTCAACAAACATAATTCCGCCGTGGTCACGTATATTTTCGACCCAACCTGCGGCACGCACTTTCTTTCCTATGTCATTTTCTCCGAAACCGTTACAATATGCGGTACGGTATTCATTTTCCATAAACAAATCAATTCAGCCCCTTCAAAATAATTCATATATATGACAAAATGCAAGACGTTGCCTTAACAACTCATTATAACACTTAATGACGATTTTGTCAAGTTATATTAAAAAAAATATGAAAATTGATTGATTTTGGGTAAAAATAAACCTTGACAAAGATGCAATAATATTCTATAATTAAATAAGTTTATGCATAATGGGAAGGATATTGCTGTGGAAAAGAAAAAAAAGCGCCTTGGCAACAAATTAAACCTGATATTCTGCGGAATTGCGTTTATAGTGATGCTTGTGTATCTGTTCGTTTTTGACAAACCCGAAGAAATTCTCAAGGCTTTGCAGGCAATGAATCCTGTTTTCATTGTAATTTGCCTGATTTTTATGGTCGGTTACTGGTTAAGCGAATCGGCAACTGTCCATACGATTTTGAAAACTCTGCACCCCGACGCTAAATTCAGAAATACCTTTACGAATACGATCATAGGTCAGTATTTCAACTGCATAACTCCTGCCGCCTCGGGCGGTCAGCCTATGCAGGCGTATTACTTCGTTAAGATGTCTGTGCCTCTCAGTGCGGGACTTACGGCTCTTTTGTCAAGATTTATCGTCTATCAGTTTGTTCTGACAATCTATTCGATTTTTACGCTTTGCGTCGGATTTAATCAATTCGGAAACGATTTGTCTGAAAAAGGACTTATGCCGTTTGTTTTTATAGGTTTCGGGGTAAATACGCTCGTCATAATCTTCCTGCTCGGAATTGCTTTATGGAAGAGCGGCACTCTTAAAGTAATAAATGCTTTAATAACTCTTCTCGCCAAGATGAAGATTTTAAAAAATCCTATGAAACAGCGTGTTTATTTCAGCCGTGAGGTAAACAAATTTCATGAAAACTTCAATTTCTTGAAAAAGAATGTCACCGTAATCGTAAAAGCCTGTTTTTTCACTTTTATTCAGCTTACCCTTTATCTCAGCATTTCTTACGTCCTTTACAGAGGATTTGGTCTTGAAGGAGTAAGTCTTTTGCAGATACTGTCCTATCAGGCGTTTGTGCTGATGATTTCATCGTTTATTCCTCTTCCGGGAGCTATGGGTGCGGCAGAGTTGGGCTATTCGGGATTTTTTAAGGATATCTTTAACGAGTACACGGGAGTTTCCACTATGCTGTGGAGAATACTTACATTTTACCTGCCTATAATCGTGGGAATGGTATTTTTGCTCACCCTTAAAAAGAAAGGAATTGAGCAGCCGTCTGAACTTGATGTAAAGGAAAATATGTACAATGCACAGCAGCAATTTTCTGCTGAAAGTGAAAATAACGAATAAAAAAGGAAAAAAATATGTCCGATATTAAACACGAAATTGAGCGTCGAAGAACATTTGCGATTATTTCGCACCCCGATGCAGGAAAAACAACGCTTACCGAAAAATTTCTTCTCTACGGAGGAGCAATTGCAATGGCAGGCGCAGTTAAGGGTAAGAAAAACACCCGTCACGCTGTTTCCGACTGGATGGAAATTGAAAAACAGAGAGGTATTTCGGTCACTTCTTCGGTTATGCAGTTTAATTACAACGGCTATTGCATAAATATTCTTGATACTCCCGGACACCAGGACTTCTCTGAGGATACTTACAGGACGCTTATGGCTGCCGATTCGGCGGTAATGGTCATTGATGCGGCAAAAGGCGTTGAAAATCAGACAAGAAAGCTGTTTAAAGTTTGCGTTATGCGCAATATTCCTATCTTCACGTTTATCAACAAAATGGACCGTGAGTCACGCAATCCGTTTGATTTGCTTGAAGAGATCGAAAACGAGCTCGGCATTAAAACCTACCCCGTAAACTGGCCTATCGGCTCAGGAAAAGACTTTAAGGGAGTTTATGACCGAAAAAACCGCAGAATAATCTCGTTTGAAATGAACGACGGTATGAACTACGGCACAAAAGAGGTCGCTGCGACCGAAGTCGATTTGAACGACGAAAAGCTCGCAGACGTTATCGGTCAGTCGAATTACAATACTCTCAAAGATGATGTGGAACTTCTCGACGGTGCATCGGAAGAGTTTGACGAAGAGCTTGTAAACAGCGGAAAGCTCTCCCCTGTTTTCTTCGGTTCAGCGCTTACGAATTTCGGCGTAGAGCCTTTCCTCGAAAATTTCCTCAAAATGACAACTCCTCCCCTTCCCAGAAACGCAGAAAATACCGTAGTTGACCCGTTTGACGAGAATTTTTCGGCTTTCATCTTCAAAATTCAGGCTAATATGAATAAAGCTCACCGTGACAGAATTGCTTTTATGAGAATTGTAAGCGGCAGGTTTACAAAGGAAATGGAAGTCCTTCACGTACAAAATAACCGTGTAATGCGGCTTTCACAGCCACAGCAGATTATGGCAAACGAGCGTGAAGTCATCGAAGAGGCTTTTGCGGGCGATATTATGGGCGTATTTGACCCCGGAGTTTTCTCGATAGGAGATACGCTTTGCTCTCCGTCGAAAAAGCTTGTTTTTGAGGGAATACCGACCTTTGCTCCCGAACATTTTTCGAGGATACGCCAAAAGGACACCTTAAAGAGAAAGCAATTTATCAAAGGTACAACGCAAATTGCTCAAGAGGGCGCAATTCAGATTTTCTCTGAGCCTCAAAGCGGATTTGAAGAGGTTATCGTGGGCGTAGTCGGCGTACTTCAGTTTGACGTTCTTGAATATCGTCTGAAAAACGAGTATAATGTCGATATTATACGTGAAGATCTGTCCTATGAATTTATTCGCTGGATAACAAGCAAAAAACACCTTGACGGAGGTCTTGACGAGCTTAAAAAGCTGGTCCTTACGTCTGATACAAAGCTGATACAAGACGTTAAAGGAAATTATCTGCTGATTTTTACATCAGAGTGGAATATCAAGTGGGCGCTTGACAAAAACGAGGGTCTGGAGCTTGCGGAGTTCAGCAGAAATTAGTTAAATTCAGACAAATGCGGCAAAGTCGATTGAACGTGAGTTTTTTCGACCGCCGCATTATTTTTTTGCATTAAAATAACAAGCTTTGACAACCGATTACGACACAAAAAGCGTAAATTAAGTTGTATAATTAAAGTACAAGCGAGGTGAAGAGCTTGGTTATTTATGTCGATGTACTGATAATTTTAAATCTATACATAAATTTTTTCCTGATACGCTCGTCTGCTGTTCTTCTCAGAAGAAATATTTCAAGAAAAAGAACGGTTCTTGCTGCTCTTATAGGAGCGTTTGGTTCGCTGATAATTTTAGCGCCGCCGCTTGCTTTTTACATTACAATTCCTTACAAAATAATTCTGGGAGCATCAATTGTTTTTGCGGCATACGGCAGGCAAAAATTAAAGGATTTCGGGATATGTGCGCTTTTCTTTTTACTTATCAGCTTTTTATTTGGCGGAATAATCACAGCGTTATGGAATTTCTTTGCTCCCGTCGGTATGGTGCTTAATAACGGCGTTTGCTTTTTTAATATTCCGATAGCTGCGCTTGTGGCTTTTACCGCAGGAATTTACTTCTTGCTTAAGTTTGTTAAAACTCTTACAGACAAAAAGAAACGAAAATTATGCGAAGTAAGTATAGTTATCAATGACAAGACTGTTTCGCTGCAAGGACTATGCGATACGGGCTGCGAGATACGGGACATTTTCAGCGGAAAACCTGTTATAATATGCTGTTACGAGAAAATATCGGGTTTTCTACCCGAAGATATTACTGAATATTTGGCAGGAAATCTTGACGTTGTGGAAAAAATAAGGCTTATTCCCTGCCGTACTGTCGGCAGCAGAACAGTTATCCCTGTTTTCAAGGCAAAAAGCATTACAGTTGACGGAAAAAGCGCCGACGCTCTTGTCGGGGTAAGCAAAACACGTCTTGGAGAGGATTTTGACTGTATTTTTAACCCGAAAATAATTCCGATTTAAAGGAGAACGGCAATGTTAAAGCGATTGTTAAAGCAAATTAAAAATGCCGCTGCAAGGCTTCTGCGGCGGCAAATAAAAAATTACGTCCATTATCTTAACGGTCAGGAGCAGCTCCCCGCGCCTTTATCAAAGGAAGAGGAAGAGGCTGTTTTCAAGCTTATGGACACAGATTTTGACAAAGCCCGTGATACTCTTATCATACATAATCTCAGGCTGGTGGTTTATATTGCCAAAAAATTCGAGAATACGGGCATCTGGCTTGAAGATCTGGTTTCAATAGGCACGGTAGGTCTGATCAAGGCTGTAAGCACATTCAGCAAGGACAAAAATATCAAGCTTGCCACTTACGCCTCGCGCTGCATTGAAAACGAAATTCTTATGTTTTTAAGGAAATACAGTCAATACCGCTATGATATTTCCATTGACGAACCTTTAAATGTTGATTGGGACGGAAACGAGCTGCTTTTATCGGACGTTCTCGGAACGGAAAACGACTGCGTTAATTCGCATATTGAAGAAGAAATCGAAAAACAGCTCCTTCACGAGGCAGTGGATAAACTTGGCGAACGTGAAAAAAAGATAATGGAAATGCGTTTCGGTCTGAACGGCTGCAAGGAAAAAACTCAAAAGGAGGTTGCAGACGAAATAGGAATTTCTCAAAGTTATATCTCAAGGCTTGAAAAGCGCATTATAAAACAGCTCCGTGAGGAATTGGGAAAAGTTTGCAATTAAAAATTATTTGCAGGCTGCTCTGATTATAATTTTTTACGGAATATCAAAACCACTTTCAGACAATAATACTTGTACATCACAAGTTGTCGGAGGTGGTTTTTTGTATTACAATAAAGTCGAAATAAGCGGTGTAAATACTGCAAAGCTCAAAGTCCTTAAAGAAAGCGAAAAAACAGAGCTTTTAAAGCGTGTTAAACAGGGCGATATGGCTGCACGGGAAGAACTTATCAGAGGAAATCTGAGGCTTGTTTTAAGCGTAATTCAGCGATTTACAAATCGGGGAGAAAGTGCAGACGACTTGTTTCAGGTCGGCTGTATCGGGCTTATTAAGGCGATTGACAACTTTGATATTACTCAGCAGGTGAAATTTTCCACATACGCTGTACCTATGATTATGGGAGAATTAAGGCGTTATCTCCGTGACAATGCGCCTGTCCGTGTAAGCCGTTCTATGAGAGATATGGCATATAAGGCTATGCAAGCAAAAGAAAAACTCACCACGGAAAAAGGACGTGAGCCTAAAATTGAAGAAATTGCCAAAGAACTGGGCGTTCCCCGTCAGGATGTTGTAATTGCCCTCGAGGCAATAAGCGAGCCTATTTCTCTTTATGAACCCGTTTTTTCAGAGTCAGGAGATACTATTTATGTTCTTGACCAACTTGGCGACCACAACGACGATATGAACTGGCTGAATGAAATTTCACTTAAAGAGGCAATTGAACAACTCGGAAAACGTGAAAAACGTATTCTTAATTTGAGATTTTTCAGAGGAAAAACACAAGTTGAAGTCGCAAAAGAAATAGGAATAAGTCAGGCGCAGGTTTCACGTCTGGAAAAATGCGCTCTTAACAAAATAAAAAACAGAATATAAAAACAGGCGCCGTTTTTACAACGACGCCAAATCTTATCCTTCATCTTTTCCCGTGTTTCCAAGTTTTTCTACAAGAAGAGCCGCAAATACACCGAACAGCAGGCAGACAAACCCGTATCCCGTCTGAAGATTAAATCCAAAGCCTTCGGGAAGTATAGCATAAACCGAACCTATCACAAGACCCATAAGTGCGGAATAAACCATAAGTCTGTTCTTCGCAATAAGCATTGAAATAAGCTTTGCGCCTGCGACAATGCCCACAACCGCTCCTATCGCAAAGGGGATTATCACGTAGAAATTAAAGTCGGAAAGCGCTCCTATAATGGTTTCATAAACTCCCAAAAGCATCATTACGAAAGAGCCGGATATTCCCGGAATTATCATTGTAACAGCCGCAACAGCTGCACAAGCCGCTAATTTCAGCGAAAATACCAAATCAAATCCCTCGACGGTTTCTGCCGCAAACGAGAAAATATCCAATCTTTCAAGCACCGAGAGCGCTATAACTATCGCCATTGAAATTATAAAGGGAACTATGCAAAGCGGTTTTGGCTTTTTTTCGGTCGTACCTAACCTGAAAATCAGCGGTATTCCGCCGAGTATAAGTCCTATAAAGAACAAATTTGTCTGTACGCCGAAACTCACAAACAGCTGCGATATAAGCTTTGCGGAAATAAGTATTCCTGCGCCTGCGCCCAGAGCAAATGTCAGAAGAAACGGGATATTTTTAATGATTTTCTTTACACCCGAAACGGAGTCGGTTATCCTGTCAAAAATCCCGAAAATAACCAGCATTGTTCCGCCGCTTACTCCCGGAATTACATTAGCCGTGCCGAAAACAATTCCGCAGAGAAAATACTTAAGATACTCTAAAACTTTTTTCATTTTGCTTGCCTTCCCTATTGTCTGTATTTTAATATTATCTTGATGAAATAATATACAACGGCAGGTAAAATTCCCGTGAGAACGCTTACTAAAAGCGCAAGAAAATTAACGGGATACAATCCGAAGGAAATGTTAAGAAACGGGATATAGCAAAGAATTATCGGAAGAAAAAGCGTTACGGCAACGCCTGTTTTTGTAAGCAAATCAGATTGCATAAAGACTTTAAAAGGCGTTTCATCAGCCTGTCTGATAACGGCAAACGCCGCTGTACAGAAAATATACGACATTAAAGCGCAGCTTCTTCCGTTATCAAAATTAGCGTTATTAAGAGCAAAAGAGGCAACCGCAACAAGACCCGAAAGCAATCCCAAAATAACGGACTCGCCGATATAATGTAAATTCAGCTTTCTTTCCACAATAAATTCCGAAGGCGGCATTCCGTTTTTCATATCTGATTTGCCGCTTACATATCCGATTGCCAGCAGCGGGAGCATTATCATTGTAACAAGCGCAATTAAAGGCGGATTAAGCATTATTTTGTCGCTTGTACAAAGATTGAATATCACGATCATCAAAAGTCCCACATAGCCCGAAATAATCAGAGAAATCGCTCTCTTTATATTACGGTGTATCTGTCTTGCACAGGCAATCATCTGAGCAATAGAAAGGAAATTATCGTCATTCATCACAATATCGGCAGACTCATAGGTACTTCCCACGCAATGCGAGGAAATTGTAATTCCGATATTCGCAGCCTCAAGCGTTTCTGCGTCGGAAGAATTTGTCCCTGTCATAGCGACAACTTCTCCGCTTTTATTGAGCTTTTCGATAATTCTGATTTTCTGCTCGGGAGAAATTTTGGCATAAATATCTGCGTTACAGTCTATCTCGCTGTTATTTTCAAGCAAATATTCTATTTCTTTTCCTGTTATTACCTTGTTTGAAGAAATACCTATCATTTTGCCCGTGGAAACCGCTACGCTCGGATTTTCTTCTGTGAGCATAACGACACGCACTCCTGCTTTTCTGCAGGTTTTGACCGCTGTTGAAACGGAGTCCCTCAAAGGAGCAGAAAAAGCTGCAAATCCGACAAATGTATAGCTAAATCCGGCAGTTTTATCAAGTTCTCCCTTATCCGCCTCAACGCAGGCGAATGCAAGCACCGTACAGCCGTTATCATAATAATCCTGACAGCGCTTTTGTGCAGCAATCAGCTTTTCTCCGCTTAATCTGCACATCGGAAGAATTTGCTCGGGACTGCCTTTTATGCAGTAAATTCTGTCGCCGCCGACATCCCACAATTCTCCGCTGATGGTATCGCCCGTATCAGCTAACTTTTCAATAAACTTATTTTCGGTATATACATTTGAAATTTTTTCATCAAAAAAGGTTGCCTTTACCATGAGCGCACATTCAGCAGGGTCTGTGGTATTTTGTCCGCACGCCAGTGCAGCTACCTTATAAAGCAGCTCTTCGCTGCGTGCATAAATTCCCCGTACTTCAAGTCGCTCTTTGGAAATTGCCCCTTTTTTTTCAACGCAAAGCACAGAAAGGCTGTTAAGCTTTTCTATATCACCGAAAGATTTTACGACCGCACCGTTTTTCAGAAGTTCATTTGAGCCTTTGGTATAATAAAATCTTATGATCGAGGCAATTCCCGTAGGAATAAAGCAAAGTCCCAGCGTTACTCCGCTGAGAGCAGATGAAACGATTTCATCACCGTTTAAAATTCTTGCAATTATCGAAATGATCGTAAGCAAAATTCCTACCAGAGCGCAGACAGGAACAAGGCGGCGGACAATTCTCTCAAAGCCGGAATAATAAGGGTGTCGGTCGGGAATATCGCCCTTGCGCTGATAAAGCTTTGTATCTACTCCCGTTGCGCTGACCTTGCAAACAGCGATACCCGTAATGACAGTCGTTCCGCTGTAAACAAAGTTTGCCTTAAAATCTTTTTTCGACTCTTCTGCCGCATTTTTTTTGACAGGATTGCTGTCGCCTGTAAAAACTCGCTCGTCACAGGTCAAATCTCTTGATTCAAGAACTAATGCATCGGCAGGAACACGCTCTCCCGATTGGACGATAATTATATCTTCAGGAACAATTTTTTCCTTTTCGATAAGCGCAATAGAATCGTTTCTGATGACGCGGAATTTCATTGTTGTGCTTTCTTTCAGCTCTTCAAGACGCTTATCCGAAGAAGTTCTGAAATATATTTCCGCAAAGCAGTATAAAACGTCTATGATCACAGCAAATATTCCTGCTCCTATGCCCATTCCGAAAAAGCACAACACTGCGGCAATAAGCATCAAAAGAACCGAGGGCGACAAAATCACATCGAGATAAGAAAATTTCTCTTTATGCCTTGCGTTCTTAGTGTATATATTTAATCCGTACATTTCGGTTTGTTTTTCTATATCTTTATCGGTCAAACCGCTGTAATCCTGTTTAAAATTTAAAAACTGAGCCATTTAACTTTCCCTCATAATTATAATTAGGTAAATACAATTTTATTATACATCTTTACTACAAAAAAATCAAGTGCTTTTTGTACAATTATACAAAAATAACCTGCTGTCTTAAATTCAACAGCAGGTTTTTCTTATTAAATCAAGTACCGTCCCACAGGTATTTTTCCAAATCTACGGTATTGTTTTCATCTACTTCAACGCCCTCTGCCCTAAGAAGTTCAGCCTGTTCATTTATTCCTCCGAAGGCAAATGCGTCCGAAAGTCCTCCGAAACGGTTTACCACACGATAACAACGAATGTTTTCGGGGTCGGGATTGACGTGAAGAGCATATCCTACGACTCTCGACCAGTGCGGATTTCCGCACATTACAGCTATCTGACCGTATGTTGCGACTTTTCCGTATGGTATTTTCTTAACTATCCCGTAAATTTTTTCAAAGCTTGTCACTTGTTTTGCCTTATGCTCTGCGGAGCTTTTTTTCGGGTTTCAGCTTGGGAGAACGCTTTTCATCACGCTCTATAACAGGCTCTGATCCGTCAAGACATTCTGCGGTAATTGTAATTTTAGTTATTGTCGGGTCGCTGGGAGCGGTAAACATTACATCTCTCAAAACGTCCTCAACAATGGAACGCAGACCTCTCGCTCCCGTTTTTGCCGCAATCGCTTTCTTTGCAATTGCACGAAGAGCGTCATCTTCAAATTCCAGCTCAATATCATCAGCTTTGAACAGACATTTATACTGTTTGATAAGAGCGTTTTTCGGCTCGTAAAGTATTCTTACAAGAGCGTCCTCATCAAGAGCCTGAAGAGGCGTGACGATCGGCAGACGACCGATAAGTTCAGGAATTATGCCGAACTTTACCAAATCCTGCTGCGTCACCTGTTTAAGCATATCGGCGCTTTCTTTATCCTTAGGAGATTTAACATCGGCGCCAAAGCCCAAAGCCGAGCTTGAAACACGCTGTGCAATCATCTTTTCAATTCCCTCGAACGCACCGCCGCAAATAAACAGAATATTCTTGGTATCGACCTGAATAAATTCCTGGTGAGGGTGTTTTCTGCCGCCCTGCGGAGGAACGTTTGATACAGTACCCTCAATGATTTTCAGAAGAGCCTGCTGTACGCCCTCGCCGCTTACATCACGGGTAATTGAAGTATTTTCGCTGCGGCGGGAAATCTTATCTATTTCGTCAATGTAGATAATGCCGTGCTCTGCCGCCTCAACATCATAATCGGCAGCCTGAACAAGCCTTAAAAGCACGTTTTCAACATCTTCTCCGACATATCCTGCCTGCGTAAGCGTTGTTGCGTCAGCGATTGCAAACGGCACGTTAAGCAGCTTTGCAAGCGACTGTGCAAGCATCGTCTTACCAACGCCCGTAGGTCCCAGAAGAAGGACATTTGACTTCTGAAGTTCAACGTTGTCGCTCTCATCGCTGTTTAGAAATACACGCTTATAATGGTTATAAACCGAAATTGAAAGTACCTTTTTTGCGTCGTCCTGTCCGATTATATACTCGTCGAGATATGCTTTTATCTCTTCCGGAGTCATAATATCATCGGGTTTGGAAAGAAACTTATTCTTTTCTGCGGAACGAGTAGTTCTTGCGGCAGATTTCTGCGGTCTGATGTCGCCGCTTTCAACCAGCATATTATACGATGTAATTATACAGTCGCTGCAGATAACTGCGCCCTCGTTATTACCGAAGAGCATACGAGCCTGAGTTTCATTTTTTCCGCAAAATGAACATACCATCATAATAAACTTAAACCTCCGAAAAACCGGCTATTACTTATCCTCACGGGAGTTGTAAACTTTATCAATAAGACCGTATTCGAGAGCCTCTTCAGCCGTCATAAAGTTATCACGTTCGGTATCATTGCAGATTACATCGTAATCCTTACCCGTATTCTCGCTGAGAATGCGATTTAATCTTTCCTTGGTACGGCGGAGGTAATTTGAACGGATCATAATATCGGTAACCTGTCCTGAAATTCCTCCTCCCGATATAAGCGGCTGATGGATCATAATTTCGCTGTTCGGCAAAGCAATACGCTTTCCTTTTGCGCCCGACGAGAGCAGAAAAGCTCCCATTGATGCAGCAAGTCCCATACAGATAGTCGAAACATCGCACTTTATATACTGCATAGTATCGTAAATCGCCATTCCGTCGGATACGGAACCGCCCGGGCTGTTAATATAAAGGAAAATATCCTTATCGGGGTCCTGTCCCTCAAGGTAAAGAAGTTGTGCTACCACAACGCTTGCCGTTGCAGAATTGACTTCATCGTGCAGAAGAATTATTCTGTCGTTAAGCAGTCTTGAAAATATATCGTATGAACGCTCTCCGTGACTGCTCTGCTCTACAACATAAGGTATATAAGCCATAAGATATTCTCCTTTCGGGACAAAGAACTTTATTATTCTTTAACTTCCTCGATGTTTGCGCTGTCCTTGACAATGTCAAGTGCTTTTTCAATCTTGATATCAGAAGTGAGAGTTTTTACGGGAATAACAGTTTTTACCTTTTCGAGGTCGATTTTGTACTGTTCTGCAAGCTCTGCGTATTCCTTATCAAGGTCCTCCTGAGAAACGGAAACATTCTCAAGCTCTGCGATTTTTTCAAGGCAAAGACGAAGCTCGACCTGACGCTTTGCAGGCTCTCTGAAATTTGCACGGAACTGTGACATATTCATACCCGTATATTTAAGGTAATCCTTGATGTCAACACGTGTTCTTGCAACCCACTCGCGTGCAATTTCATCAATTCTCTGCTCGTACATCGTTTCGGGGATTTCAGCCTTCATCTTGCTGAGCATTTCGTCCATAAGAGCGTTGTCGGCAGCCTCATCAGCGTCCGCACTGTACCTCTTTTCAAGATTTTCACGGATTTCAGCCTTAAGCTCTTCAACGGTATCCTTTTCGGAAACGTCCTTAACGAACTCATCGTCAAGCTCAGGCATTTCCTTAGACTTAATCTCGTGCAGTTTGCACTTGAAAACAGCAGCCTTGCCTTTAAGCTCTTCGGAATTGTAGTCCTCGGGGAAAGTAACATTTACGTCGAACTCGTCGTTTACATTCTTACCGATGACCTGGTCCTCAAATCCCGGAATAAATGTGCCCGAACCGATTTCCAGCGGGAATTTTTCGCCCTTGCCGCCGTCGAAAGCAATGCCGTCGACAAATCCCTCGAAATCAATAACAGCGGTATCGCCGTTTTCAACTGCTCTGCCCTCTACCGTAACAATTCTTGCAACTTTTTCACGCATTTTGTTGATTTCTTCGTCAACAGCCTCATCGGTTACAGTCTTGACAGTTTTCTTTACTTTTAAACCTTTATAATCCGAAACTTCCACTTCGGGCTTAGTAATAAAATCAGCCTTCACAGAAACGCCGTTTTCCTTGCTCATTTCAACAACGTCCGTATTCTGAACGTCAACTACATCAAGACCGCTCTTTTCAATAACTGCCTCGATATTATCGGTGTAAAGAGAATTTACAGCGTCCTCGTAAAATACACCTGTTCCGTAATTCGTTTCAATGACCTTTCTGGGCGCTTTTCCCTTGCGGAAACCGGGAACAGATATTTTTGATTTCTGACGGTTGTAAGCAGCGTTTATTGCCGCCTCAAATTCCTCTGCGCTGAACTTAAATTCAACTGCATAAGTATTAGTTGCTGTGTTATTCTGAGATATAATTTCCATTTTGCTTATCCTTCCTTATTTTTCACGGAAACAGAAGAATTGCTCCCGTTTTTTACCTTAATTTTAAGGCAGCAGCGCCTTTAAATACAACTTTATTCAGTTGACGGCAACAGGGTCAAATCCAACGCTGTCCGCCGAAACCAACCTGTAAAAAATTCCGCCTCTTTCGCCGTTTACAGCGCCGTTTATCGCTCCCCCGTGAAGATGAGCGTAAAAACAGCGTCTGACGCCGTACTTTTTAAGAAGTGCTGTCAAAAGGACATTTTCCTCACTTCTGTAAATAGGCGGATAATGAATAAACGCCGTAAGCTCTCCGCCAAGCTTTACGCCTGCCTGCAAAGACATTTCAAGCCTTCCTGCCTCACGGTTAAGGACTTTCATATCGGTCTCTTCACCGTTTTCTCGAATCCAGCCTCTTGTGCCGCAAATCGACATTCCCTCAACAAGAAACGAATTGTTAAACAGGAAATTCAAGCTTGTAAATCCGTTTTCATTGATGAAATTTGTGATTTTATTCATTGTCGGCCACCACAAATCGTGATTGCCCTTAACAAGAATTTTCTTTCCGTTCAATTCCTTATGGATAAATTCAATATCTTTAAAACTGTCTTCAAGTTTCAAAGCCCAACTGTGATCTCCCAGCAAAATAACCGTGTCATTTTCAGTAATCTTGGAGTTCCAGTTTTCCTTCAAACGTTCAAGATAATTTGTCCAGCCTTTAAAAATATCCATAGGTTTATCGCAGCCCAGCGACAAATGAAGGTCGCCTATCGTATAAACCATCAGCTTTTAAGAAAATCAAGGACCACGCCGCTCATATTCTGCTTTTCAACGCAGTTTGTAAATCTGATTTCCTTATTTCTTGTTGACGCAAGAGGAGCGGGAATTTTTGTTTTTGTCTTTTCTTCAAGCTTTTCAATAATATCGAACTCATCGCCGTCGGGATTGCCCCCCACAGCCTCATAAACAGCTCTTACGAACTTATACGGATTAGCCGTAGACGCTATTATAGTCTTGGTATTATCGCCTGTTTTTGACTTATAATCGTCATAAACCTTGACTGCAACTGCGGTATGAGTATCAAGCAGATATTTTTCTTCATCAAATGTTCTTCTGATAGCCGCTTTGGTTTCATCATCAGAGCAGCAGCCTGCATAGAACAGCTCACCTAACTTTTTCTTTACGTCCTCGTTTACCTCGTATCTGCCGTCGGCTTTCAGTTTACCGAACCAATCGTTTATAAGAGCGTCATTTTCATCTGTGAGATGATAAAGCATTCTTTCAAGATTTGAAGAAATCAGAATATCCATTGACGGAGAAACAGTCGTGTAGAATTTTCTGTTTCTGTCGTAAACGCCCGTATTTATAAAATCGGTAAGAACGTTGTTGCTGTTAGAGGCGCAAATCAGCTTGTTTACTGGAATACCCATTCTCTTTGCGTAATATGCCGCAAGAATATTGCCGAAATTTCCCGTAGGAACGACAATATTTATCTTTTCGCCGAACGTTATCTCCTTATCGGCAACAAGTTGTGCGTAAGCGGAAACGTAATAAACTATCTGCGGCACAAGTCTGCCCCAATTTATGGAATTTGCGCTGGACAAAAGTATATTGTTCTTCGCAAGCTTTTCTTCAATTTCCTTATTTGTAAAAATCGCCTTAACGCCGTTCTGGCAATCGTCAAAGTTGCCTTTAATTGCGCAGACATTTACGTTTTTGCCTTCCTGAGTAGTCATCTGACGTTTCTGCATAGGAGAAACGCCGTCTTCGGGATAAAATACGCTTATAGATGTGCCCTGAACGTCCTTAAAGCCTTCGAGAGCAGCTTTTCCCGTATCTCCCGAAGTAGCGACAAGTATTGCGATCTGCTTTCCGTCAACGGTCTTTTTTGCTGAAGTCGTCAAAAAATAAGGCAATATCTGGAGCGCCATATCCTTGAACGCACAGGTAGGACCGTGCCAAAGCTCCAGGATATATCTGCCCCCATTGAGCTTAGTTATCTCGGAAATATTATCGGTATCAAAATTTTTGGTATTGTAAGCGCTTTCAACGCAATGACGGAGTTCCTCTTCAGTAAAATCGGTCAGAAACCTTGAAAAAACCTCATATGCTCTTTCAACATAAGATTTGCCGCAAAGCGAAGTAATTTCCTCTTCAGAGAGCGCAGGAATGCTCTTCGGGATATAAAGTCCGCCCTCGTCGGAAAGTCCCTTTACAATAGCGTGTGCGCTTGTAACGCTAAGGGAAGAATTTCTTGTGCTTGCGTAATTCATTGTATGTCATCCTTTCAATTTACGGTATATATTCCGTCCGCTGTAAAAGCGTCCTCGTAAATCTCTATTCGCGTAACCTCAGGATCTTCGCCGTTCGTCACGGTAACTACGGCTATATCATACCTCGGCTGCAAATCTGTGGGATTTTCGGTAAGCCATGCGTCCGCTGTAAGTACAATTTTGCGTTGTTTAGTGAAATTTACCGCCTCAAGTCCCGAAACAAGACTGTATCTCTTACGTGTCTTTACCTCGGTAAACACAACAAATTCGCCGATTTTTGATATTATATCAATCTCGCCGACACGCTTATGAAAATTTCTTGCGACTATCTCGTGACCCTGCTTTATCAATTTGTCGCAGACAGCGTCCTCGCCGAATTTTCCCTTTTCAAGTTTATCCATTTTTGTCAAAATACTTCTTTTTTAAAAAGCTTTTTCTGTGTATCGGGCAAACCCCGTATTCGTCAATAGCCGCATAATGTGCCTTTGTGCCGTACCCTGCGTGCTTTTCAAAGCCGTACTGCGGATAAATCTCCGCCTGTTTTTTCATATATCTGTCACGGCTTACCTTTGCAAGGATAGACGCAGCGGCAACCGCCTCGCTGCGAGCGTCGCCATGCTTTAAATTCCTGACAAAACCCTCTATTTCGGGCAGCACATCACCATCAACAAGTACAATTCCCGGGCTTTTTGAAAGCTGTTCAAAAGCCCTTTTCATCGCAAGAAGAGCCGCCGAAAGAATATCTGTCTGCTCTATCTCTTCGACAGTCGCAACCCCGACACCGTAACAAAGCGCTTTAGACGTGATTTCATCGAAAAGCTGCTCTCGTTTTTTCTCGGAAAGCTTTTTACTGTCGTTTATACCGAAAATCGGGTTTTCGGGGTCAAGAATAACCGCGCCTGCGTATACATCTCCTGCAAGAGGTCCTCGTCCTGCTTCGTCAATTCCGCAGACTGTACCGTACATTTCGGACACAATTCTGTCAAATTCACGCAGCGAAACTTCTCCGCAGTCGATTTTAAGCTGTGTTTTTTCACTTTTTGTATGCTTGCTCATAACCTACTCCGTAAAAGGCGGATCATCAAGCGTTATTCTTCCGATTTTTCCGCCCCGAAACTCATCGAGAATGGCAGCAGCGGCACGTTCTGTATCGGGTTTTCCGCCTGAAACGAGCATTTTTCGTACGTTTGCAATTTCAACGAGAATATCATCTTCGCCTTTTATCCCGTAACGAGCCCTCATCAAATCCGAATAATCTCTCATAAGAACATCGCCCAGCGCTCTTGCAAGAGCCTCGGAGTCCATTACCTCGTCCTTGACTGCACCCGTAAACGCAAGTTTCTGAGCTACGTCCTTATCCTCAAATTTAGGCCACAAAATTCCCGGCATATCAAGCAGTTCAACGTCTTTATCAATAGTGACCCACTGCTTTCCCCTGGTAACTCCCGGACGGTCGCCCACCTTGGTTTTCTTTGAGTTTGCCATACGGTTAATGAACGAAGATTTTCCGACATTCGGTATGCCGACAACCATAAGCCGCATTGCTTTTCCTATCATACCCCGTGATTTTCGGCGTTCGGTAAGCTCTCTGAGCAGCTTTTTCACAGACGGAAGGAACTTATTCACGCCCTTGCCGCTCCTGCAATCGCAGACAATAACGCATATTCCCTGCTTTTCATAAAATCTGCGCCACAATTCAGTTGCCTTTTCATCGGCGGTATCGCATTTGTTCATTATCATAATGCGAGGCTTTTTTCCGCACAACTCGTCTATAATAGGATTTCTGCTGCTTTCGGGTATTCTTGCGTCGGTGACTTCCACCACAGCGTCGACCATCTTAAGGTCTGCCTCGATAAGCCGCCTTGTTTTGGTCATATGACCCGGAAACCACTGTATCGTTCCCGGTTCGTTCTGATTATTTACAGCCATTTTATTTCGGAAAAAGGGAAAAAGCGCACAAACGCTTTGCCCAAAATAAGATTTTTGTCAATATATCCGACAATCTCCAGATCTCTGCTGTCGTGAGAGATATTTCTGTTATCTCCCATAACAAAAACACAGTTTTCGGGAACAACACATTCTTCGCCGCTCTCGACCCAGCCCGAATAGCGTTTTGTCGTAAGCTCTTTGATATAATCTTCCCTTAGAAGTTCTCCGTTACGGTAAACCTCGCCCTTCTCGTAGTCGATCATTATCCTGTCGCCTGCAACGCCTATAACGCGCTTGATTATAGTTTCTCCGTACAGGTTTGTAGCGCCGTTTATCAGCTTATCAGCCTGTAAAACCACAATATCTCCTGCAGCAGGCTCATAAAAAAGGTTCGTTACAAGCACTCTGTCCTTATTCTGAAGAGTATCGCACATTGACGGACCTGAAACGGTTATACTGCGGAAAAGGAAAAGATTTACAACCAGCATAGCGGCAGCGGCAAAAACAATACTGTTCGCCCAACCGACAGCCTCTCCGAAAGACTTTTTCTTCTTTTCTGTTTCAGAAGGGACATTCTCTTTCTCAGAACCGCTTTCGTCTGTATCAGACAACTCGACCGTTTCGGGATATTCTGCCGACTCTTCCTGCTCTTTTTCCTCGTTAAACTCGTTCATTGTCACACTCACTTTTCGGAATCATTCCCGAAGGACACATTCAAGTCAATACTGCTCAAATGCGTCCTTCTTCGGGAAAAATCATACCTTGGACTTAACCTTAGCAGCCTTGCCCACTCTGTCACGCAGATAGTAGAGCTTAGCTCTGCGAACCTTACCGTTTCTGACTACCTCAACGTGATCAACAGACGGAGAATGTACGGGGAAAACTCTCTCCACGCCGCAGCCGTGAGCAACACGTCTTACGGTAAAGGTTTCGTTGATGCCGCCGTGTTTCTTTGCGATAACCGTTCCCTCGAACATCTGGATACGGCTCTTGTCGCCTTCCTTGATGCGTACATACACCTTTACGAAATCACCGATTTCGATTGCGGGTGCATTCTCCTTCATACTGCTCTGTTCAATGATTTTAAGTGCGTCCATTTTTATTCCTCCAATTTTTTCGGATATTCTTGAACCCGGCTCTTCCGGACTGTATCAGCAAAGGGTCTTTTCCCTCCATTTCAGCGGACTATCCGTTTTTAATGTCGGGGAACTCCTGTTCCCTAGCATTAACACACGCCTTTAAACGTTTTCCATCCTGAGTTTAACCTTTGTTCAATATATGGTTTATCTCAGAACGTTAATGTCCAAATATGGGCATAGTTATCCGGCGGATACTAAATGCCTTATTATTATAACACAACGAGCTAAAAAAATCAAGTGTTTTTATTAAATATTTACAATTTTTTTAATAAATTTTCTATATTTTGCTTTTGTAAGATATTGTCTTAAAATCTTAGATTTTCCAAATATCTTTCATCATATTCGGAAATAATTTCATCTGTAATATCCTTTGCGTTTTTTGCGATATTTTCGGCTTTTTTTCGTATATCGGGACTTTTGAGGCAATTTTCAACGCCTCGCAGGACGGAATTTCTTGCAAAAGCGGCTTTTTTCAATTTTTCGGGAATTGCGCCCAATCTGATAAGCGTTTTCAATCCGTCGGGCGAAGAAAAAGGCTCTCCCGAGAAAAAAGTATTGTTATCACATTGAAACAGGTCAAGAACAGCGGCTGTTCTCGCTTTATCGGACTGAATGGAACGAATATCTTCCTGTGAAATGAAAAAATCCTCTCCTATAAAGAAAAGGTCTCGGTCGTACATAATCCCGTCGGAGTCGATAATCCCCTCGTCAAGCATAAGAGCCGCCGCCATCGCTGCTCCGCACGGAGAAATACCCACGCTGAAAGCGTCGTTTACCACCTCGTAGGAAAGCGTACCGTCTTTTTCTCTGCGAACAATGTCAATTGCGCCCTCTTCAGCAGGCATTCCGCTTTCTATGCGGCTGCCGTCAAACGCACCCACAAGAGGAAAAGCCGCACATACAAGTTCGCCCGTGCTCTTTTTTTCGGCTATGTAAAACGACGAGCCGAAATCCGCCGCAGTATATATCTCTTCGGGAATGGTTGTAAGGGACGCAGTAAACCGTCCGCTTATTCTCATTGAAATAAACGGCGGAAAATATATTTCAATGTCGGGATTTAAAAACAAATCGCCTGCGGTAAGCTCTCTTTCGAGATATTCTGAAATATGAACGTCCGCCGCTATTCCTACGGATTTTACTGCGGAAGAAGGAATGTTGTTTTCACGAAGAGCCGTTACAAGCAATTTTGAGATCATTTCTTTTGATGTTTCTGCGGTTATTTCCGTGCCGAAAAGCGAGGATTTTGCATAAACACGGTTCATTGCGGTATCGTAAAGCTCAATTGACATACTGTTTCTTGTAATATCGCAGGCGGCTGCTATTTCCGAACTGCGTTCCTTTCTGAGCTTTTTATGAAGAATTGTCATTTTATTAAGCATTTTACCGCTCCTCACTGCTTTTTTCCGTTAATACCCTGATTTTATCATAATATTTTTCATTTGTCAATACAATAATCTATTGAAAAATTATTATGCTTGTGTTATAATTATATTATAATGTGCATCAGAGGGAAAATCTCTCGGCATTTGACTGCAATTATACAGTAAAATTCGGGAAAGCAGGGGTGAAATTTGAAACTCAATATTGTTCTTGCACAGCCGCAGATACCTCAAAATACGGGAAATATCGCCCGAACCTGCGCTGTAACGGGAGCCGCTCTCCATATCATAAGACCTATGGGTTTTGAACCGACCGATAAACAGCTTAAACGGGCAGGATTGGATTATTGGCATTTTCTGGATATAAGGTATTATGACGATTATGATGATTTCTTTGCAAAAACAAGCGGAAATTACTTCTTTTTTTCAACAAAGGCGCAAAAACGGTACACCGACGTAAGCTATCCCGACAACTGCTACATCGTTTTCGGGCGTGAGGACGCAGGTCTGCCCGAAGAACTGCTGTTCAAAAACAAAAATTCCTGCGTAAGAATACCTATGATGCCTACTCTGAGAAGTCTTAATCTGTCCAACAGCGTTGCTGTCGCCGCTTATGAGATACTCAGACAATGGGATTTCCCCGAATTGCAAAACGATGGTGAACTGACAAAATTCAACTGGTCCGACGCAAATTAAAACTACACCGAAAGGAAAAATCAATTATGAACGAAAATGTAAGAATTATCACTGACAGCGGCTGCGATATTTCCCGCGAGCTTGAAAAGGAATGGGAAAAATATCTTATAGTTATGCCGTTTAAGGTAAATATCAACGGAAAGGATTATCTTGACCGTGAGGATATTCAGGAGGACGAATTTTATCAAATTCTTAAAGATAACGAGGAGATCCCCAAACATTCTCAAATTACGCAGATCCAGTTTGAAGAAAAGTACCGTGAGCTTTACAAGGAAGGCGTTCGGGAAATAATTGTTGACGTAATAAATGCGGCAGGCTCTCAGACTTACGGACAGTCTGTACTTGCGGCTGCAAGCGTTAAAGACGATTTGCCCGACCTTAAAATCCACACGGTTGATTCAAGAAATTACACCGTAGCTTACGGTTATCCTATCATCGAGGCTTGCAAAAAGCTTGACGACGGACAGTCCGTTGAAAGCGTTGTCGCTTATCTGAAAGATTGGGCAGTTCACGTTGAGGCTTTTATCGTGGGTTTCGGTCTGCGTCATATGAAAAAATCCGGAAGAATATCCGCCGCTGCGTCTTTTCTGGGAGAGCTTATGGGGCTTAAACCCCTTATAATTCTTCACGATAAAGTAACAGAGGTCCTCAGAAAAGCAAGAGGCGAAAAAGCTATCATAGACGCTGCCGTTGAAACGATTTCATCAAGAATGATACCCGAAACTCCTTACTGTATCTGCACGACAAGCCGACCTGAGCTTGAAAAGGAATTTATAGACAAAATGACAAAAAAAGTGGGTTATCCGCCCGCAATGATCTCAAAAATCGGCGTTGTTGTCGCCTGCAACGCAGGACCTGACTTTGTTGCGGCGGTTATAAAGGGACAGGAACACGGCGACTCATAAAATGCCGATAAGCTTGGCGTTAATGTGTTAAACCGACAACTTGTTTTCCGTGAGCTGTTTTTCTTGCGGAGGTAAAGGAGCAGGGCTTTGGAAGCTATTGAATATATCAAGGATATTGCGGAGAATTTTGTTAATATTGTTCAGTCAATAAGTATTTTTGATATTCTGGATATCCTTATTCTTACATTTTTGGTGTATTATCTGATTAAACTGCTGCGTGAAACGAGAGCTATGCAGCTCCTGAAGGGCATTTTCTTCATCATTATAATTTTTATTCTCGTTCAGATTTTCAAGCTGAAGGCTATGAGTTTCCTTCTGGACAACTTCCTTCAGGTAGGAATTATCGCTATTCTGATCGTTTTCCAGCCCGAACTCAGACGTATCCTCGAAAAAGTCGGAGGAACAAAGGTCACTACATTTGCGCAGTCGGTTGAAAAAAATGCCGGAAACACCTCTGCCCGTGAAAGGGCAATTCTCGGTATAGCGGACGCCTGCTCCAGACTGCACGACAGCAAAACAGGCGCACTTATCGTTATTGAAAGAGAAACAAAGCTCGGCGATATAATCGAAAAAGAAACCACAAGCATTATCAACGCCGAATGTGAGCCTGAACTTTTCTGCAATATTTTTTACAACAAAGCTCCTCTTCACGACGGTGCGGTGATTATACGCGACAACAGAATTTATGCGGCAGGCTGCTTTCTGCCGAATACACAAAAAGACCAGTATCTTACCACGGAGTTGGGTTCACGACACAGAGCGGCAGTGGGTATGAGTGAAAACTCCGACGCTCTTGTTATTGCTGTTTCAGAGGAAACGGGTACAATTTCGGTTGCTCTGGACGGACAGCTTTCCCGTGACCAGACAAGAGAGGGTCTTATCACAATTCTAAGAAAATATATGCCGGGAGTTTCTTCCGAAAAAAAGAAAAAACCTCGCAAAACCGCTAAACAGCAAGGAGTAATTAAACAGTGAAAAACTTTATTCTCAATTTTCTCAACGATTTAAAGCGCAACTATAAGACTGTTATTCTTGCGTTTTTGCTTTCTTTTTCACTCTGGATAGTCGTTTCAATTCAAGTTTTCCCTACGATTGAAAAAGAGATAACAGGCGTTTCCGTCGAGGCGCACCTTACTGATTTTATGGTGCAGAATAATTTGCAGATAATAAACGATATAAATGAAACCATTGACATAAAAATACAGGGAAAAAGATATGACATAAGCCGTCTTAATTCGCAGGATTTTTATGCGTCGGTCGATTTGTCGGACGTCACTTCGGCAGGAAAATACAATGTTACCCTTGATGTTTCGTCGAAAACCAACGAGGACTGCACGATTCTTGAAACAAATCCAAAGACAATTACTCTCGAAATAGACGAAATTATCACAAAGGTATTTCCTATCACGGGAACTGCTCCCGATATAAGTCTGCCCGAAGGATTTTATGCAGATGATGTTACGACTTCTCCCGAAACCATTTCCGTGACAGGCTCTGCGTCAATGCTGAATAAAATCGAAAGGATTGAGGCAAGGTCAACTTTCCACGGAGATATTACAGAGTCTACTCAGACGAACAGCGAAATAATTATCTACGGAAATAACGGCACGAAAATCGTTTCCGATAAGATTAAGCTTTCTACCGAACTTGTTACCGTTAATATTCCTATCTACAAGCAGAAAGAGCTGCCGCTTAAATTCACGATAAACTATCCGCCGAATTTTGATGCCGATTCTCTGAAATACACGATAAATCCCGATAAAATTACGGTTGCGTGTCCCGATGATACGATCGACAATCAAAGTCAGCTTGATATAGGCGTTATCAATCTTTCCGATATTAAACCGAATACCAAAAACTATCTTACAATTCCGCTGCCCCAGGGGTATAAAAATCTTTCGGGAAATTACAGCGCAACGATTACGTGGGAAACGGAAAATTACGGAATACTCGATTATACGGTTTCTTCCGATAATATCAGCATTACTAATGTTCCCGACAACTATAACGTTCAGCTGACCACTTCGGAGCTTGTCGTCACGGTTACGGGACCGTCAGACCTTATAACAGGCTTTGCTGACGGGGATATTACGGCTACTGTCAATCTGCTCGGCGTTTCTTTAAGAACAGGCTCACAGGACGTTATAGCTACCGTTCAGATCAAAGGCTCTGACCAGAAATGCTGGGTAATAAATGATTATAAGGTTACAATTTATGCGGCACCTAAGGACGGCAGCTACTAATGGCAATTATAATTTCCAACATCAAAACAAATATAAATCAAAATTCCGAAGAGGCGGTTTTAAAGGCGATTTCGGCTCTTAAATTAAGCAAAAACGAGGTCAAAACCGCAAAAATCCATAAAATTTCGGTCGACGCACGTCACGG
>CANQKW010000023.1 GCA_947624555.1 uncultured Clostridia bacterium
TGGAAAAATCACTTTGTTTCTCTATGATTTTTTGAAAGAAAAAAAGTTTTTTGAAGAGTCCGGAGAAACTTTTTTTCAAAAAAGTTTCTCTGGTCGCCGAAGGCACGGTTCCAAGGCGCTAAAGGGGTATGGGGGAAAACAAGAGTTTTCCCCCATTTTTGCGCTTGAAAAGCGCAAAACTACTCAAAAGTCGCTGTAAACTGCAACCGCACCGCAGGTGCGCACTTCTTACTATTCACTATTCACTGTACACTGTAAACTGCCAAATCGGCTGGTTTTTTGCGGAAAAATCACTTTGTTTCTCCTATCTTTTTTTGAAAGAAATTCTTAGTTTGCGGTTGGTTTTTTGCGTTCAAAGAACGCAAAAAAAATGGGGGAAAACTCTTGTTTTCCCCCATACCCCTTTAGCGCTTTTGAAACGTGTTTGTGGGGCGTTGCCCCACACCCCACCTGAGAAACTTTTTTGAAAAAAAGTTTCTCAGGACTCTTCAAAAAACTTTTTTTCCGCAGGCGCAGCACTTCTTACTGTGCACTATTCACTGTGCACTGTAAACTGCTATATCATGCTTTCCTGCCAGCATGACGGCGCTTTCAACCCAAACATCTTCGCTACCGTAGGCGCTACGTTCGACAAGCCGTACTCCCCGTCCTTTATCGTGTACTTCACGTCCTTATCATAAATTATAAACGGTACGGGATTGAGCGAATGTGCCGTCCTTACCTGAATTTCGCCTTTCTTGTTCTTTTCAAGCATTTCATCTGCATTTCCGTGGTCAGCCGTTACAAGCATCGTCACACCATACTCGTCGCACACCTTCATCAGCCTTGCCAGACCAATATCCACCGCCTCAACGCCGATAATCGTTGCCTGCATTGATCCCGTATGACCGACCATATCGCCGTTAGGGAAATTGCACCGCAGAAAATCGTACTTTTTCGACTTTATCGCCTCAATAAGATCGTCAACAATATCCGCACTCTTCATCCAAGGGCGCTGGTCAAAGCTTACATTGTCCGAGGGTATCTCCTTAAACGTTTCAAGCTCTTCGGAGAACTTTCCGCTGCGGTTTCCGTTCCAGAAATAAGTTACGTGACCGTATTTCTGCGTTTCTGACACGGCATACTGATTGAGTTTAGCGGCAACAAGCACCTCTGAAAGCGTATCGTGTATTTCGGGAGGATTTACCAGAAAACGTTTGGGAAGTTTCATATCCCCGTCGTATTCAAGCATACCCGCATAGCAGACATTAGGCTTTCCGCCTCGCTCGAAGAAAGTAAATTCATCGTTGTCGAAAGCCATTGAAAGCTCGATTGCACGGTCGCCTCTGAAATTGTAGAGTATAACGCTGTCGCCGTCAACTATTTTTCCGACGGGTTCGCCGTTTTCAGCGATAACGAAAGGCGGCAGATCCTGGTCGATCGCACCTGTTTCGTTTCTGAGCGTTTCAACAGCCTCTGCGGCAGATGAAAACTGTCTGCCTTCGCCCTTTACGTGGGTATTCCAGCCTCGCTCTACCATTGCCCAGTCAGCTTGGTATCTGTCCATTGTGACTTTCATTCTGCCGCCGCCCGAGGCGATTTTTCCGTTGAAATTACTGTCATTCAGCTCCGAAAGAACCTTTTCAAGCTGCTCGATATAAATCGGGGCAGAGGTTGCAGGAACGTCACGTCCGTCGAGCAGGCAGTGTATTCTTGCCTTTTTAACGCCGTCGGCTTTCGCTTTTTTCAGCATACTGAACAGATGTGAAATATTTGAGTGGACATTTCCGTCGGAGAGCAATCCGATAAAATGCATAGTTGAATTTTTTGAAACGCAGTTGCTTACAAGCTCTTTCCAGGCGGAAGAATCGTACATTTTTCCGCTTTCAATGCTCTCGTTTACAAGCTTTGCGCCCTGAGAGTAAATCTGACCGCAGCCCAGAGCGTTGTGTCCGACCTCTGAGTTGCCCATATCGTCGTCGCTGGGCAGTCCGACTGCGCCGCCGTGCGCTTTAAGGCGAGTATTCGGGCAGTTTTTGAGCAGCCAGTCCAGAGTAGGCGTATTTGCCTCGGTAACGGCGTCGCCAAGTCCCGTTTTCGAGAAACCCACGCCGTCCATTACTACCAGTAAAACAGGTTTTGCCATATAAATTATCCTTTCATTCAAGATTTTAGGAACAGCTCAGTTTGCCTCCGCAGCCTTGATAATTGCCGTGAAATCGGGAGCTTTAAGCGATGCGCCGCCGATAAGTCCGCCGTCTACGTTCGGCTTTTTTACAAGCTCTTCGGCATTTTTAGCGTTCATAGAGCCGCCGTACTGGATAGTTACAGCGTCTGCGACAGCCTTATCGTACAGCTTTTCAAGCGTTGCGCGGATATAAGCGCAGACTTCCTCTGCCTGTTCGGCGGTAGCGGTCTTGCCCGTGCCTATTGCCCAGACAGGCTCGTAAGCTATTACGCACTTTTTGACGTCATCTGCGGAAATTGCAAAAAAGTCAAGTTTTATCTGACGTGCAATTACCTCTTCGGTGATATTGCACTCACGCTCCCAAAGGAGTTCTCCTACGCATACGATAGGCTTTAATCCTGCCGCAAGAGCAGCTTTTGTCCTCTTATTTACGGTTTCGTCGGTTTCGTTGAAATACTGTCTGCGCTCGGAATGACCCAAAACAACGTACTCAACGCCCATTTCAGCCAGCATATCGGCGGAAATTTCGCCCGTAAACGCACCGCTCTTCTCGAAGTGGCAGTTTTCCGCACCGATTTTGATGTTTGTACCCTTGGTTGCCTCAAGCGCAGTTTCAAGGTTGGTAAACGGAACGCAGGCTACTATTTCAACGCCCTTTACATCGGCTACCATAGGCTTTAATTCGTCAAGAAGAGCCTTTGCCTCGGGACGGGTCTTATTCATTTTCCAGTTGCCTGCGATGATTGCTTTTCTTAAATTCTTATTCATTGAAAAAACTCCTTAACAAAACTGATTCAGACTGCTTATAAAGCCCCTGTCACGCATTATGGAAATATTTGGGGCTTTACCGGCAGTCTGAAATAATTATTTATCCTGAATAGCGTCGATACCGGGCAGACCCTTGCCTTCAAGGTATTCAAGGGATGCGCCGCCGCCTGTGGAGATATGGCTCATCTTATCTGCATAGCCGAGGTTTATCGCAGCCGTAGCAGAGTCGCCGCCGCCGATTATCGTGGTAGCGTCAGCAGCTGCAAGCGCCTCGCAGACAGCAACTGTGCCTTTTTTGAGGGTGGGGTTCTCGAAAACGCCCATAGGACCGTTCCATACAACTGTTTTAGCGTTCTTAGCCTCGGCTGCAAAAAGCTCCATAGTCTTAGGACCTATGTCAAGACCCATCATATCGGCAGGAATTTTGTCCGAGTCAACGACTTTTACTTCAATATCGCCGTCAATGGGGTCGGGGAAAGCCTTTGCGATAGTCGTGTCAACGGGAAGGAGCAGCTTTTTGCCGTTCTTTTCAGCCTTTGCGATCATATCCTTGCAGTAATCGATTTTTTCATCATCAACAAGTGAAGTGCCCACTTCATAGCCCTTTGCCTTAAGGAACGTGTAAGCCATTCCGCCGCCGATAATCAATGTGTCGCATTTTTCGAGAAGATTTGAGATAACATTGAGCTTATCTGCTACTTTTGCGCCGCCGAGAATTGCAACAAACGGACGAACGGGACTTTCAACGGCGTTGCCGAGAAATTCTATTTCCTTATTCATCAGGTAGCCGACAGCGGTTTCCTTGACAAATTTTGTAACTCCTACGGTTGATGCGTGCGCTCTGTGAGAAGAACCGAATGCGTCCATAACGAAAACTTCTCCGTCAACCAGATCGGCAAGCTCTTTGGAAAAGCCCTCGCCGTTCTTTGTTTCGTCGCTGCCTCTGAAACGTGTGTTTTCAAGGACAACTATTTCGCCGTCATTCATAGCTGCAACGGCTTTTTTTGCGTTTTCGCCGACAACATTATCATCGGGAGCGAATGTTACCTTTGCCTTAACAAGTTCTGCCAATCTGTCTGCTGCGGGTTTAAGGCTGAATTTAGCCTCAGGACCGTTTTTCGGCTTTCCGAGATGAGAGCACAAAACCACTTTTGCGCCGTTTTCCGTAAGCTTATTGATCGTAGGGAGAGCCGCAGTGATTCGGTTGTCGTTCGTGATAACGCCGTCTTTGAGCGGTACGTTGAAATCGACGCGTACAAGGACTTTCCTGCCTTTAACATTAAGATCTTCCACATTTTTCTTGTTGAGCTTAGCCATAATAATTTTTTCCTTTCATAGATGATATTTGTCGGAATTTGCCAAATGACAAATTTTTGACTATCCACTATATATTGTACAATAAAATTATAAATTTTGCAAGTATATTTTTAAAAATATATAGCAATATTTACTAATTTGCATAACAAGTCAATTTCAGAAAACAAAATCGGGGGAAAATTTCCCCCGAACAATTTGTATTGCTTAATTTTCTGATTACTGCTTATCTTCGATATATTTTACAATATCGCCGACGAGCTTTATGTTTTCAACTTCGTCCTCGGGAATTTCAACCGAAAACTCGTCCTCTATTGCCATTACCAGATCAACTACGTCGAGAGAATCCGCACCGAGATCGTCGGTAATGGAAGAACCCTCTGTAATGCTGTCCTTGTCTGCAATATCGAGCTGGTCTGCAATAAGATCTCTTACCTTTTCAAAAATGTCCATTGATATAACCTCCAATTATTTTTACCGGTTTATCCGGAATTATCAAATACTATTATAAAGCATTATGTCAAAATAATCAAGTCTAATTTTACAAAAAAAACAAGTAATTTTTACCAAACTTATTCGGTAAACATACCGATTTTTCTAAATTTCTTATAACGCCTTTCCAAAAGCTGATTTATTTCCGTCTTTTTCAGTCTTGTAACAGCGTCGATCAGATACTCGTAAATGCTGTCGGCTGCCATATCGGGCTGAAGATGTGCGCCGCCCTCGGGTTCTGAGATGATTTTATCGCACACGCCGAAACGCACAAGGTCCTCGGCGGTGATTTTGAGTATTTCCGCTGCCTCTTTTTCCTTTGTGGGGTCTTTCCATAAGATAGAGGCTGCACTTCGGGGAGAAATTACGCTGTAAATCGAATTTTGCAGCATAGCAAGCTCGTCGCATACCGCAAGAGCAAGTGCGCCGCCGCTGCCGCCCTCGCCGAGAATGACCGTTACAACGGGAGTTTTAAGCGTCATAAACTCGTACAGATTACGGGCAATTGCCTCTCCCTGACAGCGTTTTTCCGCCTCTACGCCGCAGTAAGCTCCCGGGGTATCCACAAGGCAGACGACGGGTCTGTGGAACTTTTCAGCCTGTTTTGCCAGGCGCAGCGCCTTTCTGTATCCCTCGGGGTGAGGCATTGCGAAATTTGTCCTTTTATTTTCGTCGAGAGTTTTGCCTTTTACCTGTGCAAGAACCGTGACGGGCGTATCGCTCAGAAATCCGATGCCGCCGATTATTGCGCCGTCGTCGCCGCACATTCTGTCGCCGTGAAACTCCATAAATCTCGTGAATAACGAGGGAATATAGTCGTTTACGGTGGGGCGGTTTTTGTTATGAATAAGCTCCATTCGCTCCCAGGTCGTCAGATTGTTCATCAATGGACCTCCTTTGGAAAGCCGTGCAGCTTAAGTATATTTGAGAGAGTTTTTCTCATCATTCCCCGTTCAACTATCATATCGAGCAATCCGCTTTCCATTTGAAATTCTGCCGACTGAAAATCGTCGGGGAGCCTTGTCCTTACGGTATTTTGAATAACTCTTCTTCCTGCAAATCCTATAAGTACCTTCGGCTCAGCTATAAGAATATCTCCGAGGCTTGCAAACGACGCCTGAACGCCGCCCGTCGTAGGGTCGGTGAGGACGGTCACATAAAGACCGCCTGCGTCGCTGTGACGCTTGACTGCGCCCGAAGTTTTTGCCATTTGCATAAGCGAAATTATGCCTTCCTGCATTCTTGCGCCGCCCGACGCAGTAAACATTATGACGGGCAGGCGCTTTTCGGCAGCGTATTCAAACGCACGGGTAATTTTTTCACCGACAACGCTGCCCATACTTGCCATCATAAAGTGGCTGTCCATTATTCCCAAAACGCAGCGATAGCCTCTGATAGTACATTCTCCCGTAACAATTGCCTCTTTCATATCGCACTGCTCGTTCATTTTTGCGATTTTCTCCTCATAACGGGGGAAACCTATCGGGTTCAGCGAAACGAGATCTGCGTCAAGCTCTTTAAAGCTGTTGCTGTCAACGGTCATATCAAGGCGTTCCTGCCACGTAAGCCGTGCGTGATAGCCGCACTTCGGGCAGACTTTCATGGCATTTTCAAATTCTTCGCTGTAAATAACGCTGCCGCAGCGAGGGCATTTTACCAGCAGATCCTGCGGAATTTCGACGTCTTTTTCCTTTTGGGACGAGGCGTGATTATCGTCGGTGAAACGTGCCTTGACCACTTTGAACATATCTTCAATATTCATCGGCGATTAGTCCTCCATAATATTTTTTCGGTTAAGGTAACCGTTGTCGAAATTGCCCTTGACAAAATTTTCGTCACGAAGCAGTCTTAACTGAAAATCAATATTTGTTTCAACTCCGCTTATAACGAATTCTGCAAGCGCAACACGCATTTTCATAATTGCCTCGTCACGGTCTGTGCCTTTCACGATAAGCTTTGCTATCATACTGTCGTAATACGGCGGTATCGTATATCCTGCGTAAACTGCGCTGTCTATTCTGACATTGAAACCGCCCGGTGCGTGGATAGAATTTATCGTTCCCGGGCAGGGACGGAAATTGTGGAACGGGTCTTCTGCGTTTATTCTGCACTCGATCGCATGACCGTTTACCTTGACGTCGTCCTGCGTGAACCAGAGCTTTTCTCCTGCGGCAATCCTTATCTGAGCTTTTACAAGGTCAATTCCCGTGACAAATTCCGTTACGGGGTGTTCGACCTGTATTCTTGTATTCATTTCCATAAAATAGAAATTTTTGTCCTTGTCGACAAGAAATTCTATCGTTCCCGCATTTCTGTAACCGCAGGCCTTTGCGGCGTCTACAGCGGCTTTGCCCATTCTTTCACGGAGATCATCCGTCATAATGGGGCTGGGGCTTTCTTCAAGAACTTTCTGATTTCTTCTTTGAAGAGAGCAGTCACGCTCGCCGAGATGTACGACGTTTCCGTGATTGTCCGCAAGAAGTTGGAATTCGATATGACGGGGATTTACAAGGAATTTTTCGATATAAATATCTCCGTTTCCGAAGAAATCAAGAGCCTCTCTGCTTGCCGAAAGGAAATTGCTTTCAAGCTCTTCCTCGGAATTTACAAGACGTATGCCTCTGCCGCCGCCGCCTGCGGACGCTTTGAGCATAACGGGATAGCCGATTTCCCGACATATCTCGTAAGCTTTCTTCAGAGTAGGCACAACGCCGTCAGAACCCGGTATTACGGGAACGCCCGCATTTTTCATAGTCTGTTTTGCGCTTGCCTTGTCGCCCATAGCGTCCATAATATCGCCGTTCGGACCGATAAAAGTTATACCGCATTTGTCGCATAATCTTGCGAAATTTGCGTTCTCGGACAAAAAACCGAACCCCGGGTGTATCGCCTCGGCGTGCGTTATTTCACAAGCCGCAATTATCGCTTTGGTGTTGAGATAACTGTCCTTCGACGCAGCAGGTCCTATGCATACCGCCTCGTCCGCTATCTGAGCGTGAAGAGCGGACTTATCCGCCTCGGAATAGACTGCAACTGTCTTAATTCCAAGCTCTCTGCAGGCTCTCATTATGCGTATGGCAATTTCTCCCCGATTTGCAATAAGTATCTTACTAATCATTATTAAAACAGCTCCAAAAAATTATTCGGCTTTAGCTTCCGCTACGGCAAACGATATTTCCGCTGTAACTACTTTCTTTCCGTTTACCTTGGCAACGGCTTTTCCAAAGCCGATAGGACCTCTTTGCTCGGTCATTTCCACCGAAAGCTCCAAGGTATCTCCCGGAAGGACCTGTCCTCTGAAACGAGCCTTATCTATACCTGCGAAAAATGCGATTTTTCCCTTATTTTCGGGGAGCGACAGCGCACATACCGCACCTGCCTGCGCAAGCATTTCGATCATAAGAACTCCGGGTGTCACGGGCTGTCCGGGAAAATGTCCCTTAAACCAGTATTCATCGGGTTTTAGGAATTTTTTTGCTGTAACTCGCACGCCCGGTTCAAGCTCTGTTACCTCGTCGATAAGCAGAAACGGGTCACGGTGGGGGATAATTTCCTTTATCTGTTCAAGATTTAATGTCATAGCGGCTCCTTATTATTCAATTCTCATAATTTTCTGTCCGTATTCAACGGGGTCGCCGTTATTGACGTAGATTTCGGCGACTTTTCCCGAAAATTCGCTCTTTATATCGTTCATTATCTTCATACTTTCGATAATGCACACGACATCTCCTGCGTTTACCGTGTCGCCTATTTTGACAAAGCAGGGCTTTTCGGGGGCAGGAGAGGAGTAGTATGTGCCGATAATGGGCGAAGTGATAATATTTCCCGAAATTTCGGCAGGAGCAGCCGCTAAAACGCCCTGTACGGGCGCACCGACTGTCGGCATAGGCGGTATGATGTTATTTACCGTCTTGCCTTCTATTACGATATCCATTTGCTCGGTGCTGATTTTGATTTTGGAAAGCTCGTTTTCCCTGACGATTTTCGCAAGAGCCTCCACACACTCAACGGTGTCCTCAATGGGAGTTACGGTTTCTTTTTCCTTGATGCTCATATACTGTCCTCCGTCTTAATCTTCTATCGGCACAAGGCAGATACAGCCGTTATGTCCGCCAAAGCCGAGCGAATTGCTCAAAGCTCCTGTTATCTTCATATCACGAGTGCCCTCGGGTACGTAATCAAGGTCACAGTCGGGGTCGGGCGTTTTATAGCCGAGCGTGCGGTGAACCTTGCCGTTCTTGACGGAAAGCGCCGTCACGACCGCCTCAACGCCGCCTGCTGCTCCGAGAAGATGTCCTGTCATTGATTTTGTGGAATTTATGGCAATTTTTGCCGCATGATCTCCGAAAGCCTTTTTGACAGCTTTTGTTTCGGTCATATCGTTCATATGAGTAGATGTGCCGTGAGCATTGATATAATTTATCTGCTCGGGCGGAATACCCGCGTCCTCAACAGCAAGCCTCATAGCCATTGCGCCGCCAAGTCCTTCGGGGTCGGGGCTTGTTTCGTGATAAGCGTCGCAAGTCGAGCCGTAACCCTTGATCTCGGCGTAAATTTTTGCGCCTCTTGCTTTTGCGTGCTCATACTCTTCAAGAATGACAATTCCGCAGCCGTCGCCGAGCACAAATCCGCTCCTTTCGGCGTCAAACGGTATAGACGCTCTGTCAACGTCCTGCGAACGGGTGATAGCCTTCATATTATTGAACGACGCAAAGCAAAAACCGATATTTGCGTGTTCCGTGCCGCCTGCCACCGCTGCGTCAAGATAACCGTACTTTATTGCGTGAAAAGCCTCGCCTATCGACTGAGTTCCGGAGGCGCAGGCTGTCGTAACGCAGAAATTAGAGCCTTTAAAGCCGTATTTTATCGCAACCGTTCCCGCAGGCATATTGCCTATCATTTTTGTAATCGTGAATACGGACACGCGCTTGTTGCCCTTTTCACGGTAATTTTCTATTTCCTCATAGGTGGTGACAATGCCGCCGATGCCGCTGCCGATAACGCAGCCTACCCTGAACGGGTCAAGGTCCTTAAAGTCTGTTCCTGCGTCTTTGAGAGCTTGGTCGGTGCAGTATACCGCATACTGTGAAATGACGTCGTTTCTGCGCAGTTCTTTTTTGTCAATGACACCCGACGGGTCAAAATTTTTTACTTTTGCGACAACGTTAAGACTGTCGGGTTCTTGGTCGGGGAACCACGGTTCAAGCGTAAAGCCGTGTTTTCCCGCCATAAGGCTTGCCCACAGCTCTTCGGGAGAATTTCCGCAGGGCGTAACGCAGCCAAGTCCTGTAATTACTACTCTTTTACTCATAATTCCTCCGATTTACATACTCAGTCCGCCGCTGATTTCAATTACCTGACCCGTAACATAAGACGACTCCTCGCCGCAAAGAAAAGCGACGACGTTTGCGACTTCTTCCGCCGTACCGTACCGTTTCATCGCTATCTGTCCCATAATTGCATTTTTTTGCTCGTCCGTGAGTTTATCGGTCATAGGCGTGCTGATAAATCCCGGAGCTACCGCATTAACTCGAATTCCTCTTGAACCCAGTTCCTTTGCGGACGTTTTTGTCATAGAGATAACGGCGCCCTTTGAGGCGGAATAATTCATCTGACCGGGATTTCCGTAAAGACCTGCTACCGACGCAAGATTTACGATACTGCCGCTTTTTTGCCTGAGCATAACAGCGCCGACAAACTTTGTCATATTAAACACAGATTTTTGATTTATTCTGATAACGTCGTCATAGTTTTCCTCGCTCATTCTCAGAAGAAGTCCGTCACGGGTTATTCCCGCATTGTTGACGAGGACGTCTATTGTGCCGAATTCGTCCTTGATTTTCTTTACCATTTCCTCGCATTGAGAATAGTCCGACACGTCCCACGCATAAACGCCTGCCTTTACGCCGAGCGCTCTGCATTCCTCGGCAGTCTGTTCTCCTGCCTGCTCGGAAAGCTCGTTTATAACGATATTAAAACCGTTTTTTGCAAGCTTTTTTGCGATAGCCGCACCTATTCCTCTGCCTGAACCTGTGATAATTGCTGTTTTACTCATAGTATACCCCTTCGTAACATTAAACTTCCATTATTATAGAACCGTATGTAAGACCTGCGCCGAAACCCACCATACAAAGTTTCAGCCCCGATGTGATTTTTCCCGCTTTATTAAGCTCGTCAAGCGCCACGGGAATACAGGCGCTCGAAACGTTGCCCATATGCTCGATATTTGTATAGACTTTTTCGGGAGAAATGCCCAAAAGTTCGGTCGCTTTGGCAATTATTCTCAGGTTAGCCTGATGAGGAATTACCAGATCAAGCTCTTCAGGGGAAACGCCGCACGCTTTGGAAACGGTATTTACCGCATTTGACATTGCGTTTACCGCAAATTTATAGACCGCTTTTCCGTCCTGCACAAGATAATTTTTCTTCGCAAACGTGTCGAAACGGTTATTGTAAAACTCGTCCTCGTCCTTAAAAAACGGGCAGTTGCTTTCGTAATGGACCTTGCAGTAAAGCGCCTCAAATTCGTCGCCCTCGGCGCCCATAAACGAGCTGAACAGCTTTTCGCTCCTTCTGAGAACAACCGCTCCTGCGGCGTCCCCGAAAAGTATGCAGGAGGCTCTGTCGGTGTAATCCTGCTGTGAAGAGAGCTTTTCGCTTGCCACCACAAGAACCGTTTTGTACTTATCCGCAGCAAGAAATTTGTGCGCTATGTCGACTGCTGTGATAAATCCCGTGCAGGCGCTGTTTACGTCAAAACAAGAGGCGTTTTTCGCACCGATATTCTTCTGTATAAGGCAGGACATTGCCGGATAGAAAAAGTCGGGCGTGCAGGTTGAAACTATAATCAAATCGACATCTTCTGCCGAAATGCCGGCATTTTTGAGAGCGTCCTTTGCCGCCTCGCAGCCCATATAATAATTCGGCTTGTCCGCAGAGATATGCCGCTGTTTTATTCCCGTGCGGGGGAAAATCCATTCGTCCGAGGTGTCGAGAAATTCCGAAAATTTATCGTTATCCGCAATAAATTCGGGAACATAGCGCCCCGTTCCGATTATTTCTATTCCGCTCATAAATTACCTTTGCTCCTTCGGATATTTTTTGCAATTCTGCCTTATTTTGTCCGACTTAATATTTTTTAAAAATCTTCTTGATTTTATTTTCAGAATAATGTATAATGATACTGTGGCATAAAATTACAATACAAATATATTTTACCCTATTTTGTGTAATTTGTCAAGTAGTAACTTAAAAATTAAGGGCAAACAGCCTCAAGAAAGGATATTTTTTACTATGAAAAAGGCGTTTTTGTTTTCGGGACAGGGTTCTCAGTATCAGGGAATGGGTATTGAGCTTGCGGAAAAAATATCTGCTGCGAAGGAAATTCTTGAATGCGGTTCGGATATTATGGGTTTCAGCCTGAAGGACAAGCTTGAAAATTCCTCTCCCGAAGAACTTGCACAGACAAGACTTTCACAGCCTGCTATTTTTACCGCATCGCTCATATCGCTTTGCGCTGCCCGTGAGAGCGGTCTTGACTGCGATGCCGCAGCAGGTCATTCCCTCGGAGAATATGCGGCGATGTATGCGTCGGGAATGCTCTCTATGGAGGACGCTTTCAGGGCGATAAAGCTCAGGAGCGAGGCTATGGCAAAGGCGGCGGAAGGCTCTGACGGAGCAATGCTGGCTGTTGTGGGCAGCACAAACGATAAAATCGAACAGGTGCTTTCGGAAATAAACGGTTTTGCCGCTCCTGCGAATTATAACTCACCTGCGCAGACGGTGATCGCAGGCGAAAGTGCGGCTGTTGACGAGGCTGCCGCAAAATTTGCCGAATCAGGCGTGCGTACCGTTAAGCTCGCGGTTTCTGCGGCTTTCCATACGAAGATGATGAAAAGCGCTGCCGACGAATTCAGGGAAAGCATAAAAGATTTTAAATTCAATGCGCCGAAATGCGATTTTTATGCAAATCTCTACGGCAAAAAGCTTGAAGATTTTTCGGATATGCCGTCGTATCTTGCCGCTCATATCTGTTCGCCCGTAAAATTCTCGGACGAGCTTTTCGCTATGCGAAACGCGGGAATTGAGGCTTTTATTGAGCTTGGTCCGAACAAAGTATTGACAGGTCTTGTAAGAAAAACTCTTTCGGACGTCATTTTTACCAATATCGAGAACTGCAAAACGCTTGAAAAGGCGCTTGCCGCTGTTAAAGGAGAATAATTATGGGAAAATACTGCCTGATAGGTCACCCTCTGGGACATTCGCTCTCGCCGCAGATACACGCAAGATTGTTCGGACTTTCGGGAATTTCCGCAGAGTATTCGCTCAACGATATTCCACCCGAAGAACTTTCGGGAAAGTATGATTTTCTGGACGGATTTGACGGCATAAATATCACCATTCCTCATAAAATCGCAATTATAGACTACTGTAAATCGCTTTCGGACGGCGCAAAACGTTATCGTTCGGTAAACTGCGTCAAGGGCGGCGAAAAAATCGGCTATAATACAGATGTAATCGGTTTCACCAAATCCATAGATATGCTTGGGGCAAGCCTCAGCTCCCGTGTGACGGTGATAGGCTGCGGCGGCGTCGGAAGAATGATTTGCATTGAGTCGGCGCTTTCGGGCGCAGAGCTTGATATTGCCGTTCTGGAAAGCGATCTGCCGCTTGCGGACAACGTTTTCGGTGAAATCAAGGCGCAAAAACCCGACGCTAAGGTCAAAATCGACGTCATCGAAAACGGCTGTTTTGACAGGTCTGACGGCGGAGATCTGCTGATAAACGCTACTCCCGTAGGAATGTTTCCCAAGAGCGACAAAATGCCTTGTCCCGATGATTTTGTCGGCAAATTTGAGTATGTTTTCGACGTTATCTACAATCCCAAGGAAACTCTTCTTGTCAGAACTGCACGGGAAAAGGGCAAAAAAGGCTTGAACGGTATGGCTATGCTGGTATTGCAGGCGGTTGCCGCTCACGAGATCTGGTACGGGGCAAATTTCAATAAAAATGATATAGATAAGCTTATCGCCGATATGGAGAATTTGATATGAGCGTTTATTTATGCGGATTTATGGGCTGCGGCAAAAGTCATATAGGAAGAATGCTCGCCAAAATCCTTGAAATGGATTTTATCGACCTTGACAAATATATCGTGAGCAGGGAAAATATGTCAATTCCCGAAATTTTCGACAAATTCGGAGAGCCGCATTTTCGCTCTCTCGAGGCAAAATACATAAGAGAGCTTGCAAACGGCTGCGTCGTGGCAACGGGCGGCGGTGCGCTTATCAACGACGAAACGGCTCGTTACGCAAGGGAAAGCGGAATTTCGGTGTATATCAATACTTCGTTTGAGATTTGCTACGAGCGCATAAAAGACGACGCAAACCGTCCGCTTGTCGTGAAAAATACCAAGGAGCAGCTTTTTGAGCTGTACGAAACCCGTGCGGCGATCTACAGGAAAAACAGCACTTATATGGTAAACGGAAACGCCCGTGACAAGGTCGTTGCCGAAGAAATAGCAAGGCTTGTGCGGTATTCCGAAAATACTGAAAATTAAGAGGAAAATTATGGTTATCATCAACGTTAATATCAAGTCAATGTCCGACAATGACTTTGAAAACGGATATGTGCGCATAAACGGGGGAGTTTTCACGGAAATAGGCTCTATGAAGGACTATCGTGACGCTGACGAGGAAGTTCTTGACGGAAAAGGTGCTGCGCTTTATCCGGGATTTATTGACGCACACTGCCACCTGGGAATGTGGTCGGACGCTCTCGCATTTGAGGGAGATGACGGAAACGAGGACACCGACCCTGCTACTCCTCATCTTCGTGCGATTGACAGCATAAATGCCCTTGACCGCTGTTTTTCGGACGCTGCCCGTGCAGGAGTTACTTCGGTGTGCACGGGAGTAGGCAGTTCAAATCCCATAGGCGGCTCGTTTTCGCTGATAAAAACCTACGGCTCTCAGCGTGTTGATAAGCTGGTGATAAAAAATCCCATAGCTATCAAATTTGCTTTGGGGGAAAATCCCAAAAATACCTATAATGACCGCGACGAATCTCCCGTAACGCGTATGGCGACTGCCGGGATTATCCGTGAAAATCTTGCAAAAGCTCTTCGTTATAAGGAAGAGCTGGAAGAATATCTCCGCACAAAAGGCACGGAGGACGAAGTTTCACGTCCCGATTTCGACGCAAAATGCGAGGCTTTGCTGCCGCTTTTCAATGAGAAAAACAAGCTGAAAGCTCATTTTCATTGTCACCGTGCAGACGATATTTTCACGGCGATACGAATTGCAAACGAGTTTTCGCTGGATTATGTGCTTATACACTGCACGGACGGGGGAATTATCGCAAAAGAGCTTGCAGAGGACGCCCCGAAAGTCGTTCTGGGACCGCTTATGGGCGACAGGGGAAAGCCTGAGCTTGCAAATCACGATATAAGAACGCCGTCGGTGCTTTTTGAGAACGGAGTGAAGTTTGCTGTCTGTACGGATCACCCCGAAACTCCTATTCAATATCTTCCGCTTACGGCGGCTCTTGCGGTAAGAGGCGGTCTGCCCCGTGAAGAGGCTCTTCGGGCAATAACCGTAAATGCCGCTGAAATTATCGGCGCTGCGGACAGGATAGGCTCAATTGAGGCAGGAAAGGACGCAGATTTTTCGCTGTTCAGGGGAGATCCGCTTGACATTGCCGTTACCCCCGAAATGGTGTTTGTTTCGGGAAAAATTGTCGAATAAAAGCCGAGGTTATAACCGTTTCCCCCGAATGGGGAAACCTCTTAATCTTCGGCTCAAATTCTATAGGAGAAATGCTATGAGAGAAATTAACGCAGAAAAAATCACCGAGGCTGTCGCACGGCTGTGCGTCGAGGCAAATCTCCGCCTGCCCTGCGGTATGAGGGAATGTATCGAAAACGCCCGAAAATGCGAAAAAAGCGAGCTTTGTCAGAGCGTTCTCGGCGACATTGTGAGAAATATTGACGCTGCCGACGAGCTTTCCGTGCCGATTTGTCAGGACACGGGAATGGCTGTCGTTTTTGCGGAGATCGGTCAGGACGTTCATATCGTGAACGGTTCTTTTGAAGAGGCTGTAAATAAAGGCGTAGCAAAGGGTTACGTCGAGGGAAAACTGAGGCTCAGCATCGTAAAAGACCCGTTGGAGCGTGTGAATACAAACGACAACACGCCTGCCGTTATCCACACGAGAATAGTCGACGGGGAAGAAATAAGGCTTACAGTTGCTCCAAAGGGCTTTGGAAGTGAAAATATGAGCAGGCTTAAAATGTTTACGCCGTCCGTTTCAAAGGAAGATATACTGAATTTTATCACGGAAACGGTTTCGTGCGCGGGAAGTAATCCCTGTCCGCCTGTCGTTGTAGGAGTAGGAATAGGCGGCGATTTTGAGCAGTGCGCCTATCTTGCCAAAAAGGCGCTTTGCCGTGATTTGAGCATAAGAAATCCCAAACCGCTTTATGCTCAAATGGAGAAAAAGGCTCTCGAAGAAATAAATAAGCTCGGTATAGGCGCACAGGGTTTCGGCGGCACTCAGACTGCGCTTTATGTCAATATTGAAGAGGCTCCTACGCATATCGCAGGACTTCCTGTTTCGGTCAATATGGGCTGTCACGTGACAAGGCACTCCTGCTGCGTTTTATAGGAATTTTGCTCTTAATATTATGTATAAATCAACTCCCGAACGGAATACTAAAGCATAAATCTCATTTTCGGTCATTATCTGCGCTCAAAAAGCAAATATATAACCGAACAGGGAAGAATATGTTTCGGGAGGATTTTTATGTATTCAACTTCAATTGAAAAGGTCATCGGCAGAGAAATTCTCGATTCAAGAGGAAATCCTACGGTAGAGGCAGAGGTCCATCTTGCTGACGGGACAGTCGCTTTCGGCGCTGTACCAAGCGGTGCGTCGACAGGAAAATTCGAGGCTCTGGAGCTGCGTGACAATGATAAGAACCGCTATAACGGCAAAGGAACGACAAAAGCTGCCGCAAATATAACCGAGCAGATAAATAAAGCTGTCTGCGGAATGGACAGCGCAGATATTTACGCAGTTGACGAGGCTATGATCAAAGCCGACGGCACTGCTGATAAGTCAAATCTCGGTGCAAACGCTCTTCTGGCAGCGTCTATAGCCTGCGCAAGAGCAGCGTCCTTTTCGCTGGAGATGCCGCTTTACCGCTTTTTGGGCGGCATTTCGGGAAATACTCTTCCCGTGCCTATGATGAATATTTTAAACGGCGGCGCTCACGCTGAAAATACCGTCGACGTGCAGGAATTTATGATAATGCCTGTCGGCGCAGGCAGCTTTAAAGAGGCTCTCAGACAATGTTCAGAGGTATTTCACGCTCTTGCGGCTCTTCTTAAATCAAAAGGTCTTGCAACTTCCGTGGGAGATGAGGGCGGCTTTGCGCCTGATCTTTCAAGCGACGAAGAGGCGATAGAGCTTATCCTTGACGCCGTTGAAAAAGCGGGATACAAGCCCGGCGAGGATTTTAAGCTTGCAATAGACGCTGCGTCAAGCGAATGGAAAGGCAGCGTTAAAGGCGAGTATATTCTCCCGAAAGCAAAGACAAAATTCACCACCGAGCAGCTAATTTCCCATTGGGAAACGCTTGTCGGGAAATATCCTGTCATTTCGATCGAGGACGCTCTTGACGAAGAGGACTGGGAAGGCTGGCAGCAGCTTACAAAACAGCTCGGAAACAGCGTTCAGCTTGTTGGCGACGACCTTTTTGTCACAAATACCGAGCGCATTAAGAAAGGAATTTCTCTCGGAGCAGGAAATTCCGTGCTGATAAAGCTCAATCAGATAGGCACTGTTTCCGAAACAATCGAGGCGGTAAAAACTGCTCATAAAGCGCATTATACAGCCATTTCTTCGCATCGTTCGGGAGAAACCGCCGATACTGCGATAGCCGACCTTGCGGTTGCGCTGAATACCCGTCAGATCAAGACAGGCGCTCCTTCACGCTCGGAGCGCGTGGAAAAGTACAACCGCCTGCTCAGGATCGAGGAAGAGCTCGGAAAAGCCGCTTTTTATCCTCAGATGAGCGCTTTTAATGTTAAAGGAAAATAATTTTGAAAAACCCCTTGACAAATCTCTCCGATTGTGATAAAATATCTAAGTTGAGTATCTTACTCATTCGGAGAGGTATCGAAGTGGTCATAACGAGGCGGTCTTGAAAACCGTTTGGGAGCAATCCCACAAGGGTTCGAATCCCTTCCTCTCCGCCAGCCGGTGCGACCGGCAGCGAATACGTCCCGTAGTTTCTTCGGGGCGTATTTTTTCACTCGATTTCGGGAAATTTTTACATTTATGCAACACGAAATGCAACACGAAATTTCACTCGCAAGCGCCTTTTTTCAGAGCGTTTCGGCAATAAAAATCAGAGGTCAGAGAAAATCCGACCTCTTTTTTATATTCTGATTTTTAATGCGATGTCATTTATTTATCAGCTTTTTGACCTCTGCCTGAACGGCGGTGTAATCATAACCCATTTCGGTCAGTCTGCGTCTGCGGTCGTCGCCGTTGCCCCAAAGCCCCGTTATGACCTCTTGGGCGATTTCGGCAACATTTTTGACCTTTTCGGGCTGAATGTCACTTTCAACAACAAATCCCTCAAAGCCTTTGCTCTTTGCTTGTTTCAAGTAGTTTTCAGCGTTGTTTTTCGCAGAAAATGCGCCGATTTGCACCCTGTACAAATCGCCGTTGTACACGATAAACCCGTCAAATCCGTCCTCAACGGCTTTTTTCAGGTAATCTTCGGCACTTGCCTTGGATTTGAAAGCGCCAATCTGCACCCGATAGAGCTTTTTTTCTTCCTCGACATTAGCAGCGCCCAGCTTTTCATTGACTTCTTCGGCAATCTGACCCATTCTTTCGTACAAATATGTACCGGGGCAGGATTTTCCGGAATGAAACCACCTGTGAACGGTCATATTCTGCTTGTCGACCTGCCCGATAAGCGACTTATCCGCCTTCCATTTCAGCTCTTTTATGCTGTTTCTCTTGCAGATGTCAACGAGCAGTTTAATCAGCGATGCCCAAACCTTATCGTTGATTGCAAACGGTTCGGTTATATCGGACGCACACTCGATTGTAATTGCTCTGTGGTCATTAGAGGCGCTTGAAGAGCAGTAGGAGCGGTCTTTTTCTTCAACGTACATTGCAATTCTGCCGTCCTTGCCGATACCGTAGTTGGAACTTGCCGCTTTCGTCTGAAAAATCTCCCCAAGAGACTCAACGAGAATTTGCCCCACAACGCAATGAATTGTTATCGTATCAATTGCATGATTTCTCGGCTCTTTATGCGGCGATATTTTCGTGTACTGCACGAGAGGACTGTTGGTAAAAGTCATTTCTCGTCACCGTCCTTAGTGTTTGCGCTGTCCGCAAGACCCTCGCCGATGACATAGCCTACCACGGCACCGCCCGAAAGTATCGCACCCGAAATCTTGTCGGCAGTTTCCTGCGTGCCGTTTGCGAGAACGATAAGTCCCGAAACAAAGCCTGCCAGGGCTACCCAGAATTTTCTGCTCGTCAGTTTTCTTTTCCAGTCAATTTTCATTTTTAACCTCGCTTTCCGGCAAATCCATAATTTGCCTGTACAAATCCGTTGCAACGTCGTTTCCACCGAGAGCGTGATATGCGGCATAAGCTCTCGTGAGGCTTTCCTTTGCGTAAATAGGGCAGAATTTCTTCTGCGAATATTTTTCGTGCGCACGGATAATCTCAGCTCTCAAAAGGCATTGTACGCCGTTAGCGACAGCCTCTTCATCTGCCGAACGTTTCTTTTTGCGTGTGACGACTGCGGCTATTACGCTTGACAAAACTGCGTTTATCAGAAGAAAAATCCCCGAAATAACAGTATTTAATACCGTGTCCATTTCTTCCCTCCTGTTCTGTCGGTACAGTTTATGCTTTCTTCGGATTTCTTGTGTATTTTATCATATGACCGACTGCAAATATCTGCATATCTGTCCGTACAATTTAACAAAATGCCCGAAAATAATAAAAAGCTCTTGAAATTAAATGAAAAATATGATATGATAATATGGATAAGATATAATATCATACTCACACTTTTTTGTGTGTTTATGGGAACGGAGAATAAAATGCCAAAAAGACAGGACATCAGCAAAATTCTTATTATCGGTTCGGGTCCTATTATTATAGGACAGGCTTGCGAGTTTGACTATTCGGGTACTCAGGCGTGCAAGGCTTTGAGAAAGCTGGGTTATGAAATAGTTCTGGTAAACTCAAATCCTGCGACTATTATGACCGACCCCGACGTTGCCGACATTACTTACATCGAGCCGCTTAATGTCGACAGACTTACTCAGATCATCGAAAAAGAGCGCCCCGATGCGGTACTGCCAAATCTTGGCGGTCAGTCGGGTCTTAACCTCTGCTCGGAGCTTGACGAGGCAGGCGTCCTCAAAAAGTACAACGTCAAGGTTATAGGCGTTCAGATCGACGCTATTAAGCGGGGCGAGGACAGAATTGAATTCAAGCATACAATGGAAAAGCTCGGCATAGAAATGGCTCGAAGCGAGGTCGCTTATTCCGTTGACGAGGCTGTGGCTATTGCGGATAAACTGAAATATCCCGTGGTTCTGCGTCCTGCGTATACAATGGGCGGTGCAGGCGGCGGTATGGTCTATAATGTAAACGAGCTTAAAGTTGTCTGTGAAAGAGGTCTTCAGGCAAGCCTTGTCGGTCAGGTGCTCGTGGAAGAGTGCATAAGCGGCTGGGAAGAGCTTGAGCTTGAAGTTGTCCGTGACGCAGACAATAACATAATCACCGTCTGCTTTATAGAAAATATAGATCCTGTCGGCGTTCATACGGGAGATTCGTTCTGTTCGGCTCCTATGCTTACTATTCCCGAGGACGTTCAGAAAGACCTGGAGAAAAAATCTTACGCAATTGTCGAGGCTATCCGCGTGATAGGCGGCTGCAACTGCCAGTTTGCACGTGACCCAGAAAGCGGACGTGTCGTTGTAATCGAGATAAACCCCCGAACTTCACGCTCTTCGGCGCTTGCCTCGAAGGCGACAGGTTTCCCGATAGCGCTTGTTTCGGCTATGCTTGCGTGCGGACTGACGCTTGACGAGATACCCTGCGGAAAGTACGGCTCTCTTGATAAATACAAGCCCGACGGAGATTATGTCGTTATCAAGTACGCACGCTGGGCTTTTGAGAAATTCAAGGGCGCAGAAGATAAGATAGGCACTCAGATGAAGGCTGTCGGCGAGGTTATGAGCATCGGAAAAACCTACAAAGAGGCTTTTCAGAAGGCTATTCGTTCGCTTGAAACGGGCAGATACGGTCTGGGATTTGCAAAAAATTTCCACGAGCTTTCAAAAGATGAACTTCTCGGTATGCTGCGCTATCCCACGAGCGAAAGACAGTTTATTATTTACGAGGCTCTCAGGAAGGGCGCTGCCGTTGAGGAGATTTATCAGCTCACGAAGATAAAACACCGGTTTTTGGAGCAGATGTCAGAGCTTGTCGAGGAAGAAAATGCGCTGCTTGAAAAGAAAGGCGCTGTCCCCGATGAAAAAACTCTTCTGAAAGCAAAACAGGACGGTTTTTCCGACAGATACCTCAGCAGCCTGCTTGACGTCACCGAAGAGGAAATACGCAGCGCACGCCTTAAATTCAATATCCGTGAGGCTTGGGAAGGCGTACACGTCAGCGGTACGGAAAATTCCGCTTACTATTACTCTACGTATAATCTTGCCGAGGATAAAAGCCCGTCAAACACCGACAAGCCTAAAATAATGATTTTGGGCGGCGGTCCTAACAGAATAGGTCAGGGCATAGAGTTCGATTATTGCTGCGTTCACGCTGCTCTGGCTCTGAAAAAGCTCGGATTTGAGTCTATTATCGTAAACTGCAACCCCGAAACCGTTTCTACCGATTATGATACCTCGGATAAGCTGTATTTTGAGCCGCTTACTCTTGAGGACGTGCTTTCAATTCACGAGAAAGAAAAGCCAGTCGGAGTAATTGCACAGTTCGGCGGTCAGACGCCGCTCAATCTTGCGAGCGACCTTAAAAAATACGGCGTGAATATTTTGGGTACGACCCCCGAAACAATTGACGAGGCTGAGGACAGAGATCTTTTCCGCTCTATGATGGAAAAACTCGGTATTCCTATGCCCGAAAGCGGTATGGCGGTCAATGTAAACGAGGCTCTTGAAATCGCAAACAGAATAGGGTATCCCGTAATGGTTCGTCCGTCTTATGTTCTTGGCGGAAGAGGAATGGAAGTCGTGCACGACGACGAAATGATGAGGGTCTATATGTCCGCAGCAGTCGGTGTAACTCCCGACAGACCTATCCTTATCGACCGTTTCCTGAACCACGCCACCGAATGTGAGGCTGACGCAATCTCCGACGGAGAAAACTGCTTTGTTCCGGCTGTTATGGAGCATATTGAACTGGCAGGAATACATTCGGGAGATTCGGCTTGTATTCTTCCTGCGAAAAATCTCACGGAAAAGCAGGTTGAAACTATCAAGGACTACACAAAGAGAATTGCCGCTCAAATGGGTGTACGGGGTCTTATGAATATGCAGTACGCTATCGAGGGCGATACGGTGTATGTGCTTGAGGCTAATCCCCGTGCATCGAGGACTGTTCCTCTTGTATCAAAGGTATGCGGCATAAATATGGTGAAAATTGCCACGGAAATAATCACACTTCCTCTCACGGGAAATAAATCGCCTGTTTTGGGACTTCGTGAGAGAGCGGTCAATCATTACGGCGTTAAAGAGGCGGTCGTTCCGTTCAATATGTTCCCCGAAGTAGACCCTGTTTTAGGACCCGAAATGCGTTCTACGGGAGAGGTTCTCGGCATTTCTCCGAGTTTCGGCGAGGCTTATTACAAGGCGCAGGAGGCTACGCAGATACCGCTGCCTTCGGAGGGAACGGTTTTGCTGTCGGTTTGCGACCGTGACAAGCCCGAGCTTGTCGAAACCGCAAAGGCGTTTAATTCTTTGGGATTTAAGATAATCGCAACCGGCAAGAGTTATGAGATGATCAAAGACGCAGGAATTCCCGTGCAGCGTATTTTCAAGATTTATGAGGGCAGACCCAATATAGCTGACGAGATTGCAAACGGCGAGATACAGCTTATCATAAACACGCCTGCCGGTAAAACGAGCGCTCACGACGACAGTTATATCAGAAAAGCTGCGATAAAGCACCGTGTGCCGTATATAACAACTATGGCGGCAGCTAAAGCAAGCGCAGAGGGCATAAAGGCTGTCAAGGAGAATACTCATTTCGGAGTAAAATCGCTGCAGGCACATCACGCTGATATTACAGAAATTTAAATTTATATACAGTCTATTTTGTAAAGTATATTTTGTGAAATAATGCGAGGAAATCATTAACTTATGGTTTCCTCTTTTTTTTAACATTTTCTTTCCGGCTGCATAATATTATTCAGGGGGTGAAGAAATGCTGATTGAAACGGAATACAACAGAAGAGCAGCAGTAAGATATGCGCTTAACTGGGCTTTTGCCCGAAATCCCAGATTTTACGATTTTAACGATATAGGCGGCGACTGTACGAATTATGTTTCGCAGTGCCTTTACGCAGGCTGCGATGTTATGAATTATTCCCGTGAGAACGGCTGGTATTATATCAATTCGGACAATCGCTCTCCTTCGTGGACGGGCGTGGTTTTTCTGAGGGATTTTCTGCTTACGAACAGAGGTCCTGCCGTTTACGGCGAGGAAGTACCGCTTTCGGACATAAAAAGAGCGGACGTTATACAGCTTATTAACTCCGAAGGAAGATTTTATCACTCGCTTTTTGTTTCGGCTGTGCTTTATCCCGTTGTGCCTGAGAATATATTTGTATGCGCTCACTCCGATAATGCACGGAACAGGCGGCTTTCTACCTATAATTATACCGAGCTGTTCCCGATACATATTATCGGTGCGAGAAGAGAAGTTGTGCTGAATTAAGAGGTGCTATATGTTCATTTATACAGTAAAAAGCGGCGATACGCTCAGCAGTATTTCAAGAATGTTCGGCGTTCCGTCAAATAAAATTGCGTCTGATAACACGCTTTTAAACCCGTCGAGGCTTGCTGTCGGTCAAAGCCTTGTTATTATGTCGAACGAGCAGAGATATGTCTTATCGGCAGGTCAGACGCTGTTTTCCGTGGCAAGCGAGTTCGGTATTCCTCTTGAGGATCTTCTTGCGGCTAATCCTGATCTGAACCCGATTTCTCTTCAGGTGGGAGATGTTATCTCCATTCCTCAGCCGAGAAATTTCAACCGCAGACCTGCTCTTATAAACGGCTATGCTTATCCGACGATAAGCTCAGATTCTTTGAGCTGTTCATTGCCGTTTCTTACGTTTTTGAGTCCGTTTTCATATTCGCTTACGACAGACGGTGAAATTATAGCTCCAAAAGGCGCTGAAAGCGATTTGGTGTACAGTGCGGTGAGGAGCTCTGTTATGCCGCTTATGACGGTCACAAACATATTTGACGGGACATTTTCGACAGAGGTGCTCTCGGCGATACTTGCCGACGGAGAGGCTCGCGAGCGGCTTATTGCGTCGATAATTTTCGAGCTTGCCGACAAGGGATATTACGGGGTAAATCTCGATATGGAGTATATTGCCCCCGAGGACCGTGAAACTTATAACGATTTCCTTCGTGAGCTTGCCGACAGACTTCACGAGGGCGGATATATACTTGTAACTGCTCTTGCGCCGAAATACCGTGCCGACCAGCAGGGAATACTGTACGAAAGCCACGACTATAAATTCCAGGGAGAGGTCGCAGATTACATCATAATTATGACGTATGAATGGGGTGCACCAAGATATAATATATTTTGCATTCATTTTTTGATAATGCAAATGCCACAACAAAAAGCCGCTCAAGGAATTCCCCGGGCGGCTACACTTATTACATATTACACAACAGGCAGATGTGGATTCGGTTGTAAACAAAAACGGTGCTGAGGAAATTTGTACTAGCGCTAATTACTTTTAGGCTGAGTTCCGATGATTTTCCAACCCTTGTAATTCCGATCGGAATTTGGATTTTTCCGCTTGTCACGCCACATCTCATACAGCCGTCCCCGTACTTTGGCAACGATTTTCTCGTCGGTTTCAATATGTGTCGAAATGAAACGCTCCAGGTCGTCTGTGGTGTATATATTTCCGTCTTTATTTGCTAACGTCCAGACCTTTCCTTTGCCGCCGCACTGCTTTTTTGGCCTTAATTTGCTTATTTCTCGGCGTTTCTCACGACGCTGAGGATTTATTTTATCTTTGTTTGCATTGTAATACACCAATCCCAGGCGTGCATCTGTTTCTTTTGCGTTTATCGGAGCGCATTTCGGACAAAATCGTTGTAATCCGCTCCGTACTATATACACTGCTCCGCATCTTTCGCATACATCAGATGAGCCTAATTTACGCCTTGTACCGCCGCATTTCCTCCGCTTTAAATTTAATTCTTTGCGCCGATAATAACGACATTCGGGGCAGTACCATGCACGTGGACCGCCCTCGAAAGATATGCCGCACTCACGGCATATCCTCTTATACATCGCCATTTTGATTATCCTCGCCTGGGAAGTCGATAACGGTTTCAAGGCCGTTGAGCGGCAAATCGCTCGCAAGGGCAAACCCGACAAGTTGGATGATGTAGACAGGCGGCTCACGCCTATCGTGCAACCAGTGCTGGAGCGATTGATGAGGTATCTCAAAAAATCTTGCAAAAGCCGTTGCAGTTTTCAAGCCGCTGAATTTTTCTCCTGCCACGTCTACAAGCTTGCGCCAGTCGTTATGTGCGACAGCAAAGATTATCTGCGCCCAAATTATAAGTGTTTCCGCATCATACGGACAATTTGGGGGATAGCCGTAGTCCCCGAGAAAATCCTCCGCAGTCTCGTTTTGCTTTGCATCGTCGACATACAGCAGATACTCCGCATAATCTACTTTATGCGGTAACATATTCTGTTCATGAAATTTGCTATTCTCATTCATTATTGTGTCCTCCTCTATATTGTGCCATTAAAGTTTACTTTGCAGGGAAAATCTCATTAACGTCCATTAACCTCTCCCTCTTTGTGATATTCTCCGTCATTTTCTGCATCTTCGGCAGAAATTCCGTCAGCAACATATTCTATTACCATCGGATCTGTGCCGTCATAAACGTTTTCCGGATAAATTGAGCTGCCGTAATGCTCGTATGAGCTGGGTTTTCCCGTTTCATGGTCAATGTAGACGTAGTACCTCATCTGCTGAGTGCCTTTCCAGTGTGCTTTATATTGCTCGTATACTGCGTCAATAATTTCTTTGCGGTTTTCTTCAATGAGATTTTTCCAGTCTGTCATAGTTTACCGCCTTTCTCCCCGTCCTGCCGTTAGGTCAGCATATTAAAATTATCAAATGTCATACCTATCGTACATATACATCATTGCTAGACTCTCATTTACTTCTGTTTTGAGTTTTTCATTGGCGGCATTCTCACTCCAGAATTTTTCCGCTCCCTCTAAAAATATCTCCCTCACATCGACCTCTTGCACATCAAAGGCGGCACAAATTCCGTCAACATTTGCAAATATTTCCTCTATGCGAGTATTAACCTGTCCCGCCCACATTTTCAAAGTTTTTACTGCGTCTCTCCTTGCTTCTTCCGTGTGATAATCATCGAGATTTTCCCTTATCCCCTTTATACTGCGGATAAGTGGATATATTTCGTAGATATATGCCCTGCGTTCGCTTCCGCTCTCGTATACCATAGGTGTCCATATTATTTGGGCATACTCTCTCAATATCCTTCCCCATCTGGTGTCCAGTGGATATATTTTCTGTTCGCCAAGTCCTGCAAGGTTCATAAATTTCTCAATTCCGCTCTCGCAAGCTCTCGTTACTGCTGTTTCAAAATCGTTCATTTTTTTCATATTTTTGCCTTTCCCCCGTTAAAGACCGATAGGACAGCATTTTAATAATCAAAGTATATTTTTAAGCGTGTCGATTATTATTCTAGCACTTGTTTCCGTTTTAAGGAATTTCCCCATTTCCTTCCTTGTGCTTTCTGGATAGCATCTGTTTAAGCGAACAAACTTAATCCTTAAATCCTCGGCAAATTTAATTTGCTTTTCGGAAACACCCTCAATCTGGGGGAGAGGGAGTTTGCTGTAAACATCTTCCACAAACTTCTGCTTTTCAGCTTCGCGTTCCGCCTGCTTTTGCTTTTTGTAGCACTCGGAACAAGTACAGTCTGTGTGATCGCTCATGTATGCTACCCACTCATCAGCTTCCTTGCGATTGTAGCAGGCTTTCGAGATTTCAAAGCTCTGTCCGCAAGTTGCACATATGAGTTCTACTGTTGCCTTTGCCATAATATTTACCTCCGCGTTCTGCCCGCCGGCATTTTGTTTGGGTTTTTCCTTTTCTGTAATTACATTATACTCCATTGGGGCACAAAAGTCAAGCAGTTTTTTGAAAAAAATGCTCCATTGGGGCATATTCTATTTTTTTACTAAAACACACCTTATATTTTTATACAAAATAAACAAAAAAAGCGGCGAGGGAATAAATCCCTCGCCGAAATATTGTATTTAAGCCTTTTCCAGATCCTTGATATGTACCGCTGCGACTACCACGCTGCCGTAGCTTATAACCGCACGGTCCTTGCTTATCTCCGACACCGTATGTACTCTCGGATA
>CANQKW010000024.1 GCA_947624555.1 uncultured Clostridia bacterium
ATTTTATCGGAAGGACGGTGTTTATATAATGGCTAAATGTGAAATTTGCGGCAAGAGCGTCGCTTTCGGAATTAAGGTTTCCCACTCTCACAGAAGAAGCAACAGAACCTACAAGCCCAATGTTAAAAAGGTAAGAGCGGTTGTCAACGGCTCACCGTGCAGAGTTTACGCCTGCACTCGCTGCCTGCGTTCGGGTCTGGTTCAGAGAGCAGCTGATTGATTTTTCAGATGAAAAAAGAGCCTGTAAATTGGCTCTTTTTTTGTGCGGAAAATTACTTTGTTTCTCTATACTTTTTTCGCCGCTTTATTTTCCTAAAACTACGACTACTTCGTGCACTCCGCCGCTCTGTGCAGGTATAACGCATCCCGTAACTTCCTTACCGTCCACAGTCATAGACTTTACTCCTGCCGAAACATGATCGGGATTGTTTACGGTAACATTATATGTCGCTCCTCTGAACTGGCGAGAAACCTTAAATCCGTCCCACTCATGCGGAATGGACGGGTCTATCTTCAAGCCTTCGTACTGCGGCTTAATGCCCAGAATATACTGCGAAATAGCTACAAAATTCCAAGCAGCTGTTCCCGTAAGCCACGAATTCTTTGCCTCGCCGTGACGCTTGCCGTCCTTGCCTGCTATCATCTGTGCGTAAACATACGGTTCGGTACGGTGCAGGTCGCTCATTTCCTCACGGAATGCAGGCGCTATCTTCGAATAATACTCAAACGCCTTATCGCCGTGTCCTACCGCTGCCTCTGCGCAGATTATCCACGCATTGTTGTGACAGAACACGCCTGCATTTTCCTTGTAACCGCCCGGATAGGTCGAAATCTCGCCGTATTCTATCTTATACGAAGTAAATGCCGGATTATTAAGAACAAGACCGTGCTTGCTGTTGAGGTACTTGTCGATGCTTTCGAGAGTTTTCAGGTCATATCCCTTGTCCTTGCCCAAGCCTGCCAGAACGCACCAGCCCTGCGGCTCGATAAAGATTTTGCCCTCTTCGCACTCCTTAGAACCGACTTTATTTCCGTTATGGTCGTATGCACGCAGGAACCACTCTCCGTCATAACCGAAATCAACGGTATTCTTACGCATTTTCTCGATTTCCGTTTCGGCTCTCTTTGCCTCTGTCTCGTCGCCTTTAAGACGGCACATTGCAGGATATTCGGGAGCGATAAAGCAGAACATTCCTGCGATCATCACGGACTCTGCGGTCTGAGAATAGTAGGGCGGATCGGGGAAAATTTCCTTATTATTGTAGGTCTGGAAACTCTCGCCCGGCTTATCCGAAAAACAGGAGAGGTTAAGGCAGTCGTTCCAGTCGGCTCTTCCCGAAAGCGGCAGTCCGTGAGGACCTATTTTACGGCAAACGTGGTCGAACGCTCTCTTACAATGGTCGAGCATCGTGTCTGCAAGCTCTTCCTTATTTTCATAGGGCACTTTTTCGTCGAGGATCGACACATCGCCTGTTTCCTTGATATACTGTGCGACTGCAAGTATCATCCAGAGCGGATCGTCGTTAAAGTTAGAGCCAAGCTCGTGGTTGCCCATTTTTGTAAGCGGCTGATACTGGTGATATGCGCCGCCGTCTTCAAGCATTGTTGCTGCAAGGTCGATAAGACGCTCTCTTGCTCTTTCGGGTATCTGATGGACAAATCCGAGCAAATCCTGATTGCTGTCACGGAATCCCATTCCTCTTCCGATGCCGCTCTCAAAATATGACGCAGAACGGCTCATATTGAATGTTACCATACACTGGTACTGATTCCAGATATTTACCATTCTGTTGACCTTTTCGTCGGGTGAATTTACCTTGTACTGCGTAAGCAGCTTATCCCAATAGTTCTTAAGGCTCTCGAACAGCTTGTCTGCCTTTTCGGGAGTATTGCACATTTCTATCATTTCAAGAGCTTTTTTCTTGTTGATGACATTTTTAAGAGGCTTTTTTGCTCCAAGTCCGTCTACGGTATAGCTTGCGATCAAATCGCCGTAATTTCCGCTTGTATCGAACTTTTCGTCGGCAGGCATTTCTACATATCCCAGGCAGAACACAAGATCACGGCTCTCGTTCGGAGCAAGCTCCAGCTCGATATAATGCGACGCAACGGGACTCCAGCCCTCTGCGACGGAATTTTTCGGCTTGCCGCCGAAAACAGCGTCGGGGTGCTCAAAACCGTTGTACAGTCCGAGAAAGCTCTCTCTGTCGGTGTCAAATCCCTGTATGGGAACATTTACGGTATAGAACGCAAAATGGTCACGGCGCTCTTTATACTCTGTCTTGTGATAAATCGTCGAACCCTGAATTTCGACCTCGCCGGTATTAAAATTCCTCTGGAAATTCGTGGTATCGTCATTTGCGTCCCAAAGGCACCACTCAAGGAAACTCGTGAGTTTCAATGATTTCTTATCGGAGCTTTCGTTCTTTATTGTTACCTTTTGCACCTCTCCATTGAAATCCTGCGGTACAAAGAATTTTACCGACGCCGAAACGCCGTTTTTCTTTCCCGTGATTATCGTGTAACCCAGTCCGTGGCGGCACTCATAGCTGTCAAGCTCGGTTTTAACGGGCGACCAACCCGGATTCCAGACCGTATCTCCGTCCTTGATGTAGAAATATCTTCCACCCATATCAACAGGCACGTTATTATAACGGTAACGGGTTATTCTGCGAAGGCGCGCATCCTTATAAAAGCTGTAGCCTCCTGCCGTGTTGGAAATAAGCGAGAAAAACCCTTGTGTTCCGAGATAATTTATCCACGGATAGGGCGTGCGGGGGGAAGTAATGACGTATTCTTTTGCAGCGTCATCAAAATGTCCGAATTTCATAGGTTCATACCGTCCTTCCTTAATTTGGGCAAAAGATACCCTAAATAAATTATACTCTATTTTTCTTACAAATACAAGTCCTGAAAACGTTTCATCAGAACCGCATTTCAAACAAATTTTTAGCGCAAATTATGTTGATTTTGACGAAAGCGGACTGTTTATCGCCGCCAAAACCGCACACTTCCTTTGAGCAATGCAAACGGAGTTTTTGAAATCAAAGAAAAAACCCACCCTTTCGGGTGGGCTTGGATTTAATTGTATGTAATCTTTATGACTTTGTCAATGTCTGTTCTGCGCCGTACATTTCAACAACCATAGTATTTCCGTTAATGCTCTTGATAGTCATTTCGATCGGAATGCTGAACTCTGTTCCCTCAGCGCCTACATTGATCGTAACCTTATCCCCCGAACGGGTCCACTTGTAAATAACGCCGTCGGGCTGGTTTGTAATACTGCAGGTTCCGTCTGCCTTAAACTCCATATACGATCCTGACGCATCTTTCCATCTGCCTATGAGATCATTGCTGCCTCCGCAGCCTGCAAGCGCAAGAGTAAATACAGCGATAACAACTACCATTACCAAAGAAACTGCCTTTTTCATAAATAACTCCTTCAAAATAAATTAAATTTTTTCGTTTAGATGAGCCTATCTCAAATAAACACAAGTAGATTATACTACCTCAGAATAGTTTTGTCAAGCAATTTTTACCTGTCTTTTGCAAGAATTGTGGATTATTTACAAAATTCGGTTTTCGGCAATAATATATTTCGGCATTATTTTTTGAGGGCATATTTTTTCCTTAAATTTCCTGTTTTTTTAATTTTCACAAATCCGAATAAATTTCTAGTAGACAAACCGCAAAAAATGTGGTATAATAAACTCGTTACGTTTATTATACGTTATAAATGCAGCAGTTTAAATTTTTCTCCTTCTTCGGGGAGAAAAAAGCGGCAAACGCTATTTAAACGCAACGGTTCGGCTTTTCGCCCTTCGGGGGTGAAAAGACTGCAATTTTTGAAAGGAAGAAAAAAATATGACAATTACTGTTGATACGCTTATCGGAGATATTCTTGACACAGACGCACAGGCTGCCGCTCCTATCCTTATGGGAATGGGTATGCACTGTCTGGGCTGCCCGTCGGCAAGAGGAGAGTCTATAGGTCAGGCTTGCGCTGTTCACGGAGTTGACCCCGACGAAATCGTGGCTGCTCTCAACAAGGCTGTAAAGGCAAATAATTGATAAATCTTGACAACAGGCTTAGGGCGGCTTTCGAGCTGTGCAGAAACGGCGTTGTCGCCGCAGATGTCGGCACAGACCATGCCCGGCTCGCCGCCGCCCTGGCGCTTGAGAAAAACTGCCGCGTTATCGCCTGTGATGTAAGGGACGGTCCTCTTGAGGCTGCACGAAGGACTGTCGCAGAGCATAACGCTCATAATATCGAAATTGTCAAATCGGACGGACTTGACGAGATAGATTTTGCAGACGATGTTATTATCTGCGGAATGGGCGGAGAGCTTATCGCCGATATAACCGAACGCTGCCGTTTTACCGACGAAAACACACGCTTTATTCTCCAGCCTATGACGAAAGCGGAGGTTCTCCGCAGGCGTCTTTACAAGTCGGGATTTGAGCTTTTGGAGGAAAAAACCGCTCTTGACAACAAAAAAGTTTACTCGGTAATGCTTTGGCGGTTTACGGGAAAAAGCCGTGTTATAGACGAAATCGAGGCGCTTTGCGGAAAAAACCGGGATAAGATTTATCTTGAAAAAATCGCCGAAAAGCTCTTGAAAAATGCCGAAAATATGGAAAAATCAAGCGGTGCGGCAGACGAGGCAAAAAGTCTTCGCTGTAAGGCAGACGCTGTTTTGAGGATTGCGATGGGCTGCGGAAATGAAAATTGCTGAAATTGTACGATTTTTGAATGAAATTGCTCCGTTTGATACGGCGGAAAGCTATGACAATCCGGGATTTCTTGTCGGAGATAAAGAGCAGGAGGTCACGGGGGTCTGCTGCTGCCTCGATATAACGCATAAGGTCATCAGGGAGGCGGACGAAAAAGGCGCAAACCTTATCGTATCGCATCATCCCGTTATTTTCAGCGGATTGAAAAATATACCGAAGTGGAGTCCCGTGCGTGAGCTTATCGAAAAAAATATATCGGCTGCTGCCGTTCATACGAATTTCGATATAGCCGACGGCGGCGTGAACGACGCTCTTCTGGAACTGCTGGGTTTTGAGAAAAAGGAAGTCCTTGAGGTCACGCAAAAGGACGGAAAAGGCTTTGGCGCTGTCTGCGAGATACCGTTTCAATTTACGGCGAGGACGCTTGCGGAACATTGCAGGAACGCTCTTTTCCTTGACGGGACAAAATATCAGAAAACTGACATTGAAATAAACAGGATAGCGGTCTGCTGCGGTGCGGGAGTCGACGAAAAGGTCATGGAACTTGCCTGCGAAAAGGGCTGTCAGGCGATAATTTCGGGCGACATAAAGCACAATTTCTGGATAGAGGCAGAAAACAGAGGCATAGCTTTGATAGACGCAGGTCATTACGGAACGGAAAAATCCGCTCCCCACAGACTGGCAGCATTGATAACCAAAAAATTCCCCGATATTCCGATTTTTTCTTCGGAGTGCGAAGAAGAACCCTGCGGATATTGCTGAAAAATAAAGGAGTAAGAATTTGTCACTTGACGGCGCAATGCTGAAATATATCCGAGAAGAGCTTAACGAGCTTGTCGGCTCGCGGGTGGATAAAATCTTCCAACCGTCACGGGAGGAGATTGTTATTTCCTTCAGAAAACCCAACAGTGCAGACAAAGGCGCAAAAAAACTGTATTTTTCGGCAAACGGCTCTTCGGCACGGGTACATCTCACGGAAAAAACATTTGAAAATCCGCAAAATCCGCCGATGTTCTGTATGCTGATGAGAAAACACATCGGCAGCGGCAGGCTGACTGCTATACGGCAGGACGGACTGGAGAGAATATTGTATTTTGACTTTCAGTGCGTGAACGAGATCGGCGATATTGTGACAAATACCGTCATCGCAGAAATTATGGGACGCTCTGCAAATATAATACTCGAAAGAGACGGAAGAGTGATCGACAGCGTAAGACGAATTTCCGAGGAAACTTCCCGCAGAATTTTGCCGAATATAGTTTATGAAACTCCTCCAAGACCTGAAAGAGAAAATTTCTTCGATAAACAGGAAAGCGAGATATCGGCGCTGGTGGAAAATAGGAACGAGCGTCTTGCAAAGGCTCTTCCTGCTGTTTTGGAGGGAATTTCACCGATTTTTGCGAGAGAGTGCGCTTTTTATTCGGCAGGCGACACGGACGCTGTCTGTAACGAGCTTACCGAGGAGCAGAAAAAGCGTTTTTGCGAGTTTTTGAAAAAAGCAAAGGAAGAGCCGTGTTTTACAGCCGTTGCCGACGAAAACGGCGTGAAAAAAGACTTCTCCTTTGTCGATATAAAACAATACGGCGCAAGCTTTAAAGTCCTGCATTACGACAGTGCGTGCGCTCTTCTGGACGATTTTTTCGGGCAAAAGTCAGACAGGCTTTGTCAGCGTGCAGGAGATATGATAAAGCTTATAAAAAGCCGTATCGAAAGGACGTCGAGAAAGCTGGAATTGCAGAAAAAAGAGCTTTCGGAATGTACGAAAAAGGAAGAACTTCGACTTTTCGGCGACCTTATCAGCGCTAATATTTATCGGCTTGAAAAGGGTATGACAAGCGTTGTACTTGAAGATTTTTACACGGGAGAACCGAAAAAGATACCGCTTGACGCAAGGCTTACACCTGCGAAAAATGCACAGAAATATTACAGCGGATACCGAAAGCTGTGCACTGCGGAAAAAATGCTCACGGAGCTTATCGCTCAGGGCAGGAACGAGCTATCCTATCTCGAAAGCCTTATCGACAGCGTAACAAGAGCAAAAAGCGACATAGAGCTTTCGGAAATACGCACGGAGCTTTCGGAACAGGGTCTTATCCGAGGGGAAAAGACCGTTTCAAAGCCGAAAAAGACCGAACCTCTGAAATTCCTGTCGAGCGACGGATTTGTGATACTGGTAGGCAAAAACAACCGCCAGAACGACGAACTGACGCTGAAAACCGCAAAGGCAACGGATATCTGGCTGCACGTAAAGGATATTGCAGGTTCTCACGTCATAATAAAAACAGAAGGCAAAAAACCGCCCGAAAGCACGATAGTTGAGGCGGCACGCCTTGCGGCGTATCATTCAAAGGCGAAAAACGGTTCGGGAGTGCCTGTCGATTATACTGCGGTGAAGTTTGTGAAAAAACCTGCCGGAGCACGTCCCGGAATGGTCGTTTTCACCGATAACAGGACTCTCTATGTCACGCCAAACGAAGAGGAAATGAATACATTAAAGGAAAGAGGACATATATAATGAGAAAAGAGTTAAGCAAGACTTACTCTCCGAAGGATTTTGAGGACAGACTGTACAAATTCTGGGAGGAGAGCGGATTTTTCAAAGCAGAGCGAGATCCCCGCAAAAAGCCTTATACTATCGTAATGCCGCCGCCAAATATCACGGGACAGCTCCATATGGGACACGCGCTGGACTGCACGCTGCAGGATATTCTTATCAGATTTAAGAGAATGCAGGGATATTCGGCGCTGTGGCTCCCAGGCACAGACCACGCTGCGCTTGCTACCGAGGCTAAGATAGTATCTGCTCTCAAGGAAGAGGGCGTTACCAAGTATCAGCTCGGACGTGACGGCTTTATGAAACGCGCGTGGGAATGGAACGAAAAATACGGCGGAAGAATAAAGGAACAGCAGCGCAAAATGGGCACGTCCTGCGACTGGAGCAGGGACCGTTTCACGATGGACGAGGGCTGTTCCAATGCCGTGCGCAAGGTGTTTATGGATCTCTACGGCAAGGGACTTATCTACCGCGGAGAGAGAATAATAAACTGGTGTCCGAACTGCAAGACTTCCATCTCGGATATTGAAACGGAATATGAGGAACAGGACGGATTTTTCTGGCATATTAAATATCCGATTGCAGACGGCAGCGGCTTTGTCGAAATCGCTACCACACGTCCCGAAACGCTGCTCGGAGATACTGCCGTTGCGGTAAATCCCAAAGATAAGCGTTATACAGATCTTGTCGGAAAGACTTTGAAACTTCCGCTTACCGACAGGGAAATTCCCGTTGTCGCCGACGATTATGTCGATATGGAATTCGGTACGGGCTGTGTAAAGATAACTCCTGCACACGACCCCAACGACTTTGAAGTCGGAAAACGCCATAATCTTCCCGTTATTCATATGATGAACGACGACGCAACTATAAGCGCAGATGTGGGCGGAAAATATGCAGGAATGGACAGATATGACGCACGAAAGGCTATGGTAGCAGATCTTGACGCTATGGGTCTGCTCGTTAAGGTCGAGCCTCATAAGCATAACGTGGGCACTTGTCAGCGCTGCGGCACTACCGTTGAGCCTACCGCATCTTTGCAGTGGTTCGTCAAGATGAAAGAGCTTGCAAAGCCCGCTATCGACGCCGTAAAAAGCGGAGAACTGCGCTTTATCCCGAAACGCTTTGAAAACAGCTATCTTTACTGGATGGAAAATATACGGGACTGGTGCATTTCACGTCAGATCTGGTGGGGACACAGAATTCCCGCATACTACTGCACGAACAAGGAATGCAGTCACGTTGAAATAACGCTTGACGGCATTGATAAATGCCCCGTATGCGGCGCACCTGCGGTACAGGACGAGGACACGCTCGATACGTGGTTCAGCTCGGCTTTGTGGCCGTTTTCGACGCTCGGCTGGCCTGAAAAAACGCCCGATTACGAATATTTTTACCCCACGCAGACGCTCGTTACGGGTTACGATATTATAACTTTCTGGGTATCGAGAATGATTTTCTCGGGAATAGAGCATACGGGGGAAAATCCGTTTAAAGACGTTCTTATCCACGGACTTGTCCGTGACGAGCTTGGACGCAAGATGTCGAAATCCCTCGGCAACGGCATTGACCCTCTCGAAATTATAGATAAATACGGAGCAGACGCACTTCGTCTGACGCTTGTCACGGGAAATGCGCCCGGAAACGATATGCGCTGGACGGAAACAAAGCTGCTCAATTCAAGAAACTTTATAAACAAGCTCTGGAATGCGTCACGATATGTTCTTATGAATCTTCCCGAAGATTTTGTGGCTGACGGTCTGCCCGAAGATCTTCCCATCGAGGATAAGTGGGTCTTGTCGCTTTACAACGATATGATAAAGAACGTAACGGCAAATCTTGAGGCTTATGAAATAGGCGTTGCAGTCGGAAATATCTATGATTTCGTGTGGGATATTTTCTGCGACTGGTATATTGAGCTTACCAAGACAAGAATTGCGTCGGGCAAAACGACCGCTCTTGCGGCGCAGAAAGTGCTTGTGTACGTCCTTACGGGCGTGCTGAAAACAATGCACCCGTTTCTGCCGTTCGTTACCGAGGAGATCTGGCAGTCTATGCCGCACTCCGAGGGAATGCCCGAAAGCATTATGATGTCGGAATGGTGCAAGTTTGACGAAAAGCTTGTCTTTACGAAGGAGCAGGAGGATTTCTCGAAAATTGCAGACGCTGTCCGTGCAATTCGTGTAAGAAGGAATGAAATGAACGTTCCTCCGTCAAAAAAGGTCACAATGATCGTCGAAACGGCTTTCTCAGAGCTTTTCAGCGGCTGCAGGGCGTTCTTTGAAAAGCTTGCGGGCGCAGGAGAGTTTACGGTAACGGACGCAGCCCCCTCCGCCGACGGAATGGTTACCGTTGTCACCGACGCAGCGAGAATTTTTATGCCTATGGGAGAGCTTGTCGATAAGGAAAAAGAGCTTGCACGCCTTGAAAAGGAGAAAAAAGCGGCTCAGAAGGATATTGATTTCCTTTCGGGAAAACTGAATAATCAGGGATTTCTTTCCAAAGCGCCTGCCGCACAAATCGAAAACGAGCGTGCAAAGCTTGCCCGTGCAGAAGAGAAAATGGCTAAGATAAACGAATCAATAAAAAGTTTGCAATAATTTTCAAAAACAGTTTTAACGAGAATTTTAAAGGAGTAAATTATGTCGGAATTGACTTTGGTGGTTTTGGCGGCAGGAATGGGCTCTCGTTTCGGCGGCGACAGGATAAAGCAGCTTGAACCGCTGGGACCGAACGGAGAGCTGCTGATAGATTATTCGGTGCACGACGCCGTAAGAAACGGCTTTACGAGAGTGCTGTTCATCATAAGAAAGGATATTGAGGAGCTGTTCAGAAAAACTATCGGCGACAGAATATCCCGTGTCGTAAAAACCGACTATGTTTTCCAGTCTGCTGATGACCTGCCCGTAAGAAAAAAAGATTTTCCTGCCAGAACAAAACCGTGGGGAACAGCGCAGGCGCTCTACTGCTGCAAAGACGCACTTGACGGGGATTTTGCCGTGATAAACGCCGACGATTTCTACGGAGCAGAGGCTTTTTCGGTGCTTGCCGATTTCCTGAAAGGCACGGCAGAAAAGCAAAACGCAGACGCCTGTTCGGTCGATTTTCTGCTGAAAAATACTCTTTCGGAGAACGGTCCCGTAAATCGGGGAATATGCCGTACAAATGCCGAAGGACTGCTTACGTTCGTTGAGGAAACAAAGAAAATCTCACGGGGCAGCGACGGCGTTATAAGGGGCACTTATGACGGTTATGAAAAAATTCTCGGCGATAACGACACCACTTCTATGAGTATGTGGGGTTTCAAGGCAGGATTTACCGACATAATAACCCGACAGCTTAAAGCGTTTCTGAATAATCTTCAGCCCGACGAGCTTAAATCCGAGCTTACGATAGCAGAGGCGGTGAGCCGGGAAATAACCTCCGGGGGGTTCAGGGTAAGAGATCTGCCCACGGACAGCCGCTGGTTCGGAATAACCTATGAAAGCGACTCTGTCAAGGCAGAAAAGATCCTGTCGGAGTATGTGGCAAAGGGGATATATAAATCGCCGCTTTAATATAGTATAGGAGAGTTTTATGCTTATAGTTTCGGTCGAAAAACTTCGCGAAGGTATGCAGCTTGCGGACGATGTTTACTCTGCAAGCGCAACAGAGTATAACCTGATTTATGAAAAGGGCTGCTTTCTGTCATCGTATATGATTGAGGATTTGCAGAAAAGAGGCATAAAATCCGTCAATATCGTGGGCGGAGGCATAGAGGACGTTTCGACGCCAAAATCTAATCTTGAAAACGAGGAGAATATCCGCCGCACAAAAAAAATCAGCAAGAACCTCACAAGAGCCCTTACCGACCTTAACGCTATTTTTGAATGCGGAGAAGAGATAAAGGAAATCTCCTCTGCATCGGCAGACCGAGTGGATAAAATTGCCGACGATATAGTCACCGATATATCGTCAAATTCGGATTTTCTTGCAAATCAGATGATTGCTCTCCAGAATTATGACGATTATACATACAAGCACTGCCTTAGAGTAGCGATGCTTGCGGCGGCAGTCAGCAAGGAAATAAATCTGCCGCCTGAAGAAGTCAAGGAAGTGGTAGTTTCGGGTCTTCTTCACGATATTGGAAAGTCAAACATTGACCACGATATAATCATAAAGCCCGGAAAGCTTACCGATGAAGAATTTGAGGAAATAAAGCGGCATCCGCTTATCGGATATAATATTCTGAAAAACGGAGATCATTATAATTCCAACATACTTGCGGGAGTGCTTTTTCATCAGGAAAAATTTGACGGCACGGGTTATCCTACGGGAATGTCGGGAAAGAAAATTCCGCTGATTGCCAGAATTTTATCCGTGTGCGACGTTTTTGACGCTCTTACGTCGAACCGTCCGTACCGTGTGCCGTGGTCGGTCGCAGAAACCGAAGAATATATCCTCGGCGGCAGCGGAACGCATTTCGACTACGACGTCGCTAAGGTGTTTCTGAAAGCTTTCAATCCGTATCCCATAGGTTCGATAGTGACGCTTTCGGACGGCAGACACGGCTCTGTAATAAAAAATAACGAAAACGTCCTAAGACCTGTTGTGCGTATAATGGGAGGAACAGGCGGAGAGGAAATCGACCTTATGAACGATTTCCGCTTTCTTACAACGTCTGTCACGGGATTGTATTCGGGTGAAGTCGGCGAAAAATAAAACGGCGAATTTTACAATGACTGTGCAGGCAAATTCAGGCTGAAATAAATTACTAAAGAGGTGTCTTGTATGGAAGTAAAAAGGTTGATCTCGGAAAGCGCAAAAGTTCGGGTCTTTGACTGCGGCGATAAGTGCGTAAAGGTCTTTAAAGAGCCCGATGAACCGAAAAGCGTTGCATATTACGAAGGACTTGTTCACGCAAGAGTCGAGGAAACAGGCTTTGGAAAACTGCCTGAAATTCTCGGTATGTCAAAGGAGGACGGAAAGTGGGCTGTTGAGTACGAACTTATTCAGGGAAAGACGCTTGACGAGGAAATGCGTGAAAAACCCCGTTCAGACGAGCTGCTCGACAAAATGTCGTCACTTCACGCCGAACTTAATTCCTTTCGCGCGCCAAAGCTCAGTCGGCTTAAAGATTACCTCAAACGCTCTATTGAGAGCCTTGATATGATAGACGATGTGAAAAAATACGAGCTGCTCACAAAGCTTTCGTCATTGGAGGAGCAGTCTTTCCTGTGCCATTTTGATCTTATGCCGGAAAATATTATCGTCAATGAGAACGGTATGTTTGTTGTTGACTGGTTCAAGGCAAAACAAGGAAATCCCCTCGCGGACGTTGCAAAGACTTATCTGGGATTTTGTCTGAAACACCGCACGGAAAGCGCAGAAAAATATCTCGGAATGTATTGTGCAAAAACAGGCGCAGAAAAAAGCAAAATACGGGAATGGATGCCTGTTATTGCGGCGGCACAGCTCAAATTCAAGCGTATGGAAGAGCGTGAGCTTTTGCTGACGTGGATAGATATGGTCGATTTCTGATTACTTTTTCCTTGCCATTCTGACAGCGGTAAGGGCAATCTCCGAAAGCGCACAGAATTTGTCCACGAAGGTTATGACAAACGACTCTCTGTGACGGGGGAAATTCTTTGCAAGAGGCCACATATGACTGACTATCATATCGCCCTCTATCTCGTTTATGGAAAATAATTCCGAGGCATTGTAAAACGCAACGATTGGGTGCAGCGATATGTGCGAGCCTTTGATATCGGGGTCTTTTTCCTGCCTGTTGTACAGAAAAAAGTCGTGGAGAAGTCCCGCCCTTGCACCCGACCTTGCGTCAAGACCTAATTTTCTGCAAATCAGGAAATTATAATAGGAAACGTTGACGCAGTGCTGGAAACGGGAAGTTCCCAAATGATGCGAAAAATCTTTAAGCTGTTCGACGCAGCGGTTTTCCACAAGGTCACGGACGCAGTTGTAATAATCGGGCGTTTCGGATAAATCTTTCCGTGAAAAAATTGCCTTGAGCATAAAAATCAACTCCTGTTTTTATTGTATCACTTAAAATGAAATTATTCAATGGTAATTAAATCCAACGGATAAAAGCGGAAAACGCAAAAGAATTGCCGTAATATATCGGAAATTTTCGTCTGATATTTCACAAAGTGTATATTATTTCCTAAATTTGTGCAAAGTGCACAAATTTTCTTGCGTTATTTTTCTAGCATTATGGGTTTTGACATACTTGTAATAATTCTTCGTTTGGTGTATAATTAAGATGTGTCGGAGTATTTTTTTAAACAAGCTGTTTGTTTCAGCGATGACAGAAATAGTATAAATCACGGGGGTGCGTTGTATTGAGCAATTTAAAATGGATACCTTTCGGAGGTCTTAATTTGTCGGCGGCAAATCTAGCCGCTGCCGAAAAGCTCAGGAAGTTCGGTTTTGCGATGAATTGCGGAGAATTCGGTTCTGAAAAATACACAAAGTCTGCCTTGTGCGTCTATGACGTGCTTGCTGAAAAGGAAACGCCGAATATTCTTATTATAACGCGCCAAAGTGAGCTTTACAGCTGGTACAGATACCTGCTTACGAGCGTTGGTGCGGATTTTAAAATGGTGTCGGGCGCAGGAAACGCTTTGCTCTATTTTAACGAGAACGGTTCGGGACTTTATCTTATTTCCCGTGAAACGCTTTTCGGAGAAAATCTCCTCAAACGCAGAGCAGGCAAGGATTTTAAATGGGACCTTGTTATTATCGACGAAGAGCTTTCGTCAAGCGTGCCGAAATATGACGAATATAAGAAAAATATTATCTGGAAGAGCGATAAGCTGCTGATAAACGCACCGCTGCCCGTAAAAAAGAGCGAGGATAAGGCAGCTTTGACGGATTTGATTAAGAGTATTCTGTCCGACGCCTCTAAGGCGGCAAAGGCGGAAGAAATGAAGTTTGACGAGTCCGCCTGTGTGCTTGACGAGAACAGTCTTGTTATGAGATATTACGACAAGGCTGTCTATTCGGACGATTTTAAGCGTGAAGTTTCAATTATAGACTACGGATACGAAGATACCGTGCTTACATATTTCCGCAGGAAGGTAGATTTGCGCACGGGAATTCCTACATACAGTTCGGGCGGAAACGTTTTTGAGCAGTATGACTGCGACAAGAACGAAAAAGAAAAGAAAATCTACTTAAAGCCGTTCTACTCGCGTTCTGACGTTGAAGATCTGAGAACGTTCGATAAAAAACTCGACGCTTTGCTGAACGTAATGGAGGAGATTTTTGCAGACGAAAAATCACGCACGATGATATATTGCTGCAATAAAAACTCCGTTGAGTATCTGAGAAAGGTTCTTGTCTGCCTTTACGGCACAAACGTAAGCGTTATGCGAGGCGAGCTTATTATTTCGGGAGCTATCAAAAGAAAGCTTTCAAACTGCCCCGACGACGAAATGTCACGTATCACGATAGGAACCGATATGCTGGGTACGTTCGTGGACGGACCGGATACCGTAGATCACGTTATAAATTACGAACTCCCGTCGTCGCCTGCCGTTCTTGAAAGAAGAATGACAAGACACGGCTCTGTCGGGGAAACGGGAAGAAAATTTATACTGTTCAGGGATAAAAACGGCGTGTTTGATACGCCGCTGCTCGAAAAAACGCTTTTGCTCAGAATAGGCGAGTGTTTTTGCAGCGGACTTCCCGCAAGAAATATACTTTTCGATCTGAAAGAAAAAGGTGAACTTCTGAACTCTCTCGTAAAGGATCTGCGTTATCTGAGAGATTATTCCAAACAGGTGGACAACTGTGCGGACGTGATAAAGAGAGTAAAATGCGAGTATATTTTAGCAGGAACGGACCAGATAACAAACTCAAAACAACTGCACGATTTTGCGGAGAAAAAGCTCTCTAAGATATACAGGCTTTTCGGGCTTTCGGACAGCTCGCAGCCTGCCGATATTGCCGCTGCGGCAAATAATCTCAGCGGACTTTGTGCGGCTGACAGCAACGGTATGCTCACAAAAGCGCAGGGTCGCACGAAGGCGGCTGACGCTATCGACGACAAGAGCTTTTTCAATCTGCCTTTCGCCGCAGAGGCGGTCGAGGGACTTGCCCGTGCAAAGGCTGATATAGACGAGCTGCATAAGGGCGACGATTTCCACCTCAGAATTAAGCAGGAAATAAGCTCTATGAACGACAGTATTCAGTACTCCGTGCTCTACGGAATATGGAAATACCGTGCAAAGGAACAGCATTCCTCCGACAGGACATTTAAGGATTACATAAAGATATATAACGACGGAATGTGATGCGGATATCCCGGCAAAAGAAAAGCGACCGCTGCGTTTAAGCGGAAAAACAGCGCAAGAAGAGGGGTTTTGTAATGAGCGAAGGCTATGAAAAAGTCGAACAGCTGCTCGGTGATTTTTTTGAGCGCAACACAGCAGGCGACAAAGAAGGAATAAAAACTGTAGTCGACGAAATCGACGGTAAAATACGTTCGGGAGAGCTTGACAGCGAGCTGTTCAAGGACTATTTCAACAATATGTACGCCGGAAGAGGCGCAATAAATATGGCAGGTCTCGCAAAGGATTATCCCCGCGAGTCAATAATCCGCGAGCTTTTGCAGAACGTTTTCGGATGCGATTACGACGAGCCTAATATCAAGGTAATGATAGAGTTTCTTGACGAGGGACAGGTAAAGCTTACCTATAACGAAACGGGTTTCAGGCTTGAACAGGTGTTTTACTATCTCTCCGTCGGACGAAACGACGGCGACAGAAAGCGTGAGGGTCGTTTCGGTCTGGGCGCAAAGAGCGTTTTTTCCAATGTTGACTGGTTCAAAATGCGTTCAAATACCTATTCGCTCCGTGTGGTAAACGACGACGGAGTGCTGAAAGTGCGTGAGCTGGAGCTTAACGGCAAGCAGTTCAATCATACGGAGGTCATTTTCGCTCTCCCTGAGGATGAGCAAAAGGCTCTTCACGAGAACCTTGTTTCCCTGACAAGCAAAAAGGGCACATATATCAATATGGTAGACCTTTGTTTTGCGTTTATCAGGAAGAAAAACCTTAAATCCACCGATGAGGAAGAGTCCCTTGAAAGAACGATAAATCTTGCTGTAGTAAATTACGGCAAGCCCGAAACGGTGTATAAGATACAATATCATCAGCGTAACCCCGAAGATCTGCGTAAGGTTCGTTTCTCGGAAAACGGAAAGAGCGTCGCCGATTTTATCAGCGCAGAATACGACGGATTTACCTACCTTGTGCCGTATGCGATTTCAGGCTCAAAGGCGGAGGCAGGCAAGGTGCTGATGTCAAAGTACAATTATTTCTCAACGTTTGAGCTTACGGGTTTCGTTAAGGCGGATAATCAGGATTTCGTTGACGAAAAGCTTTCGGCATTTTTCGTTTCCGTGCCGAATAAATACATAACAAATAACCGTTCGGGAATTAAATATGACTCTCTCGAAAAATGCTCGGAGAAGATCGAACGGGGAATTCTTACGGTCGCAGACGAGTATAAGCGGCTGTTCGTACTGGATTTTCAGAAAAATCCCGATAAACCGGGATATTATATGCTCAGTCCTAAACAGTACGTCTTTATGTTCTTCTACAATTATGTAAAGAACAGCAAGATTGCAAAAGGTCTGCGTGAGAAATTCGGAAACAGCGTTTCCGTGATATTCCCCGACAGCGAAGAGCCTGTTTTGTTCGACGAGATACGCAAAAACGGTTTCTTTACGGAGCACGGCGGCGTTTCCAAGGAAGAACACGACGACGGCAGCGCAAGAAAAGCCCTCGAACAAGATATTGAGCAGATGAATAACTGGTACGGCAGGGACGTAAATCATACCTTGTATGCAAAGTACGGCTGGGTCGTTCCGGGAACAGACGAAAAGGGCGAGGAATATCTCTATAAATTCTACCGAAACGGAAACGAATACCTTATGGCGTCCGACGGCGGCAAAAAGGTCAAGGATTACGAGCTTTCCGCAGGATTTAAGAGCATAATCAGCCTTAAACTTGACGACTGCATAAAGAACGGTATGGTCGAAAACGAGGACGACCTTGCCGAGGCGTTTGAGGTCATTGATGAAATGTTCGGCGAGGATTATCGCATTTCAATGAAGTATTTCCAGTTCGTCATTACCTCGGGAACGGCGCAGATACAGTTTGAAATTTCCAAAATCAACATAAATAACCTGAAAAAGGCTTACGATGTGCTTGCGGCGCACGAAATGAGATTTGAAAATCATCAGATCTTCAATCAGGTCGTGACGCTTATGGTCAACTCCTTTACAAACGGAAAGGATACGATTACTTTCCTGAAGGAAATCAAGCGTCAGGGCGGCGAAATTTCTCTTACGCTCGATATTAACAAGCGATATCGTTTCTCGGTATACGGAAAGCAGTTTATGATACCGCCGAATATCACGAACAGCGATTTGCTCGAAATCGTCGGCGACGTTTATGCGCTTATCGAGAGCGGTATGTTCAATAAACGTACGTTCGATTTCAGCTATTCGACGGGAAGATTTTCCTTCGATACGCAGGATATTCTCGATACCCTGCCGGGATGCGGTTCTGCAAAGGCTGTTGAGGAAATGCTCGCAAAAATCTTCGTGTGCGACCTCGGAATAGATAAGATAGCTCTTATCGACGAGAACAACAAGCTTATGAAGATAGTCGGCACGGACTCTCCTATCGGAATGGAGGACGAAAAGCTCACCGCAAAGTATATCATTCTCCGCGACGGTCTGCCAAAGCCGAAATATGCCGGATTTATTGAGTTCCTGCTTACGGGCGAAAACAATAATCTTCTGCATAATCTCTATTCCGGCACAGAGGACCCGAACCTCATTCTTATCGACCAGATGCCGTATTATTTCAAGCCGGTTCCTACGATAAGCCGCAAGGAATTTGACTATATGCTGGGCGAAGTAAAAAGAATTGCTCCTTATGAAAAGCTTAATCCCAGGGCTTACGGCTACTATTTCGCAAGAGATATAAGCAGCAAGCTGTACGGATACGGCGGAGTCTGCCCTTGCTGCGGATACCAGACGGGCGTTTTGAACAGCTTTATGGTAAAAACTTTCTCGATAGGTATTCTGGACGGCGAAAAGGAGAAAAAATTCAAGTTCTCGCTGTACCTTTGCCGCAACGACGCAGCAGCAGCGGCAGGCTGGCTTATCGAGGACGTACTTATCGGCGGTATGAGCCCGTTCCTCTGGCTTGAAGAAATTGATGAGCTTGACGATATTCCGCCCGAATTCCTCTATGTACGAATAAAATATCGCAAGCAGGTAAGCTATGACGTCTGCGAACCTGATAAAAAGGGCAATACGATGCTGGAAACCGTTTATGACGGCTCTCCCGAAACGTTCGACGTGGTGCTTACGCCTATGATGGCTGTAAAGTGGTATGAGGATAACAAACACTCCCGTGAAGGCGCAGGCGTTCCTGCTCCTCAAAAGGCGGCAGAACAGGCGGCAGAACAGCAGCCCGATGAGAGCGAAAGCGATATGGTAAAGCCTACCGCTCCCGAGGACCGCAAGGACGCACCGACAGTCGCTGATAAGCGTCCTGCGTCAGATAACGGAAAAACCGCTCCTATGGGCGATATCGGCGATATCGTAATGTAAAAGGTCGGAATTTTGCACGTTTTATGAAATAAGTTTTCAGCATAATCGAATGAGAAACCGCCGTTCGTTCGAGCGGCGGTTTTAAGTATGAAAGGAATGGTGAATTTTGTCTAAGCTGCATTCGGTAAAATTGCCGCATTACAGCGCATCAGCTGAGCAGTCTACGAGAAAAATCCCTGCGCCCGAGGTAGTAGCTATCAGTATGGCGCAGCACATAGGCGCACCCTGCGAGCCTTGCGTCGCAGTAGGCGACAGCGTCAAGGTGGGTCAGAAAATCGGTGACAGCGAAGCGTTTATGAGCGCTCCCGTTCACGCATCGGTGAGCGGTACGGTAAAGGAAATCCGTGACGTTATGAACGTTTTCGGACGAATTTGCAAAACCGTCGTTATCGCTAACGATAACAAAAACGAAATGTACGAGGGTATCAAGCCCCCGAAATGCGACACACGAGAAGAATTTCTCAAAGCGGTCAGAGAGAGCGGAGCGATAGGTCTGGGCGGAGCAGGTTTCCCTACGCACGTTAAACTCGCATTTGACAAAAGCAAGGTCAATATCGAATATCTCCTGCTGAACGGAGCGGAGTGTGAGCCGTATATCACAAGCGACTACCGTGAGCTTATGGAAAATTCCGATAACGTTCTTGCAGGTATCGACCTTATAATGCAAAAACTTGAAATACCAAACGCTATAATCGGTATCGAAGAGGATAAGCCTGCCGCTATAGATAAGCTTACAAAGCTTGCGATACGTTATCCGAATATCAGCGTCCAAAAGCTCCCCGGAGCATATCCGCAGGGCGCAGAAAAGGTGCTTGTACATTCGCTTACGGGAAGAGTTGTCAGCGAAGGAAAACTTCCGTCAGACGTCGGCTGCGTCGTAATGAACGTTTCGACCGCAGGATTTATTTACAGCTATATCAAAACAGGCGTTCCTCTTGTAAAACGCCGCATTACCATAGACGGAAATATCGTAAATAACCCCGCAAACTTCTTCATTCCCGTCGGCACTCTGCTCCACAGCATAGTGGGCTTTGCAGATGTGAGAAAACAGCCCGACAGAATAGTTCTCGGCGGTCCTATGATGGGTTCTTGTGCATTCGACCCCGATACTCCTCTCGGAAAAACCAACAATGCGGTTTTGCTGTTTGCGGATACCAAAAAGGCTGAACCGACAGCCTGCATTCGCTGCGGAAGATGCGTGAGAGCCTGCGCCGCAAATCTTATGCCCACAGAGCTTGAATCGGCGTTTGACGCAAGAGATGTAAAGGAACTTCAGCGTCTGAAGGTAAATCTTTGTGTAAACTGCGGAGCGTGCAGCTTTGTCTGCCCTGCGAAGAGAAATCTTGCCGAGAAAAATCAGCTCGCAAAGGATTTCCTGCGCGAGGCGACTGCTCCCAAGAAATGAGGTGGACGAAAATGAGTAAATTATTTGTAGAGGCGTCGCCTCATATACGCAGTCCCCGAACGACCAAAAATATAATGCTCGACGTTATCATCGCACTTTGCCCCGCTCTTGTCGCAAGTATTGTGATTTTCGGCTATAAGGCGGCAGTGCTTGTCGCAGTCTGCGTGGCAAGCTGTGTGCTGTTCGAGTTTCTGTTCAACAAAATAGTCAAGAAAAAAGGCACGGTGTCCGACCTGTCCGCTGTCGTAACGGGTATGCTGCTTGCGTTCAATCTTCCTGCCGATTTGCCTGTTTATATGGCGGTTATCGGCGGTTTTGTCGCAATTGTTATCGTAAAATGCCTCTTCGGCGGAATAGGACAGAATTTTGCAAACCCTGCAATTACGGCAAGAATAGTACTTATGCTTTCGTTTACGGCGTCAATGACCTCGGTGTGGGCAAAACCTATGGCTTGGCTTGACAAAACGGACGCAGTGACGTCGGCTACCCCACTTAACGTGCTTGCCTCGGGTGAGGGCGAACTTCCTTCGCTTATGGATATGCTGCTCGGATTAAGAGGCGGCTGTCTTGGCGAAACCTGTATTGCGGCTCTTCTTATCGGCGGAATTTACCTTATCTGCCGCAGAGTGATAAGACCGATTACCCCGATTTGCTTTATCGGAACAGTCGCTTTGCTTACGTTCTTCTCGGGAGGATTTGACGTCAATTACGTCGCATATCAGGTAATGGGCGGCGGTCTGGTGCTGGGTGCGTTCTTTATGGCTACCGACTACTCCACTACGCCTATGACCGATAAGGGCAACGTCATTTTTGCAATAGGCTGCGGCGTTATCACGTTCCTTATAAGAGAATTTGCGACTTACCCCGAAGGCGTTTCTTTCTCGATACTTGTTATGAACTGCCTTACTCCGCTTATCGACAGATTTACGGCGTCTAAGCCTTTCGGAGCAATCACTCCCAAAAAGGAGGGAAAGAAAGAATGATAACGAAAATAAAACCCATTCTTATCCCTGCGGCGATTATAGCGATCATTTCAGCCTTGATCATAGTCGTCTACAATATGACTTATGTGGACACTTCTACGGTGGTTACCGACAAACAACTGGCTGCTGTCACGCAGATATACGGCGAGGGAGAATATTCAGTCATTCCTTTGTCCGAGTATCCCGACGCTATTACTGATACGGACGAAAACGGCAAAAAAGTATGCAATATCCCCGAACTTACCAAAATCATAAAAAAGAGCGACGGCTCGGTTGCTTTTGATATGGTGGTAAAAGGATACAAAAACGGCTTTGATATTATGGTAGGAGTTAAGGACGGCGTTGTTTCGGGAGTGGCTGTCGTGTCCGTTGGAGAGGAAACTCCCGGTCTTGGTACAAACACCAACAATCCCGAATGGCTTGCAAACTTCAAAGGCAAGTCGGGCGAGGTCGTTATAGTTAAAAACAAGAGCAATCCTGCCGAAAACGAGGTCAATGCGGTAACTTCCGCAACATTCTCGTCAAAAGGCGTTACAAAAGCGGTAAATCTTGCGCTTAATGCGTATAATGCCTGCGGAGGTGATTTCAAATGAGCTATATGAAGGAATTTACAAAGGGTCTTGTCAAGGAAAACCCCACTTTGGTGTCACTTCTGGGAATGTGCCCTACGCTTGCGATTACCACAATGGCATTTAACGCAATAGGAATGGGCATAGCGGCAACGTTCGTGCTTGTTTGCTCAAACGTGGTAATTTCTCTTCTGAAGAATATTATCCCGAAATCTGTCCGACTGCCCTGCTATATCGTCGTTATCGCAGGATTTGTAACGCTTATACAGCTCTTGCTGCAGGCATATGTCCCCCCTGTATACGACGCTTTGGGAATATATCTTCCGCTGATAACGGTAAACTGTATCATTCTCGGAAGAGCGGAAATGTTTGCCTCTAAGAACAATGTGGCAACTTCTGCGCTGGACGGTCTGGGAATGGGCGTGGGATTTACGCTTGCGCTGTTCACGATAGGCTCTATCCGCGAGATTTTAGGCTCGGGCACATGGTTTTCGGGAACGGACCTTATGATTACGATTTGTCCCGAATTTATGGAGCCTATGACGCTGTTCGTATTGCCTGCGGGAGGATTTTTCGTGCTCGGCTGCGTAATTGCGCTTGTCAATAAAATTGCTCACCGCAAGCCGCCTGAGGCAACAGGCTGTGCCGCCTGCCCGAACAGAGGCTCTTGCATAAGCGTTGAAACGGAAAGTGCAGCAAGCAATACCGAAGAAAAAATCGAAAAAAAGGAGGGGGATAATTGATGGAACTTGCAAAAAGTATGATGATTATTCTCCTGACGGGAATTTTGACGGATAACTTCGTTTTGTCGAAATTTCTGGGCATATGTCCGTTCCTCGGAGTGTCAAAAACGACCTCGGGTTCTCTGGGAATGGGCTGCGCCGTAACCGCCGTAATGGTGATAGCTACAGCAGTAACGTGGCCGCTTTACTATTTCTTCCTCGTGCCGATGAACCTTACCTACCTCAATACGATTTTGTTCATTATGATAATAGCTGTTCTGGTACAGCTTATCGAAATGGTGCTGAAGAAATACATACCCTCGCTGTATAAGTCGCTTGGCGTTTATCTGCCGCTTATCACGACAAACTGTGCGGTGCTCGGCGTAACACTGCTCAATCTCGACAACGGCTATAATTTCCTTGAAAGCATAGTGTGCGCTCTCGGCGGCGGACTTGGATTTTTGATAGCTATGCTGATTTTCTCGGGCGTAAGAGGCAGACTGGAGAAATGCAGCGTGCCGAAAGCCTTTTCCGGAATGCCGATAACGCTTGTTGCAGCGTCGATAGTTTCGCTCTCATTCGTAGGATTTGGCGGACTTGTTGACGGATTGTTCGGTGTGGCTTGAGGAGGTATAACGATGGAAATTTTTATGACTTATATTCTCCCTGTGATAATATTTCTGGTGATAGGTGCGGCAGCAGGCGGTCTGCTTGTCATTGCGACAAAATTTCTTGCCGTGCAGGAGGACGAAACCGTCGCTAAGATAACCGAGGCTCTGCCGAATGCAAACTGCGGCGCCTGCGGATATGCAGGCTGTGCGGATTACGCAAAAGCAGTAGCAGCAGGCGACGCTCCTACGAATAAATGTAAACCGGGAGGAGCAGACGCAGCGGCTAAGTTGGCTGCGATAATGGGAACAGAGGCTCTGGAAACGGTCAAAGAAGTGGCATTTGTGCGCTGCAACGGCTGTCAGGGAGCGGTAGAGGACAGATATGACTTTATCGGAACACCGTCCTGTCATGCTGTGGAGCGTTTCTACAACGGAAATAAAAATTGCCGTACAGGCTGTGACGGCTATGGAGATTGCGTGTCTGTCTGTGAAAACGACGCTATTTCGATAATCAACGGCGTTGCGGTGGTAAATCCGTCAAAGTGCGGTGCGTGCGGAAAGTGCGCTGCCGCCTGCCCAAATCATCTGATAGTAATTCGCCCTGCATCTCAAAAGGTAGATGTGCGGTGTTCTTCAAAGGACGCAGGAAAGGTTGCGAAGGATATTTGTAAGAACAGTTGTATCGGATGTAAGATTTGCGAGAAAAAGTGTCCGAACGGAGCTATAGCGGTCAGCGACAATCACGCAACGATAGATTATTCCAAATGTAACGGCTGCGGAGCGTGTGCGGCAGCTTGCCCTCGGAAGTGCATAACGTTGCTTGCACAGTGCGAATGATCTTTACAGTGCACTGTGAACAGTGAATAGTGCACAGTGCACGGTGAATAGTAAGAAGTGCGCAACTGCGGTGCGATTATCAAAAGTTTTTTGAAGAGTCCGGAGAAACTTTTTTTCAAAAAAGTTTCTCCGGTGGGGCGTGGGGCAAAGCCCCACAAAAACGTTTCAAAGGCGCTAAAGGGGCATGGGGGAAAACAAGAGTTTTCCCCCATTTTTTTGCGTTCAAAGAACGCAAAAAACCAGCCGATTTTGGCAGTGCATAGTGTACAGTGAATAGTGCACAGTGTATAGTGAATAGTAAGAAGAGCGCACCTGCGGTGAGATTATCAAAAGTTTTTTGAAGAGTCCGGAGAAACTTTTTTTCAAAAAAAGTTTCTCCGGTGGGGCGTGGGGCAAAGCCCCACAAAAACGTTTAAAAGGCGCTAAAGGGGCATGGGGGAAAACAAGAGTTTTCCCCCATTTTTTTGCGTTCAAAGAACGCAAAAAACATTTGCAAGCTAAAAATTTCCTTCAAAAAAGAAATAGAAACGAAGTGATTATTTGCAAAAAAACCAATTGCAAGGTGATGATTTTTCAAAAAATGATATAGAAAGTGCGGATAATAATTTGTGCATAATGCCTATTGAAAAGAAGTGCGAAAAGTGCTATTATATAAATAAGGAACAAAAATATTTAACAATCTTAATCAATTTTAATGAAATGTTACATATTTAAGATAAAGAGGTGGTCGTGTGAGCATTACAATCAAAGATGTTGCAAAAGCAGCGAATGTCTCGGTTGCGACCGTGTCAAGAGTGCTCAATAATAAAAGCAATGTTTCCGAAGAGGCTGTGAGAGCAGTAAACCGTGCAGTCGATGAGCTGGGTTACAGTCCGAATTTTTTGGGACGTGACCTCAGAAAAAGCGAAACTAAAAGAATACTCGCAATAATAGGCTCAACCGAACAGAGCTTTTATAACGACGTGCTGAGAGGAATGCAGGACGCTTGCTACGCACAAGGATATGACGTGCTTATCGCAACAACAAGAAATGACCCCGAACACGAAATGCACCTTCTGGGAATGCTGTTTTCAAGAGCAGTGGACGGGGCGGTGCTTTTAGCGCCAAAACTCGACAGTAAGACGATTTTTGACCTGTCAAAGAGATTTAGCCTTGCAATCTGCCTTGAACGGCTTGACGAGGACGGCGTTCTTTGCGTGACGATAAATAATGAACGTGCAGGATTTGACGCTACAAGTTATCTTATCGGAAAAGGCAGAAAAAGAATAGGAATGATTACTACCAAGGTAAGAAGTCAATCGTCGGTCGACCGTGAAAACGGGTACAGGCGTGCGCTTGAAACAGCAGGTATCCCTTATGACGAAAATCTGGTGTATTACGGAGATTATACGTCTGAAACGGGCGCCCGCGCTTTCGAGGAGTTTATGACCCTTGAAAAGAAACCCGACGCTATCTTCTCAATTTCCGACACGATTTCGTTCGGGGCAATGTCAAGCGCTGTAAAAAGCGGAGTGAAAATCGGAAAGGATATTCTGTTTTTCGGATTTGATAATATTTCTTATTCGCATATGTTTATGCCGAGGCTTTCGACGGTAGATCAGCCTTGCTATCTGCAAGGAAAAACGGTTGCCGAAAAGCTTATATCGAATATAAAATCCGATGAGCCTGATAACTCCACATATATGCTGCCGCACAGCCTTATTCTGCGTGAGTCAACGGGAGATTAAAATTCCCCTTAAATCGAGGGTCATATAATCAAATAAAAACGGAGAGTCAAAAGCTCTCCGTTTTTTGTTCGTGAGTATGGGAAAAAAGGCAAGTCATTCCTCGCCTAAATCCTGCTTGGCGCATTTTTCAATAACGCTGAAAAATTCGGGGCAGCGTTTGGCGAAATTTATCGGCTTGAACGTTTCAGCGTCTACAAAAGCGTGAGAGCTTGTCCCCTCGCAGGCTGCCTCACCATCTGGCAGCAGCGCCTCATAGCTGAATTCGATCCTTGCAGCGTTTAAACGGGTGATCTTTGTAACCACCGTGATTTCATCATCATACCTCGCAGGCTGCCTGTAACGACAGGTTATCCCCACAACGGGGAGCATTACGCCGTCCTCTTCCATTTTTGCGTAGCTCATACCGATAGCCTTAATATAATCCGTCCGAGCTACCTCGAACCACACGGGATATACGGCGTGATGAACAACGCCCATTTTGTCCGTTTCCGCATAGCGGACGGTCAGTTTCGTGATATTCGGCATAAATCCTCCGTCAATTTCTCTTTCGCTTTGATTGAATTAAACCTGCAAAATAAGCCGTAATTCGGTCGGGTACAAGCTTTGAGCCGTAAATCATAAGGCTTGAGAATTTATTCTCCGTTATCAGCAAAGAACCGCCGAACATTTCACGGACAGCGTGTTCTGCAAGCTTTTCGCTTGAATAGGCAGGAATAGCAAATTTAACGTTAGCTTTGTCGGAAAATTCAGTTTTTACAGGTCCGGGGCAAAGCATAGAAACGTGAACGCCGCATTTTTCTCTTCTAAGTTCTTCGGCAACAGCCTGCGTCATACGCACGATATAAGCCTTGCTTGCGTAATAGGACGAGAAATACGGTCCTGGGATAAATCCTGCCGCACTCGCCGTGTTAAGGATATAGCCGCAGCCCCGTGATTTGAAATCACGCAGGAAAAGCTTGAAAAGTATATGAAATGCTCGGATATTGACGGAGAGCATTTCAAGCTCGCTGTCGAGGTCGCTTTCGGTGAAATTTCCGAAAACGCCGAAACCCGCATTATTTATAAGAATATCTATTTTGAATTTTTTTACTTTATCGTAGAGCGCTAATACCTGCTTTTGGTCAGAAAGGTCGGCTGTGATGCAAAGGACTTTTACTTTGTAGTCGTTGATCAGTTCATTTTTAAGGGTTTCGAGCCTGTCTTTTCTTCTTGCAGTGATGATGACGTTAATTCCGTGACGGGCAAGACTTCTTGCCATATCCCGACCAAGACCTGAGCTTGCTCCGGTTACAAGTGCTGTCATTGTGATACCTCCGATAACAGTTTACAGTGCATAGTGAATAGTGCACAGTAAGAAGTGCTGCGCCTGCGGCGCAGATATTAAAAGTTTTTTGAAGAGTCCGGAGAAACTTTTTTTCAAAAAAGTTTCTCCGGTGGGGCGCCGGCAGTGCACAGTGTATAGTGTATAGTGCACAGTAAATTCGCAGCAATTGCGGCAAAAATTAAAGTTTTTTGAAGAGTCCGGAGAAACTTTTTTTCAAAAAAGTTTCTC
>CANQKW010000025.1 GCA_947624555.1 uncultured Clostridia bacterium
ACAGCGTTGACGAGGATACGTATACATACGATATGAATCCGAGCGACGATAACAATGAGACGGATTTGTTGGAGGAAAACAACATTACGGTTTCGGGAAATAGTGAATCTCATGACAGCGTTGACGATGATACCCATTCATACGATGTAAATCCGAGCGATGCTGACAGCGCGGCGAGCTTGTAAGCTAGAAAATTCTAGCTAAAAACGCTTGACTTTTTTGCGGGTTTGTGCTATAATCATTATACAAGAGAGTCAAATATCGCACGGGGTAAATTCCCTGTGCGATATTTAATTAAATTCTGAGGTGGTAGTTATGAGAAAGATAAAACTTTTATCGTTTGTGCTGATCGCTGCGGTATGCCTTTGCTTTGCAGGGTGTAACGGAGATAATCCGTGGATTCCCGAAGTTCAAGGGAGTCATGTTGTTGAAATGCCGTATGAAGAGATCGACGAAGAATTTATTGCTGAGAAATATACGGATTTTAAATCGTTTAAGAAATCCGCATTTGCCGACTATAATTTTATTAAGCAGAGAGTTGCGAAAGAGGAACGCTATTCGTCGGAGTTTTTCAAGACAAGAGATCTCGCGGTAATAAAGTTCAACAAACCCGAAAAAGGTATTGAATACACTGTTATCGATGCCGATTTCAGCGGAAATGAATGTTGCGTAACTCTTTTGCCAATGAAACGTGTGGCATATGTTGAAACGCAGGACACTACATATTACTGTTTCTTGGAAACTGAAAAAGACCTTACAAATTTTAATTTAAAGTTGGAATTCTCGACAGAAGTCATCCATGAAAGCACTAAACTTGATTATGTCAGCCCAGAGACAAATTTATTCTATTTATTTAAAAACGAAACAGCCCCGGTGATGTTTAAAATTGATTCGGCTGCGGGAGTTGAAGAGTTTATTGAGAAAGATGAGATACTCGATCAAAACAATTTCGTTTCGCGTTCTCTTCTTATGTATTCGGATGAAGTTTTCAGCAAATCATCACTGCTGCTTATTCGTGTACCTTCGTCCGACCTGGAAAACTGTACTGCATATATCGATGGTGATACGGTAGAAATTATCGGGATAAGATCAAATCATTATTTGTACGGTTGGGAGAAGGAACAAAAATTCTCCGCTCTTATTGCGCTTCTTGTTCCCAAGGATTTCGCGCCGAACAGTATTACAAGGACAAATTACAACGAATATGAGGATAACGCTGACAACAAAGCTGTTCGCAGCGAATACACTCTCGACAATACAAAAGCTGTAACCGATACCTTAACGAGGTTCGATTTTAAATGATAGAGGTACAAGATTTAGTAAAAAAATATGCCGACTGCACGGCAGTGAATAATGTCAGTTTTTCGGTCGGAAAGGGAGAGTTCGTTGCAGTAACGGGCAGATCGGGCAGCGGCAAAAGCACACTGCTCAAATGCGTGAGCGGGCTGCTTACGCCGAACTCGGGTAGCGTGCTGATAGATGGCAGGAATATTCACTCGTTGAAAGCGGCGGAACGCTCCGTGTTCAGAAATAAAACGGCGGGCTATGTGTTCCAGTCATACGCTCTGGAGCCGAAATATACCGCGTTTGAGAACATCGAGATACCTATGCTTATCGGCGGCGTTTCCAAGTCGGCGCGCAGAAAACGGATCTTAGAGGTATCGGAATTCATCGGAATAAGCGAGATTTTGAAGAAGCAAGCCGAAACGCTTTCGGGCGGTGAGAAGCAGCGTGTGGCGATCGCAAGAGCGCTCGTTAATTCTCCTAAGATTATTTTCGCGGACGAACCTTGCGGAAATCTTGACAAGAAAACGAGCGATGCCGTGATGAATTTGTTTCTCGAAATAAAAAAACTTGGCACTACCATTGTTATGGTTACGCACCAGCGCGAAGATGCGTTGAAAGCGGACAAAATCATAGAAATGCTTGACGGTGAGATCATAAATGAAAATATTTAATTTATCGCTTAAAGAATTGTTGAAAAACAAGCTCTATTTCTCATACTTCGTGATCGGATTGGCGCTGCTGTTAGCGGTAGTCTGCGTCCTTGCGAATTACAGCGATCAGGTGTTCAGTGGATTTTTCACTCAGTTCGATCACGATCAAGTTCTTCCTGTGAAAGTAAAAGAGCCGCCGCGCCAAAGTCAGTACTACAACAATTTTCCGATATTTGCGAGCGGCAGCGGCTTCACCTATAATATAACGATCTCTCACGGTGAAGATTCCGTTTATTTGCCAAGCTACCGCGGCGGGTTATGCGTTGTTTCGGCAGGAAAGATGCTGACAAAACCGAAAGAGCATTTCCTATCAACATTGTACGGCTTAGAATTTAAACTTGAAAAGGGAATGGTTTATCCTACACAAGAATTAGCCGAAAAATTGGACTGCCAAAGGGATGACATAATTCTGATAGGCGGTTCGGAATATAAGGTGGGAGATATTATCCGGACTTCGGGAGCGGATTACAGTTTCTTTATTTATGATCCCGATATTATCACAGACGAGTACATAGTGATGCTTTCGGACAAAGATCAGCTCCTCGATGTGACAAGGTATCTTAACGCTGACAACTTCAGCGATACTGAGGGAATTCTTGCGCTGTGCGAGGGATACCGTGCAATGAAGATGGCAATGGATATCGTTCTTGTATTGTTGGCATTGGTGTGTGCAGCTTACATTTTCGTTTTTATAAAAATGTATTTTTCAAAGCGCGGAGAATTTGTTACCGATCTGCTTGTTATCGGTATGCGAAGGAGCGGACTCTTTATGTGTATGTCGGCTGTGTTCGCCGTTTTGATCGTTATCGGAAGCGCTTTGGGACTTTTGATAAGCGTGCTGCTTGATATGCTTGTTGATATGTGGGCTCAAGAACTTTTGAAGATGAACGTTGACAAAGTGAATTATCTCGTGTATTCTGTCGCGGGAGCTGCCGCTTGTCTTGTCACAACTGTTATTTCCCTACTATTAAATATCAAAAACTCATCAGACAGTGAGGTGCGTAACAGATGAAGCTGTCTTTCAAATTGGCAATAATTAATATCCGCCGTTACCCGTTAAGGATTATCGGGAGTATTGTCTGCCTGCTGCTTTTTGGGTTCGCGCTTTTCTCGGCAGTGACATTCACACGCTCGCTTAAAAACACGGTCGCGGAGGTGTTAAAACTACGAAGCAGCGGGAATATAGTCCTCGTCAAGACTGATATAGACGAGCTTGATGCGATCTCCGATATGCCGGACGTTCTCGAAGCACATCCATATTATCGTGAGGGGTTTGTCAGCGGGGAGATAACGATTGATGGCATTGGTGAGTTTGACGTTAATCTTTTTTACGAGCAATCACAGAATGCCGAAACACTTATTCCCCGAACATATTTCAACGAATTCCGAGCGCTCGGCGGAGGAGATATTCTTGTTGCCGGAAGAATGCCCGAGGGCGATAATGAGATGATCATCTGCGAAAATTTTTGTGAGTACTGCCGCATTTTAAATTACGATGATATACTAAACAAGCGAGCGACGATCTCACACGATTTTTTTCGTGATGAAAAAATAATTGACCACGAAAATGTAAGAATAGTCGGAATATTTTCGGAGGACTTTTTGGATATTGCCGCACTTGAAAATTTTAAAAGTCAGACAGACAGCTTCGGGAGTACCTCCGCGTTTATCGTAAATCCCGACAGCAATTATCTGGGAATTATAGCGTACAGTACGATAGACAATGTGGACAGCGTTTGTGACAGTCTTTCCGAAAAATACGGCGGTGTGATCAAGACTGTGTTTACCAGCGAAGCATTAGATAAACTCTCGGGACTGCATCTGTTTATCGGAAATCTGATGTATCTCGCTGCGGGAGCGATAGCGTTTATTTATCTGACAACAAGAATAATTTCCGTTTTGAATTATTTTAAAGAAAAAACACCGTTCATAACGGCGGCGGATGCGTTCGGCTGCGGAAAACCGCATATACTCGGAGCGTTTGCGACGGAAAACATTGTTCTGTTGATACCGATCTCGATTGTTTCGGCATTGCTGAGCTGCTCGTTTATCAAGCTGATCTTCAAGATCCTCTCGGCATATTTAGGAATCGAATTTGATACGGTAATAGATTTTGGTTCGATACTCACGGCACTTGTGTTAATGTTTATCGTTGAACTATTAATTTTGTTGCTCTCGTTTTTGCTGTTTAGGAATAGGTCAAATGATTAAAATGATACAAAGCAAAGAAATGATGGACTGTGATAATTTTTTTAAGGCGGTGTTGTTTAAGCACCGCCCTATTCTTATATGCGCTTATTTGAACGATTATTGCGCTCTTGGTTTTGCCGTTCTTCCTCAACAACCCGCGAGATATAATCCCCTTGCGAAATATTATAAAAATATATGATATAATATAAAATACTCAAGGATTGGGGGTTATTCACCAACGAGATTTTTAAGACTAAGCAACTTGTTTATCAAATTTTTTCCCAAATTCTCTCGTCCTATATAGGACTTGAACTCGACACTGCGGCAAATCTCGGTTCAATATTCTCCGCGCTTGGATTAATGCTTATAACTGAACTGTTTATTTTGTTGGTCTCATTTTTGCTGTTTAGAAAAGATCAAACGATTAAAAGGAATATTGATTTTTCTTTTAGACTTTGCGGATATGCTCTAAATGAATTGACCACTTCGTGTACACGGAGCGGTCTTACCGTGTAAAAGAGATATCAGACGAATATCTTCGCCATTTTCATTTCCAAGTTGGAATCGCCCGTAATGCCTTTGATGTCTTCGGGGTGAGCAAAGACCGAACTCGTCATAATAAAGCTTTATTGAATGACCGCTTCGCGCTCGCCGCCACATTCCATCAGCATAACGGGGTAAAGTCCTTGATTACTTTCATCACCTCTATACTGTTAGACGATCGAACGGGCGAAAACGTTACAATGTTATTAATAAAATTTAAAAAACATTGTCGATTGAGAAATCCGCCTTCGGAAAACACAAATTAAAGAGAAGTTTATTATTGGGGGTCTACGTGTTTGAAGATGATAGGCAACCACTTCCACAGCTTGTTCATTATTAGGCAGACATTCAGCACGGATCACAGCCTGTTATGCTTGCTATCCTTTTGCTGTTCTGCTTCAAGAGCCTTACACTGTTCCTCAACATGCCCTGAGATGTAATCTCCTTGTGAAATTTCGTAGTAGGTTTTAGCAATATCCGAGTAAATGTCATACAGTCTGCTGCACTTCTCAAAACTTTCTTTGAGGGGTGCAGCTTTTTGTTCCGTATCGGCAATGACGGATTTAAGGTATTCGAAGTCCGAGCGGCTTGTGATATTGTTACTTTCAAGCACGGGCTTATACATTTTCAAGCGAAGTTCCTCGGTGGGAGTTCGTGTTGCCTTATCCGTCAAAGCAAAATATTCCGAGGCTTGATCTGCTAGAGCGTTCAGATTGTCAAGTTTGAGTGTAAGGATGTTGAATTCGCGCTGTGCCTTTTCAACATCATACCGAAGCTGCTCGATTTTACCCTCTACCTCTCCTATGGAGCGGAGATTGTCGCGGTTGATAATCGTAAGCTGTGCCGAAAGCTTGTATATGTCCATATCATTCTGCGGTGTGTATGGTGCAGAGGTATCGAGTTTGCGCTGAATTTTTCTACCGGTTAGCGCAAGCTGTTCCACTTCATAAACCGTTGCGGCAAACCGTTCGCTCATCTCTGACGGTTGATTTAGCAGCGATCCGCCCGAACCAACGTCTTTCCACAAAATCCGAGAAGCAAGGCTCTCAACGGTGTAGTCTTCACCCAAAGTTTTCAGACGAACCGCACGCTGCTGATCTGGAGCCTTGACTGAGATATATTTTCCGCGCCGCACTGTGTAGCCGAGCAATTCCAACTCGGCGAGTAACTCATCAACACTCTTGACCTTGAGTATCAGCCTGTCAATTTCAAGACGGATTTTTTGTTTCCAAGATATACCGCGCTGCTTATGCTCCCATTCAAAATGATTTATGTTCTGAGTTGCTCCTTGTTTCGGTTCGATAGGCTTTATCCCAAATGCGAGGCACACCCTATCCGAGATTTCGCGGATTTGTTTTAGAGTGGTTTGATTGTCGTTGAATTTATGCCCGTCCACTCCGTAAGCATTTATGATGATGTGATTATGAATGTGCTTCCTATCATTATGTGTGGCAATCACTATCTGACATTTATCCCCAAAAGCCTTACGCGCAAAGGTTCTCGCAATTTTGTGGGCGAGTTCGGGCGAGATGTTGTCTTTCGGATCAAATGACTGTATGTAGTGAATAGCTTTTACGCTCCCCTTGCCTTGTTTCGGCAAGGGGGCGTTATATTTTTCTCCCGAAAATTGCTCGTAAACCACTTTCATAGCAAGATATGCGTCCTTTGCGTTCGGTAGGCAATTCACGGCATTAGTATAAAGTAAGTCCTCAGTCTTGTCGGGATTGAGTATGTAGGCTAGGCTGCGATTGACGGTAGTGCGGAGAGAAATTGATTTAACGTATGGCAAATTTCCTCGTTCTCCTTTCGTAATTTTTCAATATCCTCGGCATAAATGCTGTTGATCTCGTTCGCTTTCTTCGCAATCTGGTTGATGTTCGCGCCGATGATACGCAAGGCTTTCATTACCTCGCCTGCCGCCTCCATATTGATATATGTAATTTGTCCGTCAAGGGATATGCGCCTTATAAACGCGCTTGTTTTCATCGCGACAGAGGCGGCTCGTTTCTCAATTTGCGACCATTCGTCAAGCGAATATATGACTTTCTTTTCTCTGACCTGTTTGTATTTTCTCATAAGTAATTGACCTCCTATAATGAATTGGTTTCAGGCTGCGCCTGTTCTCGGAGAGGATTTGTTTTAGGGCGGCAGGTTTCCCTAAAACGTTTTGAGGGAGTATTTCCGAAAATGGGAAATGTTGCCAAAGTATGGTCAACTTTCTGTGCTTGCTAATCATTCAAATCGCAAAAGAAGTCCATACCTTATTTTGAGGTTTTTCCTCGGCGGTGAATACCGCTTATAAAATCATTCCGCGGCGGCGAACAGCAGGAATGATTATCCTCTCTCTATATATTCCGGTCAAAAAGAGGTGCTTTTTAAAACCACCCACATAATAATTCGGCAGCTTGCACAAACAATTCGTTTACTACATTTTTTATTTATGCACATATACAAAATGTTTGAAACAGGGTTTTAAAATAGGGGCTAAAATGACCGGAATATATGAAAGGAAAATTTATGCCGTGGTTTGTTCGCCGCAAAGCCTCGGTCTCGCCGAAAAGTTGTCCTTTCAAAAAATTTTTCAAGAGAGGGGTATGGTATTGGACAATATTTTTTTGGAGATAAAGGACAGGCTGTCTATGCCGGAGGTCGCAAGGTTCTACGGATTGGAAATTAACAGGGCGTGTATGGCTTGCTGTCCGTTTCACGAGGACAGAAATCCGAGCCTTAAAGTCTATGACGATCACTTCTACTGCTTCGGCTGCGGGTCTACGGGAGATCAGACGGGTTTTGTAGCAAAGCTGTTCGGACTGCGGCAGATAGACGCGGCGCGAAAAATCAGCGAGGATTTTGGGTTGGGGTTGTTTGATAGGAATTTCGCCGCTCCTATTAAAATAGCACCAAACCCAAAGTACGAAATGCAGAAGTGGCTCGGTGAAGCAAGACTAACCGTTAATGAGTATTTGACTGAGCTTTACAAATGGCACAGAGATTACGCGCCCCGTAATCAGAACGATGAGTTTCATCCTTTGTTTGTTGAAAGTCTGCAAAAAATGGACTACATAGAATATCTTCGGGATATTCTCACGCGTGGAACGGAGAACGAAAAGCGCGAGTTGTATGAGAACGGCAAAGACGATATTATGAAAATTCGGAAACACTTGGACGATCTCGCCGACGTTCAGCGTTTTGAAAAACGCAAGGCAATTTAAGGAGGGTATCACAATGATTGATGACAGAGAAACGTGCTGCTTTCTGCACATAGTAAAAAATGTGCTGAGCGCGGACGGATATTATCTGCTCCCCGTCAAAGACTATGAAGATATTCAGCCCGACAAGGTTTTTATGGGGTACTATGATGAGAAATACATTTACCTCGTTCCAAAGAGGATAGTGCAGTTTTGCAACATTGCGCTGGAATACAACGGATTGGAGCCTTTCAATATGAAGCGCATACTTGAAAACCTTTTTGCTCTTGACCTCATAAAGGTGCATTGGGTTCTTTCAAAAGAGGTTCGTTATCGTCCGCAGAAGCGTGTTGGAAAAACCAAGTGCAGCGTTTTCCGCAAAGCGGATAATGCGTACATAACCTTGAACCGCAGCAGGTTTGAAAACTTTTTCAAGGAGGAACAGTAAATTTGAATAAGACTGATTTTATAAAGGCAATATTAGAGCGCAAGGGTATAAGCTATCGCTGCGCATACCGCGAGGTCAATGATGTGATGGATACCTTGCGTGTTGTCTTGTCGAGCGGAGATGATGTTCAGCTCGGCGGTTTCGGAACATTCGAGGTTCTGACCGATTTAAGGGGTGAGCGTATCATTGCGTTCAATGCGAGTAAGGTCTTAAAGCAGACTATCAACATCAACAAGGACTGATTGGAGGCGTATTATAATAGGTATGGCTGAAAAGAGAAAAATTCCCGCCGCCGAGAAATCGGACAAGCGGACGGAGATAATTCTGGTTCGTCATTTCGGCGATAAGGACTTCATTCAACTTTATGCGGAGTACGTTGCCGCTAAGATTTTAGATAGAGCAGAGGAAGAACGGAAGTCCGCATAAAAATTTGCAAGGGTGCTTGATTTCCTTATTGTAATATGGTATAATCAAAAAGGAAGCTGATGTACTCTTGCTCAGAAAGGAAACGATTATGAGCTATATAGAGCACAAGCGTTTTCCCGCGAAGCGGGATAATGCGTATTCAGCAGCGTGTTATTGCAGACTTTCCCGTGACGACGAAAACGACGGTACAAGCGTTTCAATCGAAACGCAGAGGAAGGTTCTTGAGGACTATTGCCGCTCCAACTTTTACGAGGTATACAACTTCTATTGCGACGACGGTTATACAGGGACTAACTTCGACCGCCCTGCTTTCAAGCAGATGATGTCCGACGCGAGCGACGGCGCAGTCAATATGATTGTGGTCAAAGACCTCTCCCGATTTGGACGAAACTACATTGAAGTGGGCAAGTATGTTGAGGAAACTTTTCCCGATATGGGCATACGGTTCATTGCCATAGGCGATGACGTGGACACCAACAGGGATAACCTCGACCTCGACTTAATGCTCCCGATGAAGAACATCTTCAATCAATACTACCCCGCCGATTGTTCGCGCAAGACAAGGCAGGCTTTTGTGACAAAGGCAAAGAGGGGAGAGTTCATCGGGTCGCAGGCTCCGTATGGGTATAAGAAATCGCCGGAGGACAAACACGTCCTTGTCATTGATGAGGAAACTGCGCCGACAGTAAAATGGATTTTTGAAAGGGCAGCCTACCACGGATACGGGTATAACAAGATCGCCCGCGTCCTGACGGAACGGCGCGTGATAACTCCCGCGGCACTTCAGGCAAAGCGGGCGGGGCGCGGCTATGACAAAGACCCGTATGATTGGAATTTGGCGACAGTTTTCAGAATGATGGAGAACACGGCGTACCTCGGACACCTCACCAGCGGCAAGCGCAGAAAAATCTCCTTTAAGAGCAAGCGCATTAAGCGAATGCCCGAAGAAAAGTGGATCGTGAATGAAAATATGCACGAGCCGTTGATTTCCGAGCAGCTTTGGGAGGACGCGCACCTCCGCTTGAATACTCGAAAGAGGGAAAGCAAGTCGGGATTTGTAAACATTTTCGCGGGATTGTTGAAATGCGATAAGTGCGGGTATGCGTTGGGAATAGCCAATGCAAGCGGCAAGGACAACTATTATACCTGCAACACCTACAAGAAAAAAGGCAAAGACAAGTGCAGCTCTCACTACATACGTTATGACGAGTTGTACAACAAAATTCTGTCCGACCTCAATGAAATGCTAAGTATGGTGCATAGTAATAAAGAGGCGTTTGTGGAAACGGTCAAAGCAAGACTTGGCGGAAACAGCGATGAGGAACGGCAGAGAATGAGTAATGAAGCCGAGGCGATTGAAAAACGCTTAGGCGAACTTTCAAAGAAGTATGATATGCTTTACAACGACCGCCTTGACGGGTTGATTTCCGACAAGAAATTCAAGGAGATGTCCGCGAGGTGCGAGAGTGAGCAGGAGGAGTTAAGCGAACGGCTCGAACAGCTTGAAGAAAAGCTGAGAGCAGGGAACGAGAAAGCGTTCGATTTGGAAAGGTTCGTTGGCTTGATAGGCGAATATGAACGAATTGAAACGCTTGACAAAGAACTGTTAAATCTCCTGATTGACAAGATAGTTGTGAGTGATAGGGTCAAAGAGGGTAAGTCTTTCACTCAGACTATCACAGTATATTACCGCTTTGTGGGTTGTGTGTGAACGGAGTTTCGCTACCCAACGCACGCGGTCACTGGTTCAAGTCCAGTCGGGGGAGCCAAATTGGACAAATACGAACAAACACGGGGATACCGATTTGTTCGTATTTTATCCCGGTAGACCCGTGTTCGGATTAGTGGTTTACCTATAAAAATCCCGCCCGTGGCTCGAAAGCTGTGGGCGGATTTTTATAGTTAATCTTTTCGGACGGTGGTATAATTTCAGCAGGCTGTAATGGGCAGGTATTTTTTTTAAAACTTCACAAAAAAGATTTTGACGGGACTTGAACTTTTCGGCAACAAAATTTATGCGGTTGAATTTGGGCAAAACGCCTGTAAAATTATCTCATAATTATGAGAGGTGATTTACAGGCGTTTTTTTGTTTTCCTCATAATCCCGTTATAACAGGCTCTTCGGAGCTTGAATATATAATTCGGAAGTACACAATGGTAAAAGCAACAATTCAAAATAGCCCATACTGCATGGAAAGTTCTGTGTCCCCTGTTCGAATTGAATGTTTATGTTTTCTTTCACTAAAAAATTAAGGAAATAAATCAAGAGTTGCCTTGTATCCATATCATTCCTAAAATCTATTATTAACCATTCAACATATATATTTGCTATTTTGATTTAATGGTGCTATAATAAGTACAAGAAGATAAACAGGAGGAAATTGTATGAAAAATGTTTTGATGTGTTTTGCAGTAATTTTGATACTTCTTTTTTCAGCAGGCTGCAATAACAGCACGAGTTCGGAAAGTTACAACCGGGACAGTAATTATGCAGACAGTAAGGCATCTCAAAGCGAAAATATGGAAGATTTTATTATTCCTGCGTCCAACATTACTGAACTTGAAAACGGATTATCAACTGTAAGATTTGACGGTGACTACGCTTTTGACCTCTTTTTGGAACAAGGGGGCGCGGCAACTGATCAAGATGTATTTCGTTTTATAAGTCAATCGCTTATCGGCACAAATACAGACCTGCGAATGCAGGCAGAGGGGTTCGGGTGCAGCACGATTTCCATTAAAAATACAGACGGCGGATATTTGTTCGGACGAAACTTTGACTGGCAGAATTGCGATGCGCTGATTGTTGCGTCTTATCCGAAGAATGGTTACGCCTCTGTTTCTACGGTAAATCTCGGATTTATCAAGCAAGGGGCAGGTATTGCCTCATCAATGATGACCGATGAAATTCTGACTGTTGCGGCATTATATGCCCCATTAGACGGCATGAATGAAAAAGGACTTTGTGTGTCCGTCAATATGATAGAAGATAACGCAACTATCGGTCAGGACACGGACAAAGCGGATATTACAACAACGACAGCAATCCGGCTGCTGCTCGATAAGGCTGCGACAACCGACGAAGCGATGACGTTGCTCAGGCAATATGATCTTCACGCTTCCATGAATTTTATGGTTCACTTTGCTATTGCAGACAGCACCGGCAAAAGTGTGGCTGTTGAGTACATAAACAATGAAATGGTCGTGACAGATACTTCGATTTTAACAAATTTCTATCTTGCGGACGGTGAAAAGCAAGGTGTTGGAACTTCACAATCACATGAAAGATTTGATATATTAAACGATGCAATTTCAAATCATCGGAGCATGAATAAAGAAGAAGTAAAAGACACATTGGACAGCGTGAGCAAGGATAATTTCAATGAGCTTGAATCGACCGAATGGAGCGTCGTTTTTGACCAGTCGGATTTGACAGCGACATATTACCACAGAGAGAATTACAAGACTGCGTATGCGCTTAAAATAGATAAATAGCAAAGGAGGGAGAACATATGAACTATCTGCGATTGCTGTGCAAGCTTTACCGCAAAAAGCAGATGATGAAAAAATCAAAAGAACAGGTGCGTACCATTGAAAATAAACTTCGAAAATTGCTCTTGTATGCCTATGAACATTCCGCCTATTACAGAGAAACATTTGAAGCGGCAGGAATCACGGCAAATCAGATAGACACCGCGCCTTTAGAACAGTTTCCAACCCTCAATAAAGAACTGCTTATGGAACATTACGATGAGATAGTGACTGACACAAATGTCAAGCAAAGTGAACTGCGCAGCTTTGGGGAAAAGTCATCAGACAGCATGGACCGATATCTCGGAAAGTACCACGTTGTTCATTCATCAGGCAGCACCGGCGTACCAAGATATTTTCTTTATGACGAACAGGCATGGGAAGAAGTAATCATCAGCGTAATATGCGGTGCATTATGGGAACTCTCTTTTCGGGATATTCTGAAACTGCTTGCAAAAAAGCCGCGAATTCTCTATATTGCAGCAACGAACGGACGCTACGGAGGCGCTATGGCGGTTCATGACGGCATTCGGGGCGTTCGGGCAGAACAGCGTTTCCTGGACATTGACACGCCGCTTTCAAAATGGCTTGAAACCGTACAGGAATTCAGACCAAATATTATCATCGGTTATACCTCCGCAATTAAAATATTTGCGGAACTTGTAGAAACGGAGAAAGCAGTCGATAAAATTGAACGTGTTGTTACTTGCGGAGAACCTCTCACTCCGGGAATGAGGCACCGTATTGAAACTGTTTTTCGCTCACCTGTAATAAACTACTATGGCGCAAGCGAATCCCTTGCCCTCGGAGTTGAAGATAATGCATCAGACGGTATGATACTATTTGACGATATGAATATTATTGAACTGTTGGACGGCGAAATGTATATTACTTGTCTTTACAATTATGCTCAGCCTCTGATTCGGTATCATGTTACGGACAAATTGATACCGAGGAAATCAAATAACGGATTTCAAAGCGTGGATGTGGTTCTATGTAGGGAAGAAGATGTCCTGTGGTTTGAAACGGAGAACGGACGGGAATATCTGCATCCGTTGTCCATTGAGGGATTGTGCGTTGACGGACTGCTTGATTATCAGTTTCGCAAAGATTCAAGCCACAGCTTTGAAATGCTCGCCGAACTTTCCGATATAACTCAAAGCACCAATGTAAAACAAGCCGTTACACAACAAATGAAATCGGTTCTTGAGAAAAACGGACTGGGTGATATTGCATTTACGGTGAGATTTGTAGATAAAATCTTCCCCGACCCGCAAACAGGAAAAAAAGCATTGATTATAAACGGAGGAATTTAACATGGAAAATAAGAAAGAAATCAAGCAAGGTTATTTAACGGGAGAACGCGCGCTGTTTGGCAGCAGACACCTGCGTGTGATTGATACGATCTTTGACGACGGAGAATCTCCGCTTAAAGAAAGCCGCGATATTGAACTTCTGAACAGTATGTTCAAATGGAAATACCCGCTTTGGTATTGCCAAAACATTTCGGTAAAAAACTGCACATGGTTTGAAATGGGGCGCGCAGGCGTATGGTATACAAAGCATATCAGCGTAGAGGACAGCGCGATTGAAGCACCCAAAAACTTCCGCCGCTGTGAAGATGTTACGCTTAGAAACGTATCTTTCCCGAATGCGGCGGAAACCTTGTGGAACTGCAACGGTGTTATCATGGATACGGTTACTGCGAAAGGCGACTATTTTGCAATGAACAGCAGCAATATGAAAGTAAACGGTCTTACACTTTACGGTAATTACTCGTTTGACGGCGCGCGGAATGTTGAAATTCATAACTCGCGGCTGCTCTCTAAGGACGCTTTCTGGAACAGCAAGAACGTGACGGTGTATAATTCCTTTATTTCAGGCGAATATCTCGGCTGGAACGCAAAAAATCTCACGTTGATAAACTGTACCGTCGAAAGTTTGCAGGGAATGTGCTATATTGATAACCTTGTTATGAAAAACTGCAAATTGCTGAACACAACGCTAGCATTTGAATATTCCACTGTTGACGCGGATATTATCGGCAAGATAGACAGCGTGCTAAATCCGTCGGGAGGCATAATTCGCGCGGACTTCATAGACGATCTTACCATAGAACAAGATAAGGTCGACCCGTCAAAGACTAATGTTATTTGCAGGCAAACAGAAAAAACGCCTGTCAGAATGTGCGTATAAAAATGGGGGCAAAAATGAAAAAGATAATAGTATTGTTGTGTGTCATGTTCGTTGTTGTATCGGTCAGTGCTTGCAGCAATAATGAGAGAATTGACGATATGACGAGTTCGAGTATACAAAACACACAGACCGAACAAACAGATGTGTCGGATATTTCTTACTCCGACAATGCAGGCGGCTCTTCATCCTCCGAAACCGTCGCGGCAAGCGATACAACAACGGAGCAAGAAAGTCAAAGTGCCGCAATTTCAAATACATCTGTCCCCAATACAACCTCAGAAACCTATTCAAAGTCTGAAACGAGTTCTGTGCCTGAAGAAAACGTTGCAAATCATTCTTCTGCCAGCCAATCAAGCCATTTACAGCCAACGTCGTCACAAGCTGAAACTCAAACAGAAACGCCGACGGAAATCCCATCAGTACCGTCCACGTCAGAAACTCCAACGGCATCGCATGATCTTGTGATAGAGGCAAACGGGAAACGATTTTCGGCAACTCTGTATGAGAACGAAACCGTGAATGCCTTTCGTCAGCTGCTTCCTCTCACATTAAACATGAGCGAACTCAACGGAAACGAAAAGTATTATTATTTGAATTCAACACTCCCGACAGATTCCTCTTGCCCCGAAGAAATCCATAGCGGGGATTTGATGCTGTACGGCGACAGCTGCCTGGTGGTGTTTTATAAGAACTTTTCGACTTCATACAGCTATACTTCACTCGGAAAAATTGACGATCCGTCGGGACTTGCAGACGCTGTCGGTTCAGGAGATGTTCAAATCACCTTTGAAATTCAATAAATGGAGATAAATATGAAGTACGATTTTGATTTGGTTACAAATCGGAGAAATTCAAATTCTTTGAAGTGGGATATATCGGACTACGAGCTGCCTATGTGGGTAGCGGATATGGATTTCAGAACCGCACCGGAAATCCTGGTCGCAATCAAGGAAAGAGCGGAACACGGCATATTCGGCTATTCAGTCGTTCCCGATTTGTGGTATGAGGCATACGGAAATTGGTGGCGAAACAGACATCACTTTGAGATTGAGCATGACTGGCTGATTTTCTGCACGGGTGTAGTCCCTGCCATTTCAAGCATTGTAAGAAAGCTTACAACACCTGCCGAAAAGGTTCTGATACAGACGCCCGTCTATAATATTTTTTTCAATTCAATATTAAATAATGGTCGTCAGGTGCTGGAAAACGAACTAAAGTATAAAGACGGCGAATATGAAATTGATTTTGAGGATTTGGAGCGAAAACTTGCCGACCCGCAAACCTCGCTTATGATACTTTGCAATCCGCATAATCCGATAGGAAAAATTTGGGACAGGGAAACGCTTTCGCAAATTGGTGCGCTTTGCAAAAAGCACCATGTTGTGGTACTGTCCGATGAAATACACTGCGACCTTGTCGCGCCGGGAAAGGAGTATATTCCCTTTGCAAGCGTTTCGGAGGATTGCAGGGATTGCAGCATTACCTGTATTGCGCCAACCAAGGCTTTTAATCTTGCAGGATTACAGACGGCTGCGGTGGCGGTACCGAACCCCATACTTCGCCATAAGGTGTGGCGCGGATTGAACACCGATGAGGTTGCCGAGCCGAACTCTTTTGCCGTAGACGCAGCTGTCGCCGCATTCACAAAAGGCGCACCCTGGCTTGATGAACTTCAGGCATATCTGTTTCAGAATAAAGAGATCACGGCGAATTACATTCAAAAAAATATACCTGCGCTGCGCGTTGTAAAATCAGAGGCGACTTATCTTGTGTGGATCGATTGCAGAAAGCTGCCCGGCACGTCAGACGAAATCGTGCAGTTTATTCGCAGCACAACAGGGCTTATTCTTTCAAGCGGAGCGCAATACGGCAACGGCGGTGAAAAGTTTATCCGCATGAACATCGGCTGTCCGCGGACGGTATTAGAGGACGGACTTTCAAGGTTAATGAGAGGAATCCGAAAATACGAAGAAAGGACTGTCGGAAATGTTTGAAAACGATCAGACAATCGAAGAATTAAAACAGAATATGAAAGACGCAGGTTACACGAAAGAAGAAATTGACGCGTTTATTCCGATATGGCAAAGTAAAAACAAAGCGGAAAGCGTGAGGTTGCTTTCAAAACAAAGAAAAGTATTGCTCGCGAATATCCATAAAAAACAAGCGGAGCTTGAGCGCATAGAAAGTTTGCTCAACGTTGCGAGAGGATAATTATGCTGATGCTTTTTCTTCGCGGAATACTGATAGGACTGATATTTGGCGTTCCTGCAGGAGCAATCGGTGTGCTTACTGTACAGAGAACGCTTGACAGAGGTTTTGCCGCAGGACTGCTGACAGGTCTTGGTTCATCTGCCGCCGATTTGCTCTATTCAAGTATCGGGGTATTTGGAATTACACTTATCTCCGATTTTCTCACGGCGCATCAAAGCGTTATCCGTATTATCGGCGGATTACTGATTGCAGGTTACGGAGTTCTTAATCTGCGAAAAAAGGAGCGTCAGACAGCGAATGCAAATACAAACGGCACTCCTATAAAATGTTTTTTATCTTCTTTTGTAATTGCCATCTTGAATCCGGCAACGATCTTGTCATTTATGGTTGCTTTTGCCGCCTTTGGAATTACGGGAAAGCTGTCGTTTGGAGATGGCATTGCTTTAACACTCGGCGTTTTGGCAGGAACAGTCATTTGGTGGCTTGCACTCAGCGCAGTCACTGCACATTTCCGTGAAAAAGTGACTGACCGCATCTATAAACGGCTTCATTTGCTTTTGGGAGGACTGATGATCTTATTCGGGGTTATCATGATTACCCAAAGTATTATCAAGTAAGCGTTTTTTCTTTCAGCCTGTCAAGGAACAGCTTTGTCGCTTTTGAGAAAACCTGATATTTTTTTGTAAAGAGCATGACGTTCGATTGAAGTTTCGGCTCAAGAGGAATAAAGGTCAATGGATGATCTCCTGCGGTGTTTATCAGTTCGTCAATGCAAAGAGCATACCCGATCCCTGCTTCCACCATTAAACCCGCATTAAATATCAGATTGTAGGTCGCTGCGATTTGCGGCGTTACAAGTTCATCTGAAAAAAATGTCGTGATTTTATTGCTGTTGGAGGTTTGGCTCGGCATGATAAGAGGATACCCTGAAAGTTCCTTGAAGGTTACGGATTTGCGGTTTGCAAATTCGGAATCCTTTCTTGCAAGAATACCCCATGTTTCATAAAACGGGAGTTTCAGATAATCGTAATGCGGATTGATCTCCGGCTCCAACAAAAAGCCCATGTCAAGCAGTCCCTTATCCAACCGTTCGGTGATCGCATCGGCGTTGGAACTGAAAAAATGAAATTTGATTTCGGGATATTCCATTTGGATCTCCCGAATTAGCTGCATAATGCGGTAAGAACTTCGGTGTTCTCCGCAGCCAATAAAAACGTCGCCCGAAATTGTCTGCCCATTTTCCCGAAAAGCGGATTCGGTCTTTTCCATAAGCGAGATGATCTCCTGCGCACGAGAACGAAGAAATGCTCCGTCCTCCGTCAGTGTCACTTTCTTTTTCCCGCGGATCAAAAGTTGTTTCCCAAGTGCATATTCCAAATCCATCATCTGTTTGGAAAGCGTCGGCTGCGTGACATGGAGATATTCCGCAGCACGGGTAATGCTCTGTTCTTCCGCAATGGCAAGAAAGTATTGTAACAGGCGTGTTTCAATCATAAAGTTCCCTCCGTTAAAAATCATTCCTAAAAGCTATACAACTATATTCTACATAAATATTTGCTATTTGTCAAGAGGTGATGTATAATAAATTTAGAAATGAAAGGAAGACAAAATGAATGATATTTATAACGATATGCAAGTTCTGGAGGAAATTGGTATTCCAAAGGAAATGCTTACGCTCTATCGGCATTGTTTAGATACAAATGACGAAAACGGACGCAAAAGGCTGCTGCGCCGATTTGGCGAGATCAAAAAGCGTTCGCTTTCGGAAGATAGGCAAAAGCTGTCCTGCCTTGACTATCTGATTACAAAAATTGAAAATATGTGAATGAAAATAGAGAGAAAGGTCTGACGAGCAAAATGAGCAGCATTTTATACGGAAAAAATATAATAAAAAAATTCGGCGGCAGCGAAGTACTGCACGGTATTGATGTAAACATAAACGAAGGCGATTTTACCGTTGTAATGGGTTCATCGGGCTCAGGCAAATCAACGCTGCTCTACCTGCTCAGCGGAATGGACAAACCGAGCGGCGGTGAGATATTTTTCCGGGATACAGAGATAAGCGGGGCAACCGAAAAGGAACTCACGCAACTGCGGGCGGCATCGTTCGGATTTGTTTTTCAGCGCACGCATCTTATCGGAAATCTCACCGTGTCGGAAAACGTCCGAATGGCGGGACTTATCGGCGGACTTTCCGAAAAGGAGTGCAAATCCAAAACAGCGGAGCTTATACGAAAAATGAACCTCGAAAAAGTAGAAAATCATCTTCCTTCGGAGGTTTCGGGCGGTGAGGCTCAGCGGACTACGGTGGCAAGAGCGGTCATCAACCGCCCCGATGTGATATTCGCCGACGAACCGACGGGTGCATTAAACCGCGCAAATTCTACAGAAGTTCTGAACCTGCTCTCTATGCTGAACGAAAACGGGCAGACCGTTTTACTTGTGACACATGACAGAGAGTCCGCACTGCGGGGAAATCGTGTACTTTATCTTGACGACGGCAGGATAACAGGAGAGCTTTCCCTGTCGAATTACGCAGGAAAGGACGCAGGGCGGGAAGAAAAACTCTCAGGCTGGTTGGAAAGGCTTGGGTGGTAAAATGGGAAAGTACAGGCTTTTGCTTTGCAGCACCATAAAAAAGCAAAAATCCACTATAATTGGTGTTTTCCTGCTTGTTTTTATGCTGTCACTATGTCTTTTTTCGGCTCTTACAGTTTACTTCAGCGGAACAAAGTCGATAAAGGAAGAAATGGATCGTCTGGGGTTTGGGAATATTACCGTTTGGGTAAGCGGACAGCCCGATGATCTGTCGGAAACTGTTTCGGCGGTTCGGGATGTGGATCATGTTACTGTACAGCCGCTGATTTTTACGGGATATGCTGTAAACGGCAGTCATTCCGATAACGAAGGTCAACTGCTGACGCTTGACGGAACTGTTCCCTATCACTTCATAGATGAGAATGGAAATCGGCTTGAAAGCGCGGAAATAAGGCGCGGAGAAGTGTACATCTCCCCTGCGATGAAATCAAGCTATAATGTGACAGTCGGCGATACGATAACATTTGAACTTTCACGCAAGAATGGAATTCGTGAACTGACCGTGGCGGGATACTTTGAGGACGCCTTCATGGGAAGTTCCATGATCGATATGAAAAGTTTTCTCATCAGTGCCGATGACTGGGGTGAAATGCGGTCTGTCGTAGATACTGCCGCCGAGGTAGATATCCTTGGACGGTGCGGGGCTATGCTCCATATCTTCCAAAGCGAAGACAGCACACTTTCGGCTCAGGAATTTCAAAGGGAAGTAAATGGCTCTTCGAATATCGCTCTTTACACGGAATTTTCCTATCGGCAGGAATCCATACAGAGTTACATGATCCTTTTGCAGAATATCCTTACGGGGTTTCTTATAGCCTTTTCTGCTGTGTTGCTTATAATCTGTCTTGTTGTGATCGGACATAACCTGTCGGTCGTTGTGGAGCAGGAAAAACAGGAAATGGCGGTTTTGAAATCTCTGGGGATGCCAGGACGCGGGATTCGCGGAACCTATCTGTTCCTGTACGGAGGCGTCGTCCTTCTTGGACTTTTCGGAGGACTGTTCCCGGCATGGCTTACGGCAAATTTGCTTGCAAAGGCGATGGTGACCTCCACGGGGATGCTGATCCGTCTGTATTTTCCCACAGCGCTTGTTCTGCCGCTCTTTATAATACTGCTTGGTTTGTTCACGGTTTATATTACGTTTCGTACCGCAAAAATACTGCGAATTGCTCCCATGCAAACGATGCGCGAAACAAGCGGAGAGCGAAAGGTAAAAACTGTTCTCAGAGGGCGTTTCCTCGCATTTGATATTGCCGTGCGGGAAGTTTGCTCAGGTAAACGCCGTTATGCTGCGCTTTGTTTAATTTCCGGTTTTCTCGCTTTGTTTTTATCGGTGATCGGGAAAATGGGAACATGGCTCGGACCGAACGGCGAGGGATTGATGAATACATTCAGCGTTGCAGACCATGATTTGGGAGTTCAACCGTTTAACGATACGGTTCCCATGGACGAAATCGAGCGCATCATCAACTGGTATTCGCCTGTGCGGGAAACCTACAAGCTTGCGATGCAGAACGTCACGGTAAACGGGCAGCAATACACGGCAAATGTGCTGGACGATACCAAATGGTTTCATGTCCTCTCCGGCAATGTATGTGATGAAAACAGCATTCTGATTACCGATACGGTTGCAAATGAACTTTCCCTTTCGGCGGGTGATACGGTACAGATTGCATCGGGCGGAAGAATGGAAACATATACCGTTTCGGGAACTTATCAATGCGCTAACGGCATGGGAACAAATATCGGCATGAGCCTTGAGGGATATGATAAAATCGGCGACGTGAGCGGATATATCTGGTGTCATCACTACATCCTCGAAAACGGAGAGGTGAGGGACTATGCCATGAAATATTTGCAGGAGCATTACCGAGGCATAGATGTCCACACCAACAGTTGGTCGGGACTTGACGGCATTGTTTGGGCAATGCACATACTGATTGCTTTGATTTACCTTATTGCTGCGGTTTTTATTCTGATTGCCGTATGGCTTGCGGCAAATAAACTCATGCAGGCGGAAACCGAAAAAATGGCGATCTACAAAAGTATGGGACTTTCTCATCTGCGGCTTCGGCTCTCCTTTGCATTACGGTTTTTCATTGTCGTTTTGCCGGGAACCGTTGCAGGCGTCGGCATATCGGAGATATTTGCCGATTCTGTAATTGCGAAAATCGTGCAGAGTTTCGGCATCGGAGAGTTTCACAGCGGTTTCGGTATTTTGGGAACGCTTGTTCCTTTGGCGGTTCTTCCGATTTTGTTCTTTGGATTTGCGCTTGCATTTTCATCGAAACTAAAACGGGTAAGCATTATAAATCTGATTTCAAAAAATGAAGAATAAAGGAGAAATTTTTATGAAAAAGACAATGATTTTACTGATGTCAATGCTTATAGCGTCCTCGGCGGTACTTTCCGGGTGCAGTTCTAATACACAAGATCCGGGTACGCCTCCGCAGGATGTGATAAATCCCGGCGGCACATCGTATGACGGAAGCACGGAGCAAAGCAGCGATTCCGGGAATGTGTATGACGGAGAAATACTGGAAGGAGCCATTCAGGTTTCCGTCGGGCAAAGCGGGGATAAGGTATACACAGTGGATATGTACAATAACGCTGCGGTGAATACCATGCTTGGATATCTGTCAAGCACGCTGTTGTTCCCGTCCACCGAATATGATGAAGAACAGGGCTTCGCAGCGCACAACATCAGAGGAACCTATACGCAGGATGATGAGATTACGGTAACGGATATTAAGACCGGTGAGATCTATCTGTTCTCAGGCGGACAGCTTCGGCTTTACTTTAAGGATGTTGCCGGTGCAAATATTACGGCAACACCCGTGGGATATTTTACCGAAACAGATAATCTGACTGATACAGTTATTGCGGATCACGAAGCGAATGTTGATGATCCGTGGGGAGTTGAAGTTTATTTCTCAATCAGAAAAATGATTGATTAAAAGGATAGGAGGATATTTCAATGGAAAAACAGATGTTGGCAGGCAAAGTTGCTGTTATATCAGGCGCAAGTTACGGTATGGGCTATACAATGGCAGAGTTATTTGCCAAAGAGGGTGCAAAAGTCGTGATGACTGCCTGTGGGCAGGAAAAACTGGATTTAGCAGTAAAAGCGATCCGTGAGCAGGGATATGATGTGACGGGCGTTGTTGCTGATAACAAAATCCTTGCTGATGTACAAAAAGTAATTCAGACTGCGCTTGATGTGTATGGCGATTTGGATATTGTTATCAACAACGCTGCTATTGGTGAGCAGAAGATGATTGATGAAACAGATGACGAATGGCTGGAACACGTCTACCAGACAAATGTATTCGGTCCGTTCCGTTTCATTCGGGAATCCTTAAAAGTTTTCCTGCCGAAGAATGATGGCTGTATAATCAATATTTCATCTGTGAATGGCGAGCGTCCGTTCTGTGGGGCATCCTATACGTCCTCAAAAGGTGCGATCAACACGCTGACCAAAAATGTCGCCATGAGATTGATTGACACCAATATCCGTATTAACGCCGTTGCTCCCGGTGCGACTGTGACGCCCGCACATCTGGCGAACAAGGCAGGCCAGCAGCCCGGCGGTGCGAAAATGCTGGAGTACAGCAATCATTTTGTCTACTTTCCCGGACCGGAATGTGATCCTATAGATCAGGCAAACGCTTGTCTGTTCCTTGCTTCGGATATGGGAAAACACGTCAAGGGACAGGTCATTCAGGTCTGCAACGGTGCATTCCTTTGATTTAAAGGGGATTTCATGATATGAGCAGAACAGCAGATGAGGAGGAATTGTTTGCAAAAGAACCAATCGGGAGAGCAGTGCTTTCAATGATTTTTCCCACTATTATCAGTCAGGTTATCATTGTTATATACAATCTGGCAGATACATTATATGTGGGAATAACTGAGAATGCAAATGCGGTTGCGGCAATATCCCTGTGCCTCCCGGTTTATTCTCTTCTCTCGGCTCTCAGCAATCTGTTTGGAATTGGAGGAGCAGCCGCTGCCGCCCGTGCTTTAGGCAAAAAAGATAAACAGAGAGCAGGCAGAGTATTAAGGCTTTCCCTTATTGGGGCTTTCGTAATCGCAGTCTGTTATTCGATTTTCATGGCAGTCTGCAGGAAACCGCTGCTTCTTTTGATTGGAGGCGATGCGGGAACAATTGATTATGCTGAAAATTATGTATTTTGGACAATCATTGTCGGTGGGATTTCAACTGTAGTATCCCTCGTATGCGGACACTTGATCCGCTCAATGGGATATCCCAGACAGGCGAGTATAGGAATGATCCTGGGTGCGTTGTTAAATATTGGTCTTGATCCGCTTTTCATGTTCGTCCTGCTTTCTCCCGGAAATGAGGTTACGGGGGCAGCTATTGCAACAGCCCTTTCCAATAGTATCGCGCTTGCCTATTATGTAATATCATTCCGCATAAATAAGGTATTGGGTGACAGACCGAAACCTGTGAGCGGAGTCGGGAAAATACTCGTTGAAATCGTAAGAGGCGGGTTGCCAAGTTTTTGCATGATTGCTCTGGCAATGCTTTCTAACTGCTTTCTTAACTCTATGATCTCATCTTTGGGAAGCGAAGCGGTAGCAGGGCTTGGCATTGTCAGGAAGATTGATCAGCTGGCATATGCAGTAAATCAAGGAATCACGCAGGGAATTCTTCCGCTCGCGGCATACTGCTATGCTTCCGGCAGAAAGCGGAGAATGTGGTCTGCAGTTGGGATCTGCACGGCGGTTTCGGAAGCGGTTTCTGTCACAAGTATGATTGTTTCCCTTTTGTTTGCACGGCAGTTGGTTTCCGTTTTTATACGGGAGCATGTCACCGTAGGTTTTGGTTCAGAATTCTTACGGGTATTATGCATAGCAATTCCGATTTACTCTTTGACATTCCTTATCATTGCGGTGTTTCAAGCCATGGGGTGCGGAGAACAACCGTTTATCCTGTCCATCCTGCACAAAGGAAGTCTGGATATTCTTTTGCTGTTTTTGCTTAAAAATCTTGTTGGTACGGAAAACATTTTGTGGGCAACACTGATTTCTGAAACAGTGGCTCTTGTTACGGGAATATGGATGTTGGTTCGGTTTCTCAAGAAATCTTCATCGAAGCTGACGTCAAGCATTTAACAGGGAATGTAAATGGACATGGACTATTTCTATAAGTCCTCAGGATGAATTGGAGGGCATAATGAAAAGGTATTGGATAATCGTTTTGATTGCGATTTGTGTGCTGATGCTTTCTGCGTGTGCCTCGCAGGGAAACAGGAATATTAGTGTGGGCGAAAACAGCAATACCGGTACGAATGAAAATAACATTACACAGGAGGAAACAAAGATGAAAATGAACGTACAAATCGGTGATTACACATTCACCGCCACGTTGGAGCAAAATCAGGCAGTAAACGAATTTGTCGAAATGATGAGGAAAGCTCCCGTAACCATTGAAATGAGCGACTACGCCGGTTTTGAAAAAGTAGGACCGCTTGGGAAAGCACTTACGACCGACAACCATCAGACTACTACGACCGAGGGCGATATTGACCTGTACAGCGGGAATCAGATTGTAATCTTTTACGGCTCCAATTCCTGGAGCTATACCCGCATCGGGAAAATCGACGATCTTACAAACTGGAAAAAAGCGCTCGGCAGCGGTGACGTGACCGCTGTATTTACCGTTCAATAATAAAATAATCCGCTTTAAGTACAGGGGGAAACCTATGGAATACCGTACATTGCCGCACGGCGGCGAAAAAATCAGCATAATCGGGATAGGCTCAAGCGCAATTCAGGTGTCAAGCGAAAAGGAGATTGAAGAAACAATTCGTTTTGCTGTGGAAAACGGCGTCAATTATTTTGATATGGCGTCCGCCGAGGCAAAGCCGTTTTCGGCATACGGCAGAGCATTGTCCGACTGTCGGAAAGATGTTTATTTCCAGATCCACTTTGGCGCAGACTATGAAAGCGGAAGCTACGGCTGGACAACCGATCTTGACAAGATAAAACGCAGCGTCGGTTGGCAGCTAAACTCGCTGAAAACCGACTACATTGATTTCGGATTCATTCATTGTCTGGACGAAATTTCCGACCTTGAGCAAATGCAGAGCGGCGAAGTAATCGACCATATTCTTGAACTTAAAAAACAAGGCGTGGTGCGGCATATCGGAATGTCGTCCCATACGCCGAAACTCGCAAACGCCGTGTTGGATATGGGAATTCTCGACATGATTATGTTTTCAATAAATCCCGGATATGACTATCAAAAGGGCGAATACGGGATAGGCAGCGCGACCGAACGAATGGCATTGTACCGCCGCTGCGAAAAAGAGGGCGTGGGCATTTCGGTTATGAAAGCCTTTAGCGCAGGTCAGCTTTTAAACGCAAAGACATCGCCTTTCAAAAAGGCTTTGACAGAGTATCAGTGTATGCAGTATGCGCTTGACAAGCCGGGAGTGCTTACCGTTCTGCCGGGTATACGCAGTAAAACGGATCTTTTGCGTATTCTCGGATTTCTCACGGCGACTGCGCAAGAAAAAGACTATTCCGTAATCGGGGAGTTTACACCGCAAAATGCCGACGGAATCTGCGTCTACTGTAACCACTGCCAGCCTTGCCCCATGGGGCTGAATGTGGGGCTTATCAACAAGTATTATGACCTTGCGAAAGCGGACGACAGTCTTGCCGCAGGGCATTATCAAAAGCTTGAAAAGACGGCGAAGGACTGTGTTCAATGTGGTCATTGCGAAAGCCGCTGCCCGTTTCGCGTAGACCAGATGGCGAGAATGAAAGAGATTGCCGATTATTTTAGGAAATAATCTGCCGGATTTCTTGAGAAAATCGGATAATTGCTTATGTAAGGACAAAATCGAAACGAGGAGATTTAAGGTTATGAAAAAGACATTTGTTATCATATTCGTTTTGCTGTCAACAGTTCTGCTTGCCGCCTGTGGAACAAAAACAAATCAGCCAAATTCTGATAGAACCATTCCATCAGGCAGCGAAGCATCCGAAACTAAAAAAGCAGAACCGACAAATGATAGCGATACAGAAAGCGGCGATGCCATAAAAAGTGATAGTATTACGGAAAGCAACAACACCACAGAAAGCAATAGCACAACGGAAAGTAAAATTATTTTGACCATGAACGGAACAGATGTCCATGCGCTTCTTTATGACAATACCGCAGCAAGAGCGTTTCGGGAACTGTTACCCTATACGGTAACGGTTTCAAGAGCGGCGGACGATTTATGCGGTTCAGTCTCAGAAGAACTGACATCAAACCCTGCGGAAGATCAGTCCACCTGGGCAATCGGAGAAATCGGTTGGTTTGACGGCTGGTTTACGATACTTTGCGATAATGAAGCGGGTATGCCAAAGCGTACACGCACAATTATCGGGAAGATTGACAAAAACGACATTCCGTTTATGCAGTCTTTAACCGGTACCGTAGAAATAACTGTAACGATTGACGGAGAAACGAAGAATAGTAAAGTGGAAAAACCGACAATCACGCAAAATGAAACCGAAATTGAGGGCGTAATGTACCGTCCGAACGGAACCGGTCCCTTTCCAACAGTGATCTTAACACATGGATTTTCAGGAAACTATACCTATATTACCGGAAATATCGCAAAAGAGCTATCAAAAGCCGGTTTTGCAGCTTACGCATTCAACTTGCGAAATCCTGATACCAGAAGTATGTGGAATACCTCCGTACTTACAGAGGCAGCCACGCTAAACAC
>CANQKW010000026.1 GCA_947624555.1 uncultured Clostridia bacterium
CCGGTTTCTGTGACGAGAGCTGCTCCTCCGTAGGCAAAAACCGAAAGATACCCCGAAAATCCGGCAATTTTTCTGCTTTCGTTTTCAAGAATAAATACTCTCACGTTATCACCGAAAAGCTCCGCCGAAACGCCCTGCTTTTTCAGAGAATATATCATCTGTATATTTGCAATCGTGTGGTCAAGCCTGCCTCCCAGCGCACACAGAAACCTAAGCTTGTCAAAACCCCTGTTCAAAGCGATTTCAGCCGCGATAATTGCGTCCGTATCGTCTTTTTCGGGCGGAAATTTCACGACGTCCGTTCCGTTTGGAACGGCGTTTTCTGCGCTGTCAAAATCACCGACCGCCATATCGGGCATTATTCCTGCGGAGAGCGCATAGTCAAGCCCTTTGTCCGCTGCGATTATAAATCCCTCGCACAGCTCTTTGGGGAATTTTTCGCAGGGCGCACCGCAGATTATCGTACAAATTTTGCTCATTCAATACTCCGATTTCTTTTCTTCCATTAACCTGAGATAGCTGTTGTATCTGCTTTCGGAGATTTTTCCGTCCTCAACAGCTTTTTTCACCGCACAGCCTGTTTCTTTGATGTGGCGGCAGTTTGAAAATCTGCATTCGCACTTAAACTCCCGAAATTCCCGAAATGCGCCGTCAAGTCCGTCACGGGGAATATCGCAGTAATTTTCCAGCTCCACCGCAGAAAATCCCGGAGTATCCGCAACGTAATTATCTCCTATTTTGAACAGCTCCACTTGTCTTGTCGTGTGACGTCCCCGACCCAGTTTTCGGCTTATTTCCGCAGTTTTCAGTTCCAGTTCGGGATAAAGCACGTTGATAAGGCTGGATTTTCCCACGCCCGAATTTCCCGTAAAAGCGCAGAATTTCCCCTCGATAAGCCGCCTTACATCTTCTGCGCCTTCTCCCGTGATATTATTTACGGAGCAGACGGGAATACCGATTTTCGAGTATATTTCGGGGTATTCTCCTGCGGTGTCGAGGTCGGTTTTCGTAAAGACAACGATAGGCTCGATGCCGTTTCCGTCAGCGATCGTGATAAGCTTATCCAGCACAAATCTGTTGATTTTCGGCTCTGCCGTGCTGTTTACGAAAACAATGCAGTCGAGATTTGCAAGCGGCGGTCTTGCGAGATAGTTTTTCCTCTCGAAAATTTCCTCAATAACAGGCTCTGCGCTGTCCGAAACGAGTATTTTAACCCTGTCGCCTGCCGCAGGGCTTATTTTTTTGTTCCTGAAAATGCCTCGTGCGGCGCATTTTATATTTTCGCCTTTTATATGCCCGTCGAGGGCGTCCGCATAATAGACGCCCCCGACTGCCTTTGTAATTATTCCGTTTAATTCATAGGAATTATTCATTGATCACACCAAAGCCGTGCCCTCGTCACCGGAAGAGGTGTCATCCGATGTGTCCGAGGAAGTATCGCTTTCATCGGGAGCCTCTCCTGCAAGCAGATCATCGAAGATACTGCTCTTTTTCGTGAGATTTTTCTGCTTGGGAGTTTCGTCGTCCTCGCCGAATTCAATCTTCATTTCAAGATAAGTGCCCTCAAGACCCGTCTTTGTCGACCTTACCTTGATAGCGAAATACTTCTCCTCGCCGGGCTTGCCCTTTACCGTATAAGTTATCGTCTTAGAACCCGAAAGGCTTACGTCGCGTATTTCGGTAGCGCTGTTGTCAAGCTTGCTGTCAACGTAATATTTAAACTCAAATTCGCCCGTAATTCTGCTTGGGAGAGAAATATTTACTACAGCCTCTTTTTCGGGTATTTCGCCCGAACTGTACGTAAGAATTACTTCTGTTCCTGCGGAAACCTTTGTATTCGGTTCAATGCTCTGCTCAATGACCTGGTTCTTTTCTTCCTCGCTGTCTTTCTTTTCAAGTTTGGGGTTGAGGTGATACTCGTCGCAGCGTTTTGTTGCGTCATCAATGGACATACCCACAAGGTTCGGCATAAGGAACTGCTTTTCCGAAAATCCCTTGCTTATAACGATGACAACTGTACTTCCCTGAGGGAGCGTTTCGTGCGCTTCGGGTTTTGTCGAGATAACGTGTCCTTCTGCGATGTCCTCGCTGTCGGCATATGCCTTTGTGACCTTAAATCCGTCACGTTTCAGCGTTTTTTCCGCATTATCGGCAGTACGTCTCGAAACGTCCTGTATTTCTACCTGCTTAATGCCCATACTTACCTTGACATTTACGGAAACGCCTCTCTTTACACGTCTGCCTTCGGCATATTCCTGGTCGAAAATAATGCCTTCCGCCACCTCGTTATATTCCTGCGTAGGAATGAGTTTCAGCACGCTTCCGTCGCCGTACGCTGCATTTGCCTCGTCCCACGTCATACCGACGAGGTTGGGCATATCGAATTCTTCTTCCGTGATAATTGCGTCCGAACCCGACGCACCGCTGTTTCCGCCGTCGCCAAATCCCTGTGTGAGCAGCATAAGGATAAGAAATACCGTTGCGATAACGAAAGCAGCTCCTACAGCGAACAAAATCGGTATCAGCGGACTTCTGCGCTCTTCAACCTCGTCGTCATCGTCGTAATAATCGTCGTCATCGTCATCTTCGTCGTAATTATCGAGCACAAAATTCTTTCTGCGCTGTTTTTCCTGCTCTGCGGCAGGGTTTATGTTCTCTGCAAACTTTGCCGTGCCGTCCGTTGAGCTGTACTTATAGTCAAAAACTATACCGGGGTTCTTTTTAAACTCTTCCAGATCGGAAATCATCTCGCCTGCCGTCTGGTATCGTGCAGCGGGATTTTTCTGCATTGCTCTAAGCACAATCTGCTCAAGACCTTCGGGAATGGTGGAATTTATCTCCGTGGGCTTTTGCGGATTGCTCTGCATATGTTTTAACGCAATAGCTACCGCCGTATCTCCGTCGAACGGCTTTTTGCCCGTCAGCATTTCATAAAGAGCAACACCTACCGAGTAAATATCACTTCTTTCATCGGTTATATCGCCTCGTGCCTGTTCGGGGCTTATATAATGAACCGAACCTATGGTTTTTTCGGACATTGTCTTGTTATTTTCCCTGTTGAAACGAGCAATGCCGAAATCCATCACCTTGATAGTGCCGTCACGCAGCAGCATTATATTTGAGCTTTTTACGTCACGGTGGACAATTCCTCTGTCGTGAGCGTGCTGGAGAGCTCTGAGCACCTGCACGGTAAAATGTATGGCGTCACGCCATTTCAGGACGCCCTGCTGTTCGATATAGTCCGTGAGCGTAATTCCGTCCACGTATTCCATAACGATAAACTGTACTTTTTCGGTAAAACCGACGTCGTATATCTTGACGATATTCGGGTGCGAAAGAAGAGCGATAGCCTTGCTTTCGTTCCTGAAACGGCGCAGGAACTCATCGCTTCCCGCAAATTCGGTTTTCAGTATCTTTACAGCGACGATCCTGTCCTCCTGTATATCTCTCGCACGGTAAATATCCGCCATTCCGCCGACCCCGATAAGCTCCAAAAGCTCATATCTGCCGTCAAGTTTTTTTCCGATGTTGTTATCCATAAAAAGCTCAATTCCCCTCTTTTTGCCAAAAATTAGTGTTGCGAATAAAGAAATGCCGCTGCCCAACGGACTATCAGGCGTTTCATCTGAGTCAATGAATAATGTTATATATAAAACTCCAAATTACATAATAACATATCTTTTTCAAAAAGTCAATTTCGAAATTGTACAAAAAAATTCACAATACAAGCGTTTATCTGCACAAAATCTCTAAATCAAAGCGTTATAAAAGCAACTGAAACGTTGTCGTGACCGCCCTTTGAGTTTGCGTAGTCCACGAGTTTTTCGCAGCATTCGGCAGGCTTTGAGTCGAAACATATATCAAGTATATCAAGGTCGTCGCCGTAAGCGGAAAGACCGTCGCTGCACAGCAGGAGCATATCGTCCTTGTTCAAATCCAGCTCGAAATAATCGGGAGTAACGCTGTCCTCTGCGCCTATCGCACGGGTTATCTTGTTTCTTTCGGGGTGAGTTTTTGCCTGAGATGCGGTTATCTGACCCCGTTCTACAAGCTCTCTTACGTGAGAATGGTCTTTGGTTATCTGGCGTATGCACTCGTCGTCCTTGTCAGTGAAGAGCTGATAGGCTCTGCTGTCGCCGACATTCACGATATAAGCTGTTCTTCCCGCAACTACAGCCGCAACGCAGGTCGTACCCATTACCTCGTTGTAATAGCTTTCGGGCGTATCCCGAACCAGACTGTTTGCGGCGATAACGGCTGTTATCAGAAGATTTCTGATAGAATTGCTGTTCATTTTATCGTGAAAACCTTCCTTTATGCGCTTTGAAACAGCGTCAACGGTTATTGCGCTTGCAAGACCGCCTCTGCTTTCACCGCCCATACCGTCGCAGAGAACGGCTGCACAGGCGTTCGCAGAGAGCATTTCTCCCCAAACGTTGTCCTGATTTTCGGTTCTCATAAGACCTATGTCCGTTTTTACAAAAATATTCAAAAAACCGCCTCCATTGAGGAATTATAATTTTTTGCTTTCCCGTCTTAACTGACCGCAGGCGGCGTTTATATCCGCACCGAGCGTTCTTCTGACGGTAGCGTTAAGTCCTGCGTCGAGCAGGATCTTTTGGAAACGCTCTACATAGGGACTTTTCCTGAATTCCCGCTCTTTGACTTCGTTTACGGGGATAAGATTTACGTGGCAATTTTTTCCTCCGAGCAGCGAAATAAGCTCTGCTGCGGACTCTTCGCTGTCGTTTACTCCCTCTATAAGCGAGTATTCAAAGCTTATTCTTCTGCCTGTTGCCGCAAAATAGTCGTCGCAGGCTTTCATCAGCTCTTTCAGACCGAATTTATTGTTTATCGGCATTATCTGCGAGCGTTTTTCGTCCGTTGCTGCGTGCAGCGACACCGAAAGCGTAACTCCGAGTTTAAGCTTTGCAAGATCGTAAATCCTGTCAACAACGCCGCAGGTGGAGAGTGAAACTCTTCTCAGGCTGAAACCGCTTTCCTCCAGGATTTTCAGATATTTCACAACATTATCGAAATTATCCAGCGGTTCGCCGATGCCCATTAAAACAACGCTGTCGAGGATCTTTTTGCTGTCGCGTTCGCTCTCGTACATCTGCGAAAGCATTTCGCACGGCAGCAGATCACGTGCTTTTCCTGCAAGCGTCGAGGCGCAGAATTTGCACCCCATACGGCAGCCAGCCTGCGTCGACACGCAAAGCGCCGCACCGTGTTTATAATCCATAAGAACGCTTTCGATCGTTTCTCCGTCCGAAAGCTCATAAAGATATTTTACAGTATTATCTATCTTGCTGACAAGTCTTTTTTTGATAATTAGTCGATTTATATAAAAATTCCTTGATAATTCCTCTCGAAATTGTGCAGAAAGATTAGTCATTTCCTCAAATTCCGTCACTTTTTTGATATGCAGCCAGTCGAAAATCTGTTTTGCACGGAATTTTTTCTCGCCCATCTCAAGGATTTTCGCCGAAAGCTCTTCCAAACTGAGCGACAGTATATCGGTTTTATCCATACGACCTCACTTGAACGGCTGAAAATTGACGATTTGCAGTACACTGCCCGATGTCAGCCGAAATCTTTATTTTACTTTCCTGAACGCTGCCGTAAAAAAGCCGTCGCCGCCGTCTACTTCGGGGAAGAACGTCCGTGTCGGACTGTTGCTTGCGCCTTCGTAGGGGATAGTCTGTACGATCGGCGAAAATTCGGGGTGTTTTGAGGCGAAATCCTGCGCTACCTCGTCATTTTCGGCTTTTGACAGGGTACAGGTCGAATAGACCAGCGTGCCGCCTGTTTTTACATAGCGTGACGAAACTTCGAGAATAGCTCTCTGGAGTATCGGCAGCTCCCGAAATTCCTCTTCGGTCTTGTATTTTATTTCGGGTTTTCGGCGGATAACTCCAAGCCCCGAACAGGGAACATCGCACAAAACCCTGTCCGCCTGCGGCAGTTCTTCGGAAAATTTGACCGCATTGTTCTGTCGTGGCTCTACAATACGCAGTCCCAAACGCTTTGCTCCGTCTGCGATAAGATTTACTCTCCCGTCGTAGAGGTCAAGGCTCAGCACTTTTCCGTTATTGCCCATCAATTCCGCCATAGTAAATGATTTTCCGCCCGGAGCAGCGCATATATCAATGACCGTTTCGTTCACGATAGGTCTTAGCGTCAGGCAGCAAAGCTGACTTGACACGTCCTGTATATGGAAAAGACCGTCTTTAAAGGCTTTGAGCTTTTCTGTTTCTCCTGCCTTGGTAAGCCTTATACAGCCGTTAAGCCGAGGATTTCTTTCGGCTTGAACGCCCTCTTTTTTCAGAATAGCCACAAGCTCGTCGTCGGACACTTTCGTGGTATTTACTCTTGCGTAGAGCGGCGGTGCGCCCAAAGACGCCTCCATTGCCTTTATCGCATTTTCCGTGCCGTATTCGCGCTGCCACTTTTTGGCTATCCACTGCGGACAGGAGTATTTTATCGAGAGCGTTTCCGCCTCGTCAAGACCGACATAGCTTATCATCTTGCCGTTTCTGATAAAATTCCTGAGCATACCGTTTACAAATCCCTCTGAGCCGAAAGCCTTGAGCTTTCTGCACAGCTTGACGCTTTCGTTTACCGCTGCGCTTTCGGGCACGGACTGCATATAAAGCAGCTGATAAAATCCCGTCCTCAGCACGGCGACAGCCTCTTTGTCCAGCTTTTCAAAGGGAATTTTGCTGTTCTGGCGTATCACGTAATCCAACGTCATTCTGCGTTCTGTCACACCGTAAAACAAAGCTGATGCGAAAGCCCTGTCACGCTCCGAAAGGTTCTGTTCGGACAGCGCATTATCAAGAAGTATATTAGAGTAAGCCTCGCTGCTTTCCATTTTCAGCAAAAGCTTTACTGCGGTCAATCGAGCGTCACCCATAACTTTTTTTCTCCGTCAATACTGTCGTTAAGCGCAGGGCAGTTGCGCTTATTTTCCGAGAATTGTTCCTTTTTCTATCTTTTTTCCTCTGAGAAAATCTTCGGTTTTCATACGTTTTGAGCCTTCAAGCTGAATTTCCGTAAGCTCTGCGCAAAAACCGCCGCCGCATACTACCGAAAAATTTCTTTCATCTGCTACGCTCCCCGGCGGCAAATCGGACTTTTGACCCGAAACCGCCGCACGGTATACTTTAAGACGCTTTCCTTCCAGAAGAGTATACGCACAGGGAGCGTCCGCCATAGCTCTTATAAAGCAGCAGACTTCTTGTGCGGACTTGCCGAAATCAATTTTCAGCTCTTCCTTGAGTATTTTTTGCGCATAGCAGGCGTCGCCCGTCTGCGGTGTAACGACAGCCGTGCCGTTCTCGATAGCGTCAAGCGCTTTGAGCAGCAGTTCTCCGCCCATTTCCGCCAGCTTTTCGGTGAGCTGTGTGCCTGTGGTTTCGGGGGTGATTTCCGTTTCGCAGCGCATAATCACTCCGCCCGTATCAAGCCCCTCTTCCATTTGCATAATGCATACGCCGCTCTTTTTTTCTCCGTACTGTATGCACCTTTGTACGGGAGCAGCGCCTCTGTACTTCGGCAGCAGCGATGCGTGCACGTTTATACTGCCGAATTTCGGCAGTTCCAGCACGTTTTTCGGGAGAATTTGACCATAAGCCGCCACTATAATTATGTCGGGAGCTATCCTTTCAAGCTCTGCAAGAGCCGCTTGTGCGTCCTCGCCCTTTCGCAGCGAAACAGGCTGATAAACCGGTATCCCGTGCAGGAGCGCCAACTCCTTTACAGGCGTGGTTTCAAGCTTTTTTCCCCGATTTTTCGGCTTATCGGGCTGAGTAAATACCGCCGCTGTTTCATATTTCCCGATAAGCGCCTCCAGGCATTTTGCGGCAAAATCGGGAGTTCCCATAAATACTGTTTTCAATATGATCTCCTTTATAATTTGTTTCGGCGATTTCGCCGTTCTGCAGAAAAATCGGGCAGGCTTTAATCCTCGTTATCGACCCATTCCAGCACTTTATCCTCGTAAAGTATTCCGTTGAGGTGGTCTACCTCGTGGCAGAAAGCTCTTGCGAGAAGATTTTTCCCGTGGTACCTGTGAAGATTTCCGTGCCTGTCGTAAGCTTTCAGCTTAACGTGCATAGGACGTTTGACGATGCCTCTTTTTCCAACAAGCGACAGACAGCCTTCCGCCTCGAATTGTTTGCCCCACATTGCCGTTATAACGGGATTTATAAGCTCCAACTTGCCTGTTTCTTCGCTCGTTTCAATAACGATCACCCTTTTCAGAACGCCTATCTGCGGAGCGGCAAGACCTATTCCGTCGGCATTTCGCATTGTTTCGTACATATCGTCGAGAAGAACATTCAGCTCTTCGTCAAAGCAAGTCACCTCTGAGGAGCTTTTTCTCAGCAAAGGGTCACCGAATTTCAGAATTTCTCTTATCATAACAGCCTCACGATTTGTCGGGAATAACGCTTTTCACCCTGTCGGTAAAAAGAATTCCGTCAAGGTGATCCACCTCGTGGCAGACAGCCCGTGCGGCAAGCTCGCTCACGGTCAATGTAAACTCTTTTCCGTGCCTGTCGAACGCTTTGAATTTCACCGTTGCGGGACGTTCCACCTCGCACCACTCTCCGGGGAGCGACAGACAGCCTTCGTTTCCTGTCTGTGAGCCGCTTTGTTCGATTATTTCGGGATTTACCATCTCGATAAGACCATTTCCGTCACGTGCGTCAACAATGCATATCCTGCGGAGAATGCCCACCTGCGGTGCTGCAAGACCGACGCCTTCGGCGCTGTAAAGGGTCTGTTTCATATCGTCGAGGAGCTGACACAGCTTATCGTCAAATTTTGTCACCTCACGGCACTTTTTGCGAAGAACTTCATCTCCGAACGTTATTATTTCTCTGAGAGCCATTAAAAACACCTTTCTTTATGATTTGTCAACATTTCTGCCGCAAAGCGCAGTCGGGCACAGCGCCGCTTTTCTCGCTCTGCTTTCAGTTTATGTTTCCGTTTATATCCGCTGAAAATCTCACATTTGCGAAATTCTTGTCCGCAAGAGCCTGCTTTAAGGTCTTGTCCACAGTATTCCGCAGGGAAGAGCTGTTTTTGCATTTCACCATAAGAGAAAACCTGTATCTTCCGTTTATTTTTTCCACGGCGCACGGCGCAGGACCCAAAATCCTCACGGGCACACGGTTTCCGTATTCCTTTGCGTTAATGCAAAGCATATCGGCGAATTTTTTTGCGGCGGCAGCGCATTGATTTTGGTTCAATGCCGTGAAAACGAACGTCACTATATCGCAGAACGGCGGATAAAACGCCGCCTCTCTGAGCTTTATTTCTTCCTCGTAGAAAGCAGGATAATTCTGCTTTGCCGCCAGATTTATCACATAATGTTCCGGGGAGAACGTCTGTATAAGCGCTCTGCCTTTTTTTCCGCCCCGTCCCGAACGTCCTGCGACCTGCGTTATCAGCGAAAATGTTCGTTCGTAGGCACGAAAATCCGCCGCATAAAGCGAATTGTCCGTTTTAAGGACGCCCACCAGCGTCACATTCGGGAAATTCAATCCCTTTGCTATCATCTGCGTGCCTACCATAATATCGTATTCTCCGTCTGCAAACGCCTTGAAACGGCGCTCAAAAGCGGCTTTTCCTGCGGTAGTATCTGCGTCCATACGCAAAATTCTTGCCCTTGGAAACATTTCGGAAAGCTCATCTTCGATAAGCTGCGTGCCGACGCCTTTCATTCCGAAGAATTTTCCGCCGCAGAACGGACAAATGCTGTCAAATTTCCTCATATATCCGCAGCAATGACACATAAGACAGCCGTTTGCCTTGTGATAGGTGAGCGGCACGGAGCAGTTTGGACATTCCATAGGCTTTCCGCAGAGGGCGCAGCGCACTCCCGTGTGATAACCTCTTCGGTTGAGCAGCAGAATAGTCTGTTCCCCGTGGCTGAGATTATATTCCATATTATCGGCAAGCGCAAGGCTGAAATCCGACATATTTCCGTTTTCACGTTCCTTTTGCATATCGACGATTTCCACTTCGGGCAGACCTGCGTCGTTAAAGCGCTCGTCCATTTCAAAAAGCCTGTATCTTCCTGTTTTTGCGAAATAGCAGCTCTCCAGAGAGGGCGTTGCCGACGCCAGCAGCAAAACGGAGTTCTGTGCGAAACATCTCTGCTTTGCGACATCTCTTGCGTGGTATCGGGGAGAGTTTTCGGATTTATACGTGCTTTCTCCCTCTTCGTCGATAACTATTATTGCAAGGTCGGACACCGGCGCAAAAACCGCACTTCTCGTTCCTATGACGATATGCGCAAGACCGCTGCGTATTCTGCGGTATTCGTCCGCACGTTCTCCTATGGAAAGAGAACTGTGCAGAATAGCCACATCGCTGCCGAAAAGCCGCTGAAATCTTCCGACCATCTGCGGCGTGAGCGATATTTCGGGGACCATCATTATTGCGCTTTTTCCCGATTTTACCGCCTTGTCGATAAGCTTTATAAATACCGAAGTTTTTCCGCTGCCCGTAATTCCTCTGAGCAGGGCACATTCGGGCTTTTCGCTGTCCATAAGCGCCGAAATGCCGTCAAAAACCTCCTGCTGTTTCGGAGAAAGAACGGTATTATCGGGATTTTCCCTTGCAGAAACATCGCTGTTTATCCTGAAAACTAAATTTTCAAATCTCTCCAGTATTCCTTTTTCGATCAGTCTGTTTACGACTGCGCTTGTGGCGGCGCAGGCATAGCAGACTTCTCTTATCGAGGCGGAAGAGTTTTCTCTTACAAATTCCACCGCCGCTTTTTGCTTTGGAGTGAGCTTTTGCGTTTCATCGAAATTTTCACTCACCCGAACCATAATATTTACCTCGTCGCCCACACGCCGCTGCGGTATTTCGGTTCTTACGAGTATCTCGCTTTTTACAAGCTGTTCGATTTTCTGTTTGTTTTCGGCGTAAATCGTTTCAAGCTCTGATTTTCCTGCCGTTTCAAGCGCTTTGACAAGTTTTTTTTCATCTTCGGGAAGGGTATTTCCGTCGAAGTTTTTATTAAGCTCGAACCGACTTTTCATCGAGTAGGACAGTCCTGTCGGCAAAATTGCCCGAAAAGCGTCGAAATAAGTGCAGAACGTGTTCTCTTTGAGCCACCTGCAAAGCCCCAGCATTTCCTCTGAAACAACGGGTTCTTCGTCGATAATCGCCGAAATCGGCTTTAATTTTGCATTTTCTTCGGTATCATCGGGCTTGTCGTTCTCTTCGATTTTGAAAATTAGCCCGACGCGCTTTTTAGAGCCTTTTCCGAAAGGAACGGCAGCTCTTTTTCCCGCCTTTGCCTTTTCTTCAAGCTCTTCGGGTATTTTGTACGAGAACAGCTTGTCAAATGCGAAAAGCGTGTTTTCGACCGCTATTTGGGCTGTCAATTCAAATCACCGCAAACCTTTTCGATAAGTCCGATACAACGCTCTCTGCGGAGCTTTTCCGCACGGAAAACCGCAAGAACGTCCTCTACTGCGTCGTTCAGGTCGTCGTTTACCACGAGATAGTCGTAATTTTTCGCATAATCAAGCTCGTTTTTCGCCTGAAGAGTGCGCTCGCATATCTTTTCCTCGGTTTCCGTGCCTCTTCCTCTGAGCCGTTTTTCGAGGATTTCAAGCGACGGCGGCAGAATGAAAACAAGGCAAGCCTCGGGAAACATTTTTTTGATATTCATAGCGCCCTCTACTTCTATTTTCAAAACTGCGTCCTTACCCGAAAGAATAAGCTCGTCAACGCTTTTTTTGAGCGTCCCGTAGAAATTTCCGCAGTATTCGGTGTATTCAAGAACTTCGCCGTTTTTGATTTTTTCGGAAAAATCCTCTCTTGTAAGAAAATGGTAGTGAACGCCGTTAATTTCGCCCTCTCTGGGCGCTCTTGTCGTAGCGGAAACCGCATATCCGGCTTTGTCCGTTCTTTTGAACAGCTCGTTAAGTATAGTATCCTTGCCGCACCCTGCCGGAGCAGAAACGACAAATAAAATGCCCTTTTCCATAAAAATTTTACCTCTGTCAATCTTTAATATCCGATGCAGTTTTTCCTGCGATTGTTTCGGGCATAAGAGCCGACAAAACGACGTGACCGCTGTCGCAGATAATGACCGAGCGTGTTTTTCGTCCGCAGGTAGCGTCGATAGCCGTGCCGCTGTCCTTAGCGACCTGAACTATCCGCTTAACGGGCGCAGCCTCGGGGCTTACCACGGCGACTATTCTGTTTTCGTTGACAATATTCCCGAAACCGATATTGACGGGTTTCATACAATCATCTCCCGAATTTGGCAAATAAATCGACTGCCGTAAATCTCGTATATTTACTATTATACCATATCCAAATAAAAAAATCAACATAAAAAAGACAATAAAAAAATTTAAAAACCCCTTGACAAACTCTCGACAACGTGATATAATTATATAGTCGTACGGAAAGATTGAGTTAAAGATCGCTTTTTCCTGAGGTTTTTATGAAAATCGTAAGATTTACGCTGATATAGCTCAGTTGGTAGAGCGCATCCTTGGTAAGGATGAGGTCATCAGTTCAACTCTGATTATCAGCTCCAAAAGATCGTGCAGCTTTAAAATGGCTGCAATAAGCGCCAGTAGCTCAGCTGGATAGAGTATCTGGCTACGAACCAGAGGGTCGGGGGTTCGAATCCCTCCTGGCGTGCCAACCAAGAAATCGCTTGACCATTAGGCTGAGCGGTTTTTTTGTGCTTGAATTTGGTTTTCTCTTGCAGCAAAACAGGCAGATTTATAAGCTGCGCTGTCCACGGTAAACACCTACTTCCATAAGAAAAGCGCCTTGATTTCTCAAAGCGCTTTAATATATTTGATTAAATCCTATTCGGCATATTTTCCGAGATTATCCCAATCAATTTCGTCCTCACCGATAAATCCGCTGTTTTCGGCTTGCGTTATCTTTTTTTGTTCCTCGGGAGTTGCCTTTGAAAAATCGCTGTCCCAAGCCAGAACCAAGCGTTTTACAAACTCGTAAACGAGTTTCTGCTCGCTTTCGGGAAGCATATCAAGCATTGATGTTATATCCTTTGTTACAGGTGACATATAAAACCCTCCTTACTTGTAAATATCTCCTCGTGAGCCGATATCAATTATATACAAGATTTCAAGCGCCCCGTCCTTATCATATCTGAAAATTACCCGATATTTTCCCACACGAAGCCGCATTGTGCCGTCATTATACCCCTGCATAACCTTAATATCCCCGACAGGCGGTGTTTTAACAAGTCCGGCTATAGCGTCACGTATTCGCTGTACGGTTGCTTTATCCGTTTTTGCAAGGAATTTCAGACTGTCCTTTGAATAAACAATTTTCAATATCCTCACCTCTGTTATATCATACCACAAAAAACTCACAAAGTCAATACTGAACCAAAAACTCTCTCGTGCAGCATCTCAATCTGAGCAAAGCGCTCTAATCATTGCTTACAATCTCAAATTCTTCACCGGGGAAATAATATTCCTCGCCATTATCGTCAACAATTTGATAAGTTTTCATACAAATGCAAATTTCCGACTTTTTAGGCTTTTATTTTCTGCAGCGACTGACCTTAAAATTTACAGCAGATTTCCCTCGCAATCGTAAAATGCATCGCAGTAGACAAGTTTTCCGGAAATTTTATCTGATTTGTCCAAAAATAAAATTTGCAGATGTTCATTGTCAAATTCGTTCTCTGATATGGTAATTCCGTATTTTTTTCCGCTTTCAAATCCAAACCGCAAATAATAATCCCCACCCAATAATGCAATCCAGGAAAATCCAAACTTTTCAGCCCTTTTAATGCACTCTTCCACAAGCGCAGAGCCTATTCCCTTATTTTGATATTCTTTTCGCACTCCAAGCGGACCTAAAGCCAGTCCCGAAGAATTTCCTATTTTTGCTTTTGTCAGTGCATTATATCCCACAACTTTTTCTCCGTCAAGAGCAATTACGCACAACTCCTTCAAATAGCCGTCCGATTTCAGCAGTTTTTCCGCAAACTCCCATTCGTTGAAAACGTCGTTGCTGTTTTCGTGATAAAATGCGCTTTTTAATGCGTCCTTTGTATCGTGCAAATATGAAATTTCAAACGTCTTTATTATCATTTTTCCTCCGTAAAATCTTTGCTCGCTAAAAATTACAGCTATATTCTCTATATCATGCAAACCCGAATACGCCTATGGGCGCAGCTCTGCCGATTTTATTTAGATTGGTCGAGCCGCATTACCATTTAGCTTTACAATTTAGGCACTCATAGTTTTTGCCGATTTTCCCACTGAACACGCCCAACATTCCGATAGACACGGCTCTATTTAAGGCGGATATACGTTTTATATTTGTACTTCCGCAGGTCGGGCATTTGGGAATGTTGGTGCGCCTTTTTTCCATTTCTAAGAGTTCATAATCAGATAATTCAAGTAATACTACATTACATTTGGGGCAAATAGTTTGCGGTTTAAGATATTCACGACCGCACAAAATGCACTTTCTTACTAAATTTTTGTCAACTTCATTGCTCATAATTATTTCCCCACCCATAATTTCTATTGCTTTACTTAATAAAGTTAAGCAAGTCTACTCTACGATTACATTATTGTGACCGCAGTATTCGCATTTAATGGTGCGTCCCGAAGAGTCAGTCGGTGTTCCGTGGATATTCCGTCCATCGGCACGGATTATCCTACTGCAAAACCAGCACCTTTTATCGTCTACGAAAGTTTCGGGTTCATTAGATTTTTGAGCGATAATCACTATAAATGTAATGATTGCAATAATCGCAATGCTAAAAAATACAGCTGCTGAAATTATATTGACACGCTCTTCTTTAGCTTTTTTTTGCTTATTTTTATTGATTTTATATTGTAAAAATGATTTATCATCCATAAGTGGAACATTGCATTTTTTACATTTCTTTTCGTCTGTATTAAGTTCAAAATGTTGTCTACAATTAGGACAAATTAAAAAACTAACCTTAGGGTCACTCATTATATATCAAACCTCCTAACAATAATATTGTATTCAAAACGTGCAATTTATTTTATGGTGTTTAAACAATGGAAAACTGATATAAGCAGTGTAAACCAATTATTTAAACAATTTTGGACTAATTATGGACTTTCTTATAAAACGTTTGCCGATATAGGTAAAGACCTAAAAAATGGACAGGGTTTAAGAAGTTTTACAAATTTTGCAAGTAAATCGGATATAGCAAATCTTGAAAAGTTTAATAGTGATTTACAAAAAGGCGAAAAATTTTCAACTGCGTTTAGGACAAATCTTTCATCTTCGAGTACAGTTGTTCAAAAACACGCTGTAGCTATTGCACGGTTACGAAATCAACAAAAAATACTAGGAAAACAGCTTGATTTAAATAAAATCACACAGAAGGAATACAGCACTGCAATGGCAGAGAACAGAGCGCAGATGCAAGCGTTGACTGCGAGAACACAAGCTTTGACATTCTCACAAAAAGCCGCTGCCGTTACAAGCAAGGTGCTTGGCACTGCTTTGAATATGGTGGTTAATGTTGGAATTATGCTTGCTATTAATGCTATTATAGCAGGAATTACGTCATTTGTCAATAGGCAACAAGAAAATATTGAAAAAGCCAAAGAGGCGTCCGAGGCATTAAAGCAAGAAACCGACTCTATTGATGAATACGCTGACAAGGTGGTCGAACTTCGCCAAAAGCTTGACGAGGGAAATCTTTCCCTTGAAGAGTCAAAAAATACTCGTATCGAACTTAGAGATATTCAGAATGAGCTTGTTGAAAAGTATGGTGAGGAAGCAGAAGGAATTAACCTCGTAACAGGAAAAATTGAAGAGCAGATAGATGCGCTCTATGGTCTTAAAAAAGCAAAATACGATGAGGCTTATCGGCTTAACAAAGAGGGATATGACGCCGCACGAAAGCAAATTCAGTCTGCTAATCTTCAAATAGACCCCGAAAGAGTACTTGCACAAGGAATTGGGGCATCTAGTGCAGATGATGTTGAAGAACTTAGAAGATTTATATTAGAGCAGTTTACTCAGAGGGGCTATAAATTAGGACATTGGTACGGTTATGATGAAGACGACGACCCTATGTTCCGCTTATCTAATATATATAAAACATCCGATGCTTATACTCTTGACAAAGATTTAAGTGAAATATTCGGTGCAATCCAAGAGTATGCCGAAAATGGAAAAATATTTCGCAGTTTCATAAAATTACTTCTTGTAACGCTTTCGCTTGATATAGCCGAATAAAATCGCACAATATTACTATGCAATTCTGTTCGTTGTCCGGTATCTCAAACTACCCCTCTAGATATATCTGTTTTTTCGGCAATTAGGGAATATAACTATTTTAATTTTTCAAAGTTTATGAACTTCGCACAAATTCAAAGCGCTTTTTTGTCTGAATTATTGCTGCTGTCAGCGGCGAGAGATTGAAACGAATAGTCAGGAAAACCCCGTGTGTTTGCCCCAACTGTCAGCGGATTAAACTCCGCAACGGATTTGCAAAGCGCCGACATTTTCGCTATAAAACAAAAACTCCCAAACGACGAAAAATCGTCATTTGAGAGCCTTTTTTATGGTGACCCGTACGGGAATCGAATTAAATTTTTCACATTTTCTAACCTGCCGTGATATGGGAAATATCCCGTATTTACGGCATTTTAGAACAACTTACATAATTTTATTTATGCTGTTTTATGCTAAGTTTTTGTAACGTTAGCGGACAAATAGCGGACAAAGATACTCGACATACCCTTGTATAATTTCTGATATGAATGATATAAAATAAGAAATGCTCTTGATGAATTTTACGACTATTAGCTGCCTCGTATAATCGGAGCTTGCAAAGTTGTCCTCGACAGGCTCGTCAACGAGGAGAAAATCGTACAATACCTCGATGATTTGGAACGGAAAGTCGGTGAAGTTATTGCTCGTCAGGTGGAGCTTTGGAAGCAGACTGACAGATGTTTGGTTTGGAGAACTGCTTTGTCTATATGGCGAGCGAAACAGTGTTTGAGTGTATGGTTTATATTTGAGCAGCAACGGCTGTGCCTTAGAGTGCAGTCGTTTATGTTACATTATCAAATATCATACTTGTCATAGAATAGTCATCTGTTTTTACACCGTTTATAACCAATATATCGGCGAAAGGTGATACACTGCGACCGATTTTTTGTGCCAGATCGTGAATGTTATCCTCCTTATCATTTCCGAGTTGCTTTCCACAAAGTATATACAGTCCTTTTATATGATCCGTTTTATTTAGAGTACTTATGGAGAATAAATATTTATATACCAATTCCTGTAATTGATGAAGTCTTATATTTTCGGGTGTACTAAATTTTGCATCCAAAATAATATAATCAGCTTTACCATCATATTCAACTTTTATAATATAGTCCGGCATATATGTTTTTCCTCTATTACTGTTTTCATTTTTGGCATTTGTTGATGTATTTCGGAATATATCTAATCCATTAAATGCTCTGCTGTCACCATAAACAACAGGCTGAAAATACAAGGTGAGTTTAATAGGTTTTTTATAAAAAACAAATGTATTATTGTATTTAGTGTCCATATAGTAACTATTGTTAACACGATAAGAAATGCGTTTCGATTCTATTAGATCGTAATCTGTGTTCCGGGTCATATGACACAACATTTTTATCAAACAATAATATTCATATATTTTACTTGTGGAAATGAAGCTTAATAACAGCTCATCTTTTCCAAGATCATAATTACCGATTGAAAACCAGTTGCGTATAGCGGTATATATCTGTCTATAAGCGTTTATAGAACGAAAAACAGGAGTGAAAACCGGTACGTTTCTGACTGCGTCTGCTGAGATATTGAAAAGCCGGGTATAGAAATAATACAACTGCTGATATTCATTATGCAGCGATTTCAAGGATCCTATATATCCATTGATCCGTTTTATACTTCTTGAAAAAATTTGATACATCGAATCAATATATCCATCTTGTGCATAAGATTTGTTTTTAAGATATGTTTTCTCCAATAGACTTTTAATTGTTACATTGATCTCGGATACAAGAGTTTTTAAAAAGCCTAAAATGATACGGTTTTCATAAACATCATAAGAATATGTATTTCTCTCCACCAGCACTCTGTTAGGCTGGTAATACTGATTATTATACCTTATGCCTGTATCATAATTAACGACTGAAAGTTCATCAATATGATTTGTTATATGCCGTATTGTTCTCTGTGAGATAGATTGCAGTTTATCAAACGAATCAACGGATTCTGTCTTTTCAAGTTTACAGTATGGATTTGTTTTCAGATACTGATATGATTTTTTATATATTTCAAGTATTTTTTTCAGAAAAGCTATTTTTGCCTCCAGAGAAATTGTTTCGTTAGCTTTTATTCCAGACAGTATCGTAGAATATTTATGTTCTTCGTAAAGGTAATCTTCACAGTTCTCATAAATATATTCTATCATATTTATAACGCCATTGTTGATTTCAGAATCTGACACCAGTACAGCTATGCTTTTTGAGTAATACTGTTTTCCGTCCATCCACACTTCTATCCTTATCGCTCCGAAGCTCTGCAAGAATGGTCTATCACATCCTTTTAAACTGAATTGGATTCCATCTGCACCTCCACCGCAGAATTCAGTATCATATGCTTCATCGTTAATATACACTTTTGATGGCATAGAAGTAGCGCCTGACAATAGAAACAAATAAGTATTGTCATTGTATACTATCTCTCTGCCATTTGGTATATCAAAATAATCGCTTTCTTTGTCAGTTTGGAGTACTAATTCTATTTCTTCATGATACTTTGGTTTCAGTTTTAGTGTTATTGTATCCAAAGAAATCCCTCCTCACTCAAATCAGATACTGACAGTAACCCATATTCCGTTCCTGGGCATCAATTATCTTCATGACAGCGTCTTCAGTCATGCTAAGGTGATGCTCCTTGCACAGCTGTTTCAATGAATCGAAGAAACGTTCATAAACGGAATAATAACCGTTGATTTTAGGAAGCAGTTTTTGTACTACTGCGAAATCCAAAGCCTTCTCTCGTGCGAGAGTATTAGGCTCGTCCTCCATAATTTCCTGAGCTGCCATTACATATTTTTTTATGCCTACCTGAGTACGGGGGCTAACACTCATTCCATAATCATTGAACAACTTGTATATTTCTTTCATTCCCTTTTGTGTAATAGGATTAAGTTCCGATGTCTTTGAAAAAGCCTTTATAAAGTTGTCCCATGTAATTATCTCTGTTGCTGTGGATGAAGCATCAACACTATTTTTAGGTTCAACTTTGGGTAATTTTATGATGCTGGCTCTGTCAATAAGACGTGGAGAAAGGGCTTCAGTAGTTTGATCAGTATTGATAGTAGCTACGAATTTAAGCGTTTCAGGTACATATAATTCACGTTCTGCACCTATGTTTATATACTTATTCGTATCATTATCATTATCACCTCTGTCTGTAAAGCGCATGAATTCTGCCCAATAATATTCTATCGGACTGAGATTTGCCTCATCAAGCATAATTATGAGCGGATATTTGGATTCGTTTCTTTCCGCATCAAGTATCCGAAGAGCATCATATATTTTGCCGTTGCTCTTATCATATTTCCTTGTCAGAGGATTATAGTATCCTATAAGATCCTTTTTGGAAGACCAACCACGTTCTACTGATACAGAAACAAAGCGGTTAAGTTCTTCACCATACTGCAGCAAGCCAAGAGTTTCAGCAATGATATTGCACATTGATGTTTTCCCTGTGCCAGGTTCACCCGAAAAAATAGTAATAAAGTTCTGGGCGATACTGATATAAATATTGATTATGTCATTTCGGCTATACTCACGCCTTGCCTTGACATAATTAACGATATAGTCTATAAGGGCAGTGTCGTTTAATGATGAAGGAGTAACTGCACTTAATTTATCCAACTTTTCTTTATATTGCTTGTCTTCTTCTGTTGTTTCCCATGATGCAACTTTTTTCATCATCTTGCTTGTGATGAACGGATCAAAAGTTAAAGATTCCATAATTTTCTTTCTGTTCGAATCAATGACATTGCCAATCGTTTCGCTTAATTTGTTTATCTGATTTTCGTAATCCTTTACTCTGATTACCAGGTCCTCATTGATAGTATTAAGCCTTTGGCGCTCCTTTTCCAAATCTTCTATTGTTTTGCTTGTGCGAATGATCTTGTCATTCTCTTCAAGTTTTGATTTCAGCTTATCAATCTCTTCTTTCAGCCTTAATACTTCTTCTGAAGATGCAGTGCCTTCCGAACTCTTTTGCAACTCCGTTATTTGTGCATTTAAACCTTCCCACTCATTTCTAAGTTCTTGAATAGTCTTATCGGCATTGTCATTTTTAGCCCTTTCTTCATCATACTTGCTTTGCAAGGCTTTATAAGCATCTGATTCCATTATCGTTTTTTCAGATGGTGCTTCCTGATAGAACCTGAGCAACAATTCATAAACCTCATGCTTTTTTTCATTGAGCTTATCAACATTATCTACGATCTCCATAAGTCTGCCAAGACGCTTTGAAACTATTTCCTTTGGTAATTCAGCAAGGAATGGAGATTTACTGTACAAATGAGAAAATTCTTCCGGGTTAGTTGCAGCAAGTCCTATTGAAATGTCATCAGGCAGTTTTTCAAGCAATATCTCATCTGTGATGGTGTCATCATACATTTTATTATTTGATGTAATTTGAATGAAGACGGTATATGTCGGTTCTTTATAATAAGCCTGTTTTTTAAGTTTTATAATATTTACATCTGTTGTGCTAAAGAAAGGAACAAGATAGTCATTTTCGTTTGCTAAAGTGTTAATGTAGAATCTATCATCATATTGTCTTCGTGATGCTTTAAAAGGACCATAGTATTTTTCATTATATAACAGAACCACCATTTCGCCAATTGTAATATTGGTTTCAAGAAGATTAATATTACCGCTTATAAAGGTTTTATCTGAAATATCATCTGATTCGCTGTGAACGACCTTATATATTTCATATTCATCAGCATAACGAATAATATCACGCAGATCTTTACCTTTCGAAACTAAACTCTGAAGATCGAGCTTGAATTTATAGGTAGAGTTGTTATTAGAATCTAAATCATTATTGTCAATCTCTACTACATATACGTTATTTACATACTGATCTTCATCATTATCTGTTGTTATTTCGTCAAGAAAAGATACAGCTCCGCCGAAATAAGGATTATAAGCAAGATTTATTCCTCCGTTTGTAGGATAATCGGTTCTGAGCTTGTCAACCGGAATTTCTTTAAGATGTCCGTTCTCAAATTCATACTGAGGAAAGAAATTATAATATGTATTTCTTTTCTCTATTCGTCCCAATAATTTCATCGTATTCACCTCGTAATTATTTATATTGACTGATTGCACTTCAGCTTCTTCTGAAGATTCATCGGTATCAATTTCTGATACCGGCTCATTAATATGAATTGCACTTTGCGATCTATTGATCAATTTCCCGTTAAGGATACGATCAAATAACTCAGAGTCTACAAATGTATCAAAATATTTATCATCATTAGATGATCCGTCATCTCCTTCTTCGTAACACCATCTGAAGAAGAAAATTGCAATGTATATCTTATTGTCATCTGTAATACAGTTGACTATTTCATCATATGTTGTTTTTTCAAGCTTCAAAGAAATATAAGGTTTAATGACAATATATGCTGTATCTGCAAATATCTTCCTGAGTTTTGGTGACATGAGCATCTCAACTTTACTATCTGACGTTTTTAGTTTGTTTATTTTCCGCCTTACATCTCTATTGACAGGAAGATTACCAATAATGTTATCAAGCAAATCATTTGGTAAGGATTTGTAAAACTGCAAAACTTTCTCAAAACGTTTATCTTTATCAAGCATATGATCTCCCCTTGCTTCATACAGTAATGTATACTATATTAATTGTACCACATCTCGCTGTAAAAGTCAACAAAAATACGGACAAATTCCACAAACTTTGATGCTTCTGAACTTATTTTCTTGTGCGGTTGTTTCAGGTATCTGTTTTCAAATCATGCCATAGTACATGAACGCTATATAGTAGGCAAGGCAGACTATGCAGCCTGTCTTATTTCATATGTAATGTAAGTATAAGAGATAAAATCAGAACATATCTATATCTATTAACCCTTGATGAACCATTCTATGATATTTCTCACATAGAGTAACAATGTTATCTGAACTTGCTATGCCATTAAAGTGAACATCTAAAAGGTGAGATCAACAAACTCTATCGGTACTGCCACATATTTGGCAGGTTAGTCTATCTTCTTGAGCTGCTGTAAGCCCATCAACGACAAATACGACAGCCTGATCTTTCTTTCCACTTATTTATTCTCCCCCTTTTTATAATGTTGAGATAGTTATTTCCCCGCCATCATCAGTCTGTACATTTATTTTCATATCCTCATCTTCAGGTGCATCTTTAGAGCAATTTACACCACAAATGAGTGCATCCTTAGCTGCATCAGATTTCTGTTTTAATGCTTTGCGATCAGCAATTTTCTGCTTTATCTTATCATATGCGGTTTTACCTAAAGCACCAATTCCAATGGCACCTGCAATGATTAACGTCATAATCTTCATGTCTGCATCATGGGCTTCCGCCCTCGCATTCTCCTCTATATCATTGATATATGATTTCACTCCGCCATGTTCACTTGCTTCTTTAGTCAACCAAGCCCAACTTCCTTTTTCATTCGGATCCCACGCCATGATTTATTTCTCCTTTCTATCAGAACTTACCTGACTACGCTGTGATTTAAGTTTTTCTCGAAGCGCTTTAAGCTCTTTCACATGATTTTCCTCGGCTTTAATTTCAAGACCAAGTTTGCTTATCTCCTCCTTTTTGGCTGAAATAGTCTTTTCTGAACTATTAATTGAAGTATCTATGAATTTAAGCATTTCAGGAACGGAAATTTGAGCATTTTTAAAGTATTCCTCAGTGATGCTTTTTTGAGCAACCATTGTTCTTAAAAAAGTAGCAGTTAAAATAGGTACGCCGGCAATTAGTCCAGGGATACCAATCAAACCTATAGTCCCGGCGACTATTCCTGCATATTTTGGAGTAGTTTTCAAGAATTTATTTAAACTCTGCTCAGAAACAATGTTGCCACCTTTTCGAGATGACTGATTGGCTTCAAGTTTTCCTACCCTTATCCAACGTCTAACAGTTTCAGGATTCGTTTTGAGCATATCAGCAATTTCTTTAACGGTATAGGTGTTCATATAATACCTCCTCACAAAATGTAGTATAACACAATAATGAAGTAAAAGCAAGCATTTGTAGCATTAAATTGATAAATCTGTATGCTTGCACAAATTGCAAATGCTATTCTTATCCTAAATATACAAAAAGCTCTATGGATAAACTGAATCCATAGAGCTTCATTTTACTCATTCCCCGTAAACATCACCTGATAACTCAGCCCCGTAAACTCCCTGAGAAAGTCCATATCCGAAAAGTTAAGCCCATAATTCTGTGATTTATCCCGATTTTCCTTACCCGTGTATAGATAATCAAGCTTCTTCTGATCAAGATGCTCAGTGCGGAGTGCTTCACGGTCAAATCCTTTTTCTTTCAGGTGATACAGCACGATGCGTGAGAGCTGCACCTGCACGATGCGATAGCTCTCGGTGTCGGCACAGTGGTCGAGAATGCCCAGAATATCGAATATCGTTTCGGTATCTTTCAGGTGGTCGGTATCGTACTCAGCTTCGGGAACATACTCAATATACTTATCATTATTCAGAAACTGCACCGTACAATTCACATAGGGAATGATCTTCAACTGTGTTTCCAGGCTGATCTCACTGCCACGGCGAAAACTCACCCAACGCTGTGAAAGGGAGCTTACCGACTTGAACACGCTTCTTTTCTTGTTTGCCTGCGGAATGATCGGAGTATCGTCCTCGTTTATGAGATAATCTATCGGAACATCGAAGTATTCAGCTATTCTCGTTATCATGTCGAGGTTCGGCATACCGTCATTCACCCATTTGGTGACGGTCGCAGCCGAAATGCCCAATTCGGTAGCTAACGCTCTCGGCTTTACACAATGTTCATTACACAGCTCATTATATTTCTTCCAAAATATAGTCATGATGTTCCCTCCATATTTGTACAAAAGGCAGAAATTGTTTGGTTCTGATTGTTTTCATTTGTTATATGCTATTTAGGTAGTATATAGTATGAATTAGAGATTTAAACGTGATATTTTATATCTTATTATTGCATATCAAATGCAATCTGTTAATAAAAATACAAATTAAATTACAAAAGCAAAGGAAACAATAATTATGAATGAAATTAAATGGGGAGAACCCTGACTGCTCCGGCAAAGTGTGGACAATATCCCGTTTCCGCTCGATGCGTTGCCGCCTGTCCTGCTATAGTGCAAGCAATTTCAATCACGACATTCACCGATGTGGGAATGGCAGGGCAAAGGCTTGATTGCTCACAACAACTGTAAATTCATTGCGGACAATGTTGACGTGTTCCGCACTCACGAAAATATCACCTTCGTGAGTCAGCCAATCGGTGAAGCATATGAACAGCTTTTTGCTGAATCCACTGAGCGCTACAATGCCAAACAGAAGCGTAATGATCGCAAGGTTCAGGGCAGCTACTACGAGCATCTCTTTGGAGTAAAACCTTGCAACAACGTCCGCACTGCTACCGACAAAAGAAAAAGTTTTTATGAGGACGTTGTGCATATCGGAAAACGTGAGGATTCAGGTTACGGCACGGAAGATTTTCAGCTTGTGGCTGACTGTCTGAAAGAGTACGTGAACGGATTTCAAAATCGCAATCCGAATTTTTTGTTTTCAATGCGGTTTCGCAAGAGGATTGGGAAAACGTGACAACTCTCGCAAAAAAAGAGGTCACTTCATTGAAACAGACCAAAAAGCTACGCAAGGAACGTGACGAAGTTGTTCAAGAGCGTGACAAACTGAAAACACAATTGGCGGTAGCTTATTCGGAGCTTGCCGTCTACAAGAAAAGCGAGGAAAACATGGACTTTTCACTCGTGAGAAGTTGAAAAATCAGGCGGCTCGAATCAGTCGTGAGGACGAGCTGTCCCGTGAGCTGAGAAAGGCTAAGGCATTCATTTCTGCCTGCGGTCTGAATGCCGATTATCAGCATTACAAGTACAACAGTACCACAAAAAAGAATTTGCTTGAATAAAATAACGTAGAACAAAAAATGTTGCAGCACACCTTGACAATGCCGAAATATTGCTCTACAATAGGTGTTGAAAAGGTACGCAGTGATATTACCGAGGAGGTACATATTATGGCAACAGTCACAAAAAGAGGCGACAGCTACCGAATAAAGGTATCCTGCGGATATGATGTAAACGGTAAACAGGTTGTTCAGACGAGGACTTGGCGACCTGACCCTGATATGTCAGCTCGGCAAATCAAGAAAGAGCTTGACAGGCAGTGCATAATGTTTGGGGAAGAATGCAAAAAGGGACAGGTTGTGGCAACTATCAAGTTTGAAACCTTTGCCGAGGAATGGTTTGAGGAGCACGCAAAGCCAAATCTCCGAAACACCTCTTTTGTTAGAATGAAACAGCTTACAGATCGAGTTTATCCCGCAATCGGACGTCTGCGACTTGACAAGATCACCAACCGCCATATTCAGCAGTTTATCAACGATCTGGCACTTAACGGCAAAAGCCTGAAAAACGGCAGACCGCTGTCAAGAAAGACAGCAGTTCATCATCTCAGCTTCATCGGCGATGTGTTTTCTTACGCTGTGAAGATGTAAATGCTCACTGACAACTGTGTGATAAGTGTCCGCAGAACGTCCAACTACACAGTAACAAATGGCATTTATACCGACACAACGAAAACGAAGAAATCTCAAAGAACGCAGAAATATCCGCAGTATGTTATGGATATGCTGTGGGAGTTGAGAAAGGAACAGGACGAGCAAGCGCTGAAATACGGTGATAAGTGGGTAGAAACCGACAGGCTTTACACCAAGTGGAACGGTGAGCCCATGCAGAATGGAACGCCTTACTTTTGGCTGAACGAGTTCTGCGAGAAGAAGGGCATAAGATTTTGCGATATTCACTCATTAAGCCACCCCGATGTCAAGTACAAGACAAAAAATAATTGTGATAATTTGATGAAATTTTTCCCAATCAGAAGAATGACCGC
>CANQKW010000027.1 GCA_947624555.1 uncultured Clostridia bacterium
AATTGCGTAAAATAAAAATTTTACGCAATTGAGAGGGCGAAAATGTCCTTTGACAAATAATTATAATTAATCCGAAAATCATAATCTAATAATTTAAATATCACAATCTATATTGCAATCTAATAATTTATAAGAAAATATAAAAATTACGCTCTAAATTTTAAAAAATTTATAAAAAACAGTTGAAATTTTTATAAATATATGTTAATATTAAATCGTAAGACAAATTTCCGCATTTTGCGGAAGAATTCAAGAAAGGATTTTATTATGGAAAAAAAGTCTGTAAAAGCCGTTGGAAAAACTGTTGCGTCAGCTAAAACTGCAAGTAATTCTTCGGCAAAAAAATCTTCCGCAAAAACTGCTGCTAAGTCAACTGCAGCAAAATCAACTGCTAAATCTGCTAAGAAAACTGTGGCCGCTGCGAAGAAACCTGCTGTGAAAAAGCCTAAGGTCGTTTCTGTTGAAGAAATGTGCGGCAAGCTTGAGAAATTGATCGATAAATCAAAAGCGTCTGCCGTTAAGACAAATGTTGCTGTTGATGTAAAGGTTTGGGGTTGGGACGATAATCAGGACCGTCATCTTTATATCGAAATTAAGAACGGCGTTCTTTCCGTCGCACCTCACGAGTATAATGCCTCTTCGTTTGAGGCTTATATCAGCTATGAGAATATTCTGAAATTCCTCAACGGAAAGCTTACTTTGAAGGACGCTATTGCTGTCGGTGCACTTAATGCCAACGGAAATATTCCCGCTGCTCTTATTATCGGAAGTATTTTCTGATAATTTTTAAGAAATCATATATAAAGCCGCAACACTAGCTGCGGCTTTATTTTTATGTTGTTTTTTTAATTTTACCTATGATATAGAATACTATAAAAGACAATGCATTTACGCAAACTATGCTGGCGCCGCACGGAGTTTCTGCAGCGTAGGAAATTATCATTCCTGCCAGAAATGTAATCACTGAAATTATTCCCGAACAAATTGTAACAGATTTGAAGTTTTTGAAAACACGCATTGAGCAAAGCGCAGGAAAAATTATAAGGCTGGAAATCAGCATACTTCCCATAAGCCTCATTCCTATTACGATAGTCATTGCCGTAAGCAATGCAATCAGCATATTATAAATGTCTGCTGCTGTGCCTGTTGCTTTAGCGAAATTTTCATCAAATGTAATTGCAAAGATTTTTGTATAGAAAAACACGAAGATAAACAAAACAATTACGGATAATATCACGCTTATCACAACATCTTCAGAGCTTACCGACATAATACTTCCGAAAAGGTAGCTGTTCAGGTCGATATTCATACCCTTTGACATTGAAACTGCCATTACTCCAACGCCAAGCGCTCCTGTTGAAATCATTGCAATAGCGGCGTCGCCTTTGATTTTACCGTTTGACGAAAGCCTTAGCAAAAGAAATGCCGCTATAATAACTACGGGGATTGCAACTGCCATAGGAGCTAAATTCATCACAGCGGCGATTGCAAGCGCGCCAAAACCGACGTGCGAAAGACCGTCGCCTATCATAGAAAAGCGTTTCAGTACCAGACTTACTCCAAGAAGAGCCGCACACAGTGAAACCAAAATTCCGACTATCATTGCCCTTACGAGAATAGGAGAAGAAAAAATCTCAGATATAATCTCAATCAAGCTCTTCACCGCCTCTCATAAAGTTTACGAATTTGCTCTTCAGGAACTCTTCCCTGCTGCCGAAAAACCAGTCCTCTTCAGTCATACAGAGTATATGTTTTGAGTATTTCAGAGCTGCCGGAAAATCGTGAGTTACCATTATGACAGTCACTCCGCTTTTATTGATTTTTTTAATCAAATCATACAGCTCGGCGGTAACGATAGGGTCAAGACCTGCCACAGGCTCATCAAGCAAAATAAGCTTTTTTGTAGCGCAAAGCGCTCGGCTCAGCAAAACTCTCTGCTGCTGACCGCCCGAAAGGTCCCGATAACTTCTGGATTTTAAATCGGTTATATTGAGCAGCTCCATATTATCAAGTGCTCTTTTTTTGTCTTTTGACGAGTAAAACGGTCTTATTCCTCTTGAATTAAGACAGCCCGAAATTACGACTTCGTATACGCTTGCGGGGAAATCCTTTTGAGCGACATTCTGCTGCGGCAGATAACCTATTTCGTTCTTTTTAAGACCATCGCCGAATTCTATTGAGCCTTTATCGGGTTTTTTCAGCGACAAAAGCGCCTTTACAAGCGTGCTTTTACCAGAACCGTTTTCGCCGACAACGCACAGATAATCGCCGTCAAAAACCTCAAAGCTCAAATTCTCAATTACCGTCATATTTTCATACGACAAAGTAAGGTTATCTATACTGATAAGTGCCGTTACAAACACCTCCAAAATCAAATTAAAAATATCCGTATTATTCTACCGCAGCTTTCAGCATATCATAATTTCTTTTCATAAGGGATACGTAGCTTTCCCCTGCCTCAAAATCAAGCGCTGTAATATTATGACAAGTGTGAAATTCTTCCGCAGCAATACCACATTCCTCTGCGAGATTGTCGGCTAACTTGTGATTTGAAAGCTCGATATAAAATACGGTTTTAATTGTATCTTCTTCATTGAGTTTTTTTGTGAGGAAAGAAATTGTCTGAGCGGAGGGTTCGGTTTCCGAACCGCAGCCCGGAAATGCCGCATAATAATTCAACCCGTATTCTTTAAAGAAATATAGCAGAGGAAATCTGTCGCCGAAAACGAAAAAACGCTCCTCCCCTTCAAAAAGCTCGGCAAAATCCTTATCAAGCAAGTTAATTTTCTCAATATATGAGTTTGCGTTTTTCTCGAAAATTTCTGCATTTTCGGGGGAAATCTCCTTTGCCTTATCAAGAATGCTTTCCATAATCAATACGGCATTTTTCGGTGAAGTCCAGACGTGTTCATCGTATTCTTCCGTGTTTTCGCCGATTTCTTCATGCTCTGTCATACCTTCGGTATATTCTTCATTTAACATTTCAACAGCGTCTGTCATTTTAAGGGAATTTACGTTTTCGGTTGAATTAAGAATATTTTCGACCCAAACGTCCGACTCGCCGCCATTATATATAAACAAATCGCAATCGTCAATTTTTACAATATCTTTTGCCGACGGGTCATAGGAATGGCTCTCCATACCCGGCTTTAAAAGCATTGTTATTTCGGCTGTATCCCCGAAAACGTTTCTTGCAAAGTCATAAGCGGGAAAAATCGTTGTAACAATTTTCAGTTTTCCGCCTGAATTTTCACTTACACTGTTACAGCCGCATAACGTAACCGCACATATTACCAGAATAGCAGCGAATATTTTTTTAAGCATATTTTCTTATATGATATAGTTTAAACTTATATCAGCCTTTCTTTAAATTTACGTTCAGCTTTAATTAAGGCTAAACAAGGGATATTCATTATTATTTTGAGCAGTCCTTGCACAAACCGTAAAAAACCGTTTTGCCAAGATTAACATAAAAATTATGATTTGACTCAATATGATTTTTTATTTCAGCCATAAAACCGCAGTCAATATGAATTAGTTTGCCGCATTTCTCGCATTTCAGATGAAAATGCTTGTCACATTCCTCGCTGTCTGCAAGCTGATAGCAAGCAGATGCTCCGTCCGTAAAACGCTTTAAAACGCCATTTTCGGCGAGTTTTGACAGCGTCCTGTAGACTGTAGCCTCTCCCGACTTTATTTCTCCGCTTTTTATAATATCTTTAGCGGAAAAGCATTTTCCCCTGTGCTTTGAGAAAAACTCAACTATCTCGTCGCGCTGTTTTGTATTGTAGTTGTTTCTGTCCATTTTTCCTCCATAAAAATACCGCTAAATCAAAAAATTTATACTTTTATATTGAATTTGAAAATGATTTTCACTATCAATTTCAAATTATAACATATTTTTTATAAAATTGCAATAGGTATCTTGATTTTTTTTGAAAAAAGTTGTATAATGAAGTGGTAAAAATATATTTTGGAGGTTTTCTTTATGGAAATTCTTATTGAAACATCGGCAAGACACGTTCACGTTACAAAGGAAACGCTTGAAATCCTTTTCGGAAAGGGCGCAGAGCTTACTAAGAAAAAGGATTTGTCACAGCCCGGACAGTTTGCAAGCGAGCAGAGAGTTACCGTTGTAGGTCCTAAGAAAGAGCTTGCTAACGTATCTATTCTCGGTCCGTGCCGTCCCGATAACCAGGTAGAGCTTTCGGCAACCGACGCACGTTCTATCGGCGTTGATATTGCTATCCGTGAGAGCGGCGATATTGCAGGCACTCCCGGCTGCACTCTTAAAGGTCCTGCCGGCGAAGTTACTATCAAGGAAGGCGTAATTGTCGCAAAGCGTCATATTCACCTTACTCCCGAAACCGCTGAAAAGCTTGGCGTTCAGAACAAAGATATTGTTTGGGTAAAGTGCAATACCAACGGCAGAGCGGCTATTCTCGGAGATGTTGTTGTAAGAGTCAGCGAAAAGTTTGCCGACGCTATGCACATTGACACCGATGAAAGCAACGCAATTTCCGCATCTCCTAATCTTATGGGAGAGATCATCAAGAGCCTTTAATTTTTAAACTTACATTGATAACGCCGACTGTTTGATTTCAGTCGGCGTTGTTTTTTTAATCAATCCTCAAAAACTGCTCCCGTATTGGAAGAAGTAACCATTTTAGCGTAACGTTTGAGATAACCGTCAAGCTCCTTAGGAGGAAGAATTCCCTTCTTTTTGCGCTCCTCGATAACGGCGTCATCGACAAGCAAGGTAAGTGAGCGATTTGGAATATCTATATGAATTTTATCTCCGTCCTCAACGAAAGCGATAAGACCGCCCTCTGCCGCCTCAGGAGAAACATGACCGATAGCCGCTCCTCTTGATGCGCCGCTGAAACGTCCGTCTGTGATAAGTGCAACGTTTCCGTCAAGACCTTTACCGACGATTGCCGCAGTAGGAGCAAGCATTTCGGGCATTCCGGGACCGCCCTTCGGACCTTCATAGCGAATTACAACGACATCTCCCGCTTTTATCTTACCGCCCAGAATTGCGTCACACGCAGGCTGTTCGCCGTCGAAAACTCTTGCTGTTCCCGTAAAGTCCATCATTTCGGGCTTTACTGCACCCTGTTTAACAACAGAGCCGTGTTCTGCGAGATTTCCCGAAAGAATTGCAATTCCGCCGTCTTTCCTGAACGGATTGTTAAGCTTATGAATAATCTCGCCGTCAGCCTCACGGGCAGCTTTTATTCTGTCGCCCTGTGTGCCGCTTACAGTCAGCACATCTTCGTGGATATGACCGCCCTTTGCAAGCTCTTTGATAACAGTCTGGATACCTCCGACTGCATTCAAGTCCGTGATAAATACGCTTGACGCAGGATTAAGCTTTGCAAGCTGAGGAGTTTTTCTGCTCATTTTATCAATGTCATCAAGCTTAATATCCACCTTTGCCTCGTGAGCTATTGCAAGCAAATGCAAAACCGTGTTTGAAGATGCGCCTATTGCCATTTCAACGGCAAGAGCGTTTTCAATGTTCTTTTTGGTAAGAATATCGGAAGGACGAATATCCTGCTTAACAAGCTCTACAATTCTTTCGCCGCTCTCCTTTGCAAGACGTCTGCGTGCGGAAGTAACAGCAGGCTCTGTTCCTCCGTAAGGAAGTGACATACCTATGCTTTCGTTAAGGCAGTTCATAGAATTTGCGGTGTACATACCTGAGCAGGAACCGCAGGTCGGACAAGCATTATCCTCGTAATCCTTGATTGCGTCATCGCCGATTTCACCGTTGGAATACTGACCGATAGCCTCATAAATCTCAGAATATCCCACTCTCTTATTCTGCACGCAGCCGGGCAGCATAGGACCGCCGCTTATGAAAATTGAGGGCAAATTCATTCTTGCTGCTGCCATTACCATTCCCGGAACAATTTTATCACAGTTCGGGATAAATACAACGCCGTCAAGCGGATGCGCCGTAAGCATAACTTCAATGCTGTCAGCAATAAGCTCTCTGGATGCAAGAGAATATCTCATACCCTTGTGGTTCATTGCAAGTCCATCACAAACGCCGATCGTAAAAAATTCAAACGGAACGCCGCCTGCGTTTCTGATACCATCCTTTACATAACGTGAAATTTCGTGAAGGTGCTGATGACCCGGTACATAATCGCTTGCAGCGCAAACCACAGCTATAAACGGCTTGTCCATTTCACTGTCAATTACTCCCAGCGACTTCAGTACCGCTCTGTGAGGGGTTTTTTCAACGCCCTTTTTAATTAAATCACTTCTCATTTTTACATATCCTTTCTATATTACGGCAAAAACCGTTTTAATACTAAATTAAGCCTTGTGGAGCATAGCTGCTCCGATTATTCCTGCGTCATTTCCCAGAGTGCAAATTACAAGCTCGGTGGTTTTCTTGCTGTCACGGGAATAAATTTCCTTATAAACAGCCTCTTTAAGAGGAATTAACAGCACATCTCCCTCGTTGCACACACCGCCGCCGATACAAAGCACATCAGGCTGAAATGTATTGATAACGTTTGCAATACCTACGGCGAGATATTTTACATACTGCTCTGTAACGGCTTTTCCTACAAAATCGCCGATTTTTGCCGCTTTATAAGCAGTTCTTGCGCTTGCTTTTCCGTCTGCTTTGATAATATCGTTCAAAGCGCTGTCGGGATTATCTTCTGCGGCTTTTTTTGTCATATTTACAAGCCCCGTTGCCGAAGAATAAGCCTCAAAACAGCCTTTTCTTCCGCAGGAGCAAGGAAGTCCGTCGGCAACGATAACAGTATGACCTATCTCGCCTGCCGCAAAATTCGTTCCTCTGTAAATTTTTCCGTCAATGATAATTCCTGCACCTACACCCGTTCCGAGAGTGATAACCACAGCGTTTCTCGCACCTTTTGCCGCTCCTGCAACAAATTCTCCGAAAGCGGCTGCATTTGCGTCGTTATCAAGATAAACGGGAATTTTAAAAACATTCTCAACATCAATCTTCAAAGGCGCATTACGAAAACCTAAATTGTTTGTATATTCGACAATTCCCAAATCGCTGTTGCAAATTCCCGGACATCCTATTCCGATCGAAGATATTTCGGAAATACGAACTCCTGCCGACTCGCAGGCGAGATTGACGCTCCTTGTAATCACGTCAAGCACTTCTGCGTAATCGACAACTCCTTTAGTGCCGTGAGTTTTGGCTTTGGAGCGTGAAATTATCTCGCAATTATCATCTACTACCGCACAGGCAATATTAGAACCGCCAACGTCAACTCCTATGTAATATGACATAAACTTCTCCTTAACAGTCGGAAAATATATTCAAATTATTCTGCCCGCCGTGCGGCGAGTGAAATATACCGCCAAGTTATAAATGTATTAAAGTCCCAGATTTTCATTGACAAGAATAACTTTTATTCTGTCGGGAACTCTCTGCTGACCCAAAATCACATATGAACAGCATATTCTTCCATCACCTTCGCAAGGTTTTCCCGTGCTGAGAATATTACATTCTCCCGTAACGGCGCAGGGCGTTGCACAGTTGAGGCGCTTGGAATTTTTCGGAGCAGCGCTTTTTTGAACTCTGAGCTTTGCCTCTTCAATATTTTTAACGATTTTATTTACACCTGCAACTATAATGACCTGTTTAGGTCCGAAAATCATTGCCGAAACCCTGTTTCCGTTGCCGTCGACATTGTAAAGCTCTCCGTCCTCCGTTATCGCATTGGAACTTGAAAAAAATGTATCCGAAACAAATGCTTTTCTGAAAATTTCTCCCACCTCTTCAGGATTTTTGCCCTCTGAACGGTCAAGATAAATACCCTTGTACTCGTTGATAAGCATATCGGCAACTCCCGTTTCTTTGAGAGTCATCGAGCCGCCTGCCGTAATAAGCTTATCGTTTTTGATAAGACCTCGTATAATTTCGTACAATTCCTCGCGGCTTTGCACAAAATACGGCTGCATTCTGTTCTTTTTGAGCGACTGCATTGTTTTTTCGATTTTTTCGTCCATAATATCCCTCCGATTATTGAATTCCAACTCGTTGTTTTATTGAAGTTATTGAATTTTCAGAAATTCTGAACCCTCCGTCATCGGTGTACTCGCCGTAAGGAATATAGTATACAGCAGGTTCGTTGCCGTATTCTATTGTGTTCAGGAGAGCTGCCTTGCGTGAAGTATACATTTCGCTGCTTAAATCTGTATCGCTGTCACTTATTGCCATATTGTATAACAAATCCATAAGAGAGCTGTCGATATTGCGGTAATTCTGGTTAATAAATTCAGTAAGAATTTCACATACGTAATTGTATCTGTTAAGCTCTCCCCCGTCAAATTCGGCTTTCATTATATAACCGAACAGCCTGTCGGAAGAAAAAAGCTGTTCTCCTGCATTTATTGTATCAACGGTATCCCCGTCATTGATTACAAGCGTTTTATCGACGTTAAACTCGACATTTCCAAAAGCTGTTGAAAAGTCTATAAAACCTTTTCTGTCCATTTTTACAAAGCTTTGGCAGGTAACTCCTATCGCCTCTTCAACTGCTTTTATGACAGCATCTCCGCCTTGTGCCGTGTAAATATTTGACAGAGTTCTTCCGTTAAGCTCAATGCTTATCCCGATCGGCAGAGGAATAAGACAAATTTCATTATTTACCGCATTATAAGCGTACATTATGAATAAATCGGGGCTGTCCTCCGCTTTGTCGGAAAGCATTGTCATCATAACAAAATTATGCGACGAATTCGGCTTGAAATTTTCCTCAATATCCCCCGAGGTTGTAAGTCCCACGGACTCTGATTGTTCAGGGAATAAATACCAACGGAACGAAAATATTGCCACAACGACAAATGCAATTGTTATACCGAACGCAATCAAATAAATATACCAGTTGCTTTTTCTTTTAACTGACATAATTTTATGCTATCCTTTCTTTTTTGAAAAAAGTATTGATTTTCCTGTGAATATATGATATAATTTATAATGTATGTGCTGCGGGAAATTTTTATTTCTGTTTCCGCATACTAATAGTATAACACATATTTATAAAAATTTCAAGCATAGAGGTAAACCTTATGAATATTTTTTATAAAAGGACCTGGGCGGAGGTAAACCTTGACATTTTAAAACAAAATATAGCTATTCTAAAGGAAATTACCGATAAAAAACCGATTGCCGCTGTTGTTAAAGCAAATGCTTACGGTCACGGAGATGTATACTGTGCAAAAGCCCTGAACAGCTGCGGCGTGGATAAGTTTACGGTTTCCAATTTATGGGAGGCTCAGCGCTTATACGAGCATAATATTTCTGGGGAAATTTTGATTTTCGGATACTGCAGTATTAGTGAAATTATGGAAAATTCAGGCAAAAATTTCATTTATACGGTTGGAGATGAAAAATATGCAGAAGTTCTTTCGGAAGAGGCGTTAAAAAGAGGAATTAAAGTTCCTGTACATATTAAAATTGACACGGGAATGAGTCGTGTGGGAATTACCACCGAAGAACAGCTTGACAAAATACTCTCTTTGGACGGACTTGAATGCAGAGCGGCATATACACATTTTGCGGTTGCAGACAGTCTTGACGAAAAAGATATCGAATTTACCAATTTCCAGCAGAAAAAAATCCTCGAATTTTGCAGAAAAAGAGGACTTAAATTTCATTCTCAGAACAGCGGAGGAATAATATATCACAAGGATTTTGACGGAGATTATGTCCGTGCGGGAATTATTATGTACGGTCAGAAACCCGACCCCCGTTTTCCTATTCCCGACGGAATAAGACCCGTAATGTCGATGAAAAGTGTGATTTGTCAGCTCAAAACAATTCATGCAGGAGATACAGTAAGCTACGGAAGAACTTTTAAGGCGGAAAAAGACATAAGATTAGCGCTTATCCCCTGCGGATATGCGGACGGATTTAACAGAAGGCTTTCGGGTCAATGGAATGTGACTGTTTGCGGAAAAAAAGCCCCTGTTTGCGGCAGAATATGTATGGACCAGACCTTGATAGATGTTACGGATATTCCCGAAGTCAAGTTGGGAGATACCGTCACGGTTTATTCAGATGAAATCGAGGGCGGAAATTCCTTTACAGCTGCCGCCGAAAAAATCGGAACGATAAACTACGAGCTGCTTTGCGCTGTCGGTACAAGAGTTCCCAGAATTTACATTGAAAACGGCGTACAGACAGAGTTGGACAGATACCTGAAATAATGAAAAATATGTGAAAAATTCATTATAAACGTTGCGAAAACTCTGCCAATATGATATAATAGATTTTGAAAGTTAAAATGTTTATCGGAGAGGAATTTTATGCAAAAAATTCTGGGGTATATGCGCCGTGCCTGTCAGGAATTTGACCTTATCGAGGACGGCGACAAAATAGCCGTCGGAGTTTCAGGCGGAAAAGATAGTCTTGTATTGCTTTGCGGTCTTGCAGAAATGCGCAGATTTTACGAAAAAAAATATGAAATCTGTGCGGTTACTCTTGACCCTCGTTTTGGCGGAAAAGAGAACGATTATTCTCCTGTTGAAAGGCTCTGTGAAAAATACAATATCGAATTTAAACTGGTAAAAACCGATATAGGCGAGATCGTTTTTGACATCAGAAAAGAACCAAACCCCTGCTCTCTCTGTGCCAAAATGAGAAGAGGGGCGCTCCACGATGCGGCAAAGTCTATGGGCTGCAACAAGCTTGCTTTGGGGCATAACAACGACGACGCAATTGAAACTTTTATGATGAACCTGCTTAACGAAGGAAGAATAGGCTGTTTTGCTCCCATTTCGTATCTTTCAAGAAAAGATATAACGGTCATACGTCCGCTGGTTTTCGCCCCCGAACACGCAGTTATGTCCTGTGCGGCAAGAAACGGACTTGAAATCGTCAAAAGTCTGTGTCCTGCTGACAAAACGACTCGCCGTCAATGGACAAAAGAACTTCTGCGCTCGCTTGAACACGAAAATAAAGGCACTAAAGAGCGAATTTTCGGCGCTATGAGAAAAGCCGGAATTGACCGCTGGAATTATAAGGAATGATGAGGTTAATATGGAAAAAGAAACAAAGAAAAAAAAGGATAATGTGTTCGTAAGGACATTTTCGATATTTGAAAAGGAAACTCCTCTGGAAAGATTTTTGCCTGCAATTATGCTTTTAAGAGGATTTGATGTCATTTTAACGGCAATTTTCGGGCTTTTTCTGGGGATTTTTGCACCCATTATCATTATGATAGGAATGGAAGACCCCGAATATGCAGGAGATATTTCGACTACCGTCTGGCTTGTTTCTTCCATACTTTACACGGTTGGAATTTTTATCCTTATGCTTGGCAACACAAAAACAGCAGCAATAATTCATATAGTTGCAAGTATTGGAACTCTTGTAACGTTTTTCAGGTATATGGAGCTTTTTAAGGATATTCCCGACAACAACGGTCCTGTGCTTTTATATATGCCCTGTCTGGGAATTACTGCGCTTACCGTTACAATAACATTACTTACTAATTTGCCTAAGTATATTCAAAGAAAACGACGGGAAAAAAATAAAAAGTCTCCCAGCATTTTTGACGATTGATATTTTTGTGAGGTAGAATTATGGCAGGTCTTATTGATGAAAACGAAAGATTTCACCTTAAAATCAAAAACGGCGATGTCGGAAGATATGTAATTCTCCCCGGCGACCCCGGAAGAGTGCCGCTTATTGCCGAATATCTTGACAATGCCGTGCAGATTGCTCAAAACCGTGAATACAACATCTACACGGGAGAGCTTTGCAAAGTCAAGGTAAGCGTATGCAGCACGGGTATAGGCGGTCCTTCGGCAGCAATTGCCGTCGAGGAGCTTATAGACAGCGGAGCGGATACATTTATTCGAGTAGGAACAAGCGGCGGCATTGATTTGTCGGTTTTCGGCGGAGATTTGATAATCGCAGAGGCGGCTATACGTGCGGAAGGCACATCTTACGAGTATTTGCCGCAAGGTTATCCTGCTCTGGCTGATTTTGAAGTGACCTCTGCCCTTGTAGAGGCTGCCCGTCAGTCATCTGAGGACGAGAACGGAAAACGTTTTCACGTTGGAACAGTCCACTCAAAAGACAGCTTTTACGGAGAAACAAATCCCGAACGTTCTGCCGTATGCGATAATATAAAATCCCGTTGGGAAAGCTATGTAAAATGCGGCTGTCTTACAAGCGAAATGGAATGTGCCGCTATCTATTCGGTAGGTCTTGTGCGTTCTTCTTATGAAAAGAAAATACGCTGCGGAGGCGTTCTTACCGCTTTATGGAACGCCGAACGCTCAAAGCAAAATCTTCCCGACACATTCTGCAATTCCAGCGAACGTGCTATCGAATGTGCGATAAATGCGATAAAACTGCTTATAGAGCGTGATTGTAAATAATATCGCCAAAAATAACGCTTGAAGAACCTGCTGTCTTTATTACGGTCAGCACAACGGTTTTGCCGATATAAAAGCGGCTTGTCAGGATTATTTTATCAATTGCGATTTTTTTGACCCTTTTGAAGAAAATTCCGCTTTTGATTTCCAGGCAGTTATCTGAAACAGCGTATTTTATCGAGAAGAAATGCAAGGTCAATGCGGTTTCTGCCAAAATCCCTGCGACCGCAAAAATTATTCTTGCAGGAATGTTTTCGGATATAAGGCAGGCTGCTGCGGCAGCTAAAGCAAGAATTGCTGAAAACGCAAAAAAATATGTCTTATTTCTGATTAATTTCAAGGAAATACCTCGCTGTTTTTGGAATTGTACAAAGTTATTATTGACAAATACGACTGAAAGATGTAAAATAATTGAGTATTGATATTCAGCATTATTTTTGCTGTTTTATCCGTTGAGGAAGGAGAAACAAATGCTCGAAATAAAAAATATAGTTAAAAATTACGAAACAGGCAGCGAAACAGTTCACGCTTTGAGAGACGTTTCAATCAGCTTTCGTGAAAGCGAACTTGTAGCTGTACTCGGTCACTCGGGCTGCGGAAAAACCACCCTGCTGAACATTATCGGCGGTTTGGACTCGTATACTTCGGGCGACCTGATAATTAACGGAAAATCCACAAAAGAGTATAAAAACCGCGACTGGGATACTTACAGGAACCATTCTATAGGTTTTATTTTTCAGAGTTATAATCTTATTCCTCATCAGACGGTTTTATCTAACGTTGAGCTTGCTCTTACACTGTCGGGCGTATCAAAATCAGAGCGAAGAAAGCGTGCAAAAGAGGCTCTTGAAAAGGTTGGACTGGGCGACCAGCTTAACAAGCGCCCAAATCAGATGTCGGGCGGTCAGATGCAAAGAGTTGCTATCGCAAGAGCTCTTGTAAACGACCCTGATATTCTTCTTGCCGATGAGCCTACGGGCGCTCTTGACAGCGAAACATCCGTTCAGATAATGGAGCTTATAAAAGAGATTGCAAACGACAGACTGGTTATTATGGTAACGCATAACCCCGATCTTGCGGAGCAATATGCCACGAGAATTGTAAAGCTCGTTGACGGACAGATAAAAAGCGACTCTATGCCTTTTGACGGAAAAGAACAGCCAAAGGAAAAGAAAGCAAAAAGCTCCAAAAAGACCTCAATGTCTTTTGCGACTGCTCTTGCGCTTTCAAGAAATAATCTTCTTACAAAAAAAGGCAGGACATTTCTCACAGCCTTTGCGGGAAGTATAGGAATTATCGGTATAGCTTTGATTTTGTCGCTGTCGAACGGCGTTCAGATGTATATTGACAACGTTGAACATTCAACACTTGCGTCCTACCCTATCTCGATCCAGCACGAAACAATGGACTATACGGGTCTTGTAGAGTCTATGATGGGTCAGAATGACGCCGACCGTGAAAACCGTGACCCGGATCTTGTATATACAAACGATATTTCCACGGAAATGGTAAAGAGTATGCTGTCGGAAATTCAGACAAACAACCTGAAGGATTTTAAAGAGTATCTGGAGTCAAATCCCGACAATATTCTTGATAATGTTTCCGAAATTCAGTACGGTTATTCAACTAACCTCTACATTTACTGCAAGGACTTGAACGGAAATATTATAAGAACAAACCCGTCAACCGTTATGGAGGCAATGCTCGGAAACGAAATGTCGCAGAATATCAATCAGATGAGCAATACCTATTCTTCTATGATGGGCTCTTCGGGCAGTAATGCCGCAAATTTCTGGACAGAACTTCTCAACAATAAAACTACAAGCGAACAGTATGAGGTCCTTGCAGGCAGACTTCCCGAAAGCTATAACGAGGTCGTTTTCATTGTAAATCAGCACAATGAGCTGTCCGATGTTGCTCTTTACGCACTTGGTCTGCGCGACCAGAAAGAGCTTACCGATATGATGAGCAGCATAATGACAGGTGAAAACATAGATATTGATACGGGTGATTTGACATTTACTTACGATCAGCTTATGTCAATGTCTTTCCGCTTGCTTACGCCGTCTGACTGGTATAAGGAAAACGACAAGGGCGGATATGACGATATGAGAAACGACGCTGAGTTTATGAACAAAGCTCTTGAAAATGCGCCCGAAATCAAGGTAGTCGGCATTATCCGACCTGACGGCGACAGTCTGATAAGCTCCACCAACAGCGGCGGTATCGGTTATACTCATGCTCTTACGGAATATATGATCGAGCGCACCAACAACGGAGAACTCCTCAAAAAACAGCTTGAAAATCAGAAAGTCGATGTGTTTACGGGAATTGAATTTACCGTTGACGGAGAAGAGAAAAAGCCTATGACGCAGGAAGAGGCTTTTGCAAAGATTATGGAAATGCTTTCTCCCGAACAGCAGCAGGCACTTTCTCAAAAAATAACAGAGTCGCTTACACAAGAGCAGTTGGCTCAAATTGCACAGCTCCCTCCCGAGCAGCAGCAAAGCGCAGTTTTCGGAATGGCGACTCCTTCTAAAATTTCAAGCGCTCTTATGAGTATTCTTACAACAAATCAAATTCAGGAGCTTATGAAACTTACGCAAGAGCCTGAAACTACTGAGGCTACTTACAGCGGAAACCTTGAAAAACTGGGACTTGCCGACCTTGCCGAGCCTTCTTCTATTTCGATTTACGCAAAGGATTTCCACAGCAAAGAGGCTATTACAGAGTTTATTTCGGATTATAACGACAAAAAGACCGCTGAAGAAAAGTCCGAGGACGTTATAAATTACACGGATTATATAGGAATAATGATTTCCTCCGTTTCCACAATAATTGACTCTATATCTTATGTTTTGATTGCATTTGTGGCAATTTCGCTTATTGTTTCTTCGATAATGATAGGAATTATCACCTATATTTCTGTTATTGAAAGAACTAAGGAAATCGGTATACTTCGTGCTATTGGTGCGTCAAAACGTGATGTATCAAACGTTTTCAATGCGGAAACGCTTATCGTCGGTTTTTCGGCAGGAGCTATCGGAATTATCGTCACTCTGCTGCTGAATATCCCGATAAATATAATCATAGAACACCTTACGGGAATTTCGGGAATGTCACAGCTGCCGTTAATGGGCGGAATTATTCTCGTGGTAATAAGTATGCTGCTTACGCTGATAGCAGGTCTATTCCCTGCAAGAATTGCAGCGAAAAAAGACCCTGTTGAGGCTCTCAGAACCGAATAAAATTAAAGTCCGTTGAGAAAACTCGGCGGACTTTTGATAAAGGAGTAATTATGGACAATTTCACAAGGAAAAACAACGGACAGGCATATATCGCCGATGAAAATTGCAATAAGATAATGCTTGAAAATCGCTGTAAGGTTTTTGAATTCAATAATACAAATCCGCGCGACACGCAAAAGCTTGATGAAATACTTCGCAGTATTATCGGAAAAGCAGGAAAAAATATCACAATTTTACAGCCGTTTCACTGTGATTACGGAAAAAATATCGAAGTGGGCGATAATTTTTATGCAAATTATAATTTTATCGTACTTGATGTAGCAAAGGTTACTATCGGAAACAATGTTTTTGTTGCTCCGAATGTATCTGTTTATACGGCAGGACATCCCGTTCATTATGAGATGAGAAATACTATGCTTGAATACGGTATTCCCATTACGATAGGCGACAACTGCTGGATAGGCGGAAATGTTGTGATTTGTCCGGGTGTAAATATAGGCGAAAATACGGTTATCGGCGCAGGTTCGGTCGTTACAAAGGATATTCCGCCAAATGTTATAGCAGCAGGAAATCCCTGCAGGGTCATCAGAGAAATAACCGAAGAGGACAAAAAATACTACTACAAGAAGAATAAATTTGACGAAGAGGCGCTGAACGAAGTCGAAAAATCAATATAAGCAGGCAGGCTCTCCTATTAAACGGAGAGCCTGTTTTATAATTTGTATTCAATTATTTTTGTAACCGGCTTGCGGATAAGCTTTGTTATAAATTTAACGATAAATCCCGAAATTACGGCGGAAATTACAGTTCCCTCCCGTATGCCTTCAATTCTTCCGTTAAAGAATATGACCGACAATAAAACGGCAGCAATTACGCAAAAAACGTCAAATCCGATTTTTACATACCCGAACTCTTTTTGTATCTTATCTGAAATTACCTTAACAAGAGCCTCTCCCGAATTCATTATCACGTCAGCAATGACCGTGAGCGATATTCCGAACGCAAGAATTATTATTCCTACGAACAGCAAAATCATTTTTACGGCATAACTATCCGCATTTATGCCCGAAACTCCCCACGTACCTATATCTGTAAACCAGCCGAATAAAATTGACAGGGGTATTTGCAGAAGATTGTACAGTTTAAATTCTTTGCGAAGAATAACGATTTGGGCTGTCAGCAGAATACAATTCCAAATAATTATCCAGACTCCCAGACTAAATACGGGAAATTTCAGGCTCAGGACATTTGAAACAGAAGAAATCGGAGAAACCCCCAAATCGCCGTGTTTGGTAAAGGCAACTCCTACTCCCGAAAAGAACAAGCCTGAAATAAACACCACATATCTTCTAAACAATTCTTTTTTGCTCATTTTTTTACTCAGTCGTAAGTATCCCGTCAAGCGTTTCAAAAAGCACGCCGATATTGATAGGTTTTGCAATATGGCCATTCATTCCGCTTGATATTGCCGTTTCCTTGTCCTCGGTGAATACGTTTGCAGTCATAGCGAGTATAGGAATATTTGCACGCTCTTTATCGTCAAGCTGTCTTATCATTCGAGTAGCCTCATAACCGTTCATTATAGGCATCTGGACGTCCATAAGCACTACCTGATAATATCCTGCATCATGAGATTTAATCATTTCAACGGCTTCCTTTCCGTTTTTTGCAATCTCAATTTCAAATCCTGCCTCTGTAAGAAGCGCTTCGGCTATCTCCTGATTAAGCTCGTTATCCTCGGCAAGCAGTATTCTTCCGGTACGAATTTTACCGTCGGCAAACCCACTCTGACGCTTTTCCTCGCACTTGCCCGAAAGCGACGAAAGGCAGTTTTTAAGCTCTGACATAAACAGAGGTTTCGAGCAGAATGCGGAAACCCCCGCCTCCCTTGCTTCGTCCTCAAATTCTGTACGATCGTAAGCTGTAAGTATAATTATCGGCTCATTTTTTGCCTTTTCCCTGCGTATTCTTCTGACTATCTCAATTCCGTTTAAATCAGGCAAAAAGCAGTCAATGATGTAAATATCATAGCTGTCGCTGCGGTTTTCTGCCTGTTTTATGCGAAGTAATGCCTCTCTGCCCGAAAGCGTCCACTCCGCACGCATTCCAAGCTGTTCAAGCATATACGAAACGCTGTCGCAGGTGCTGAAATCATCGTCCACAACAAGCACACGCTTGTTTTTGAACTCCTCTATTCCCAGGTGATACACCTGTTCGCTGTTGATACGGAATTCAAGCTCGACCGTGACTTCCGTGCCCTTGCCTTTTTTGCTCTTTATATTTATCGAGCCGTTCATCATATCAATAATATTTTTCGTAATTGCCATTCCCAGACCCGTACCTTGAATACCGCTTATGGTGGTATTTCGTTCACGCTCAAACGGCTCGAAAATATGCTTTAAAAACTGCTCGCTCATACCGATACCGGTGTCTTTTACGACAAATCTGTACCGTGCACAGCCGTCGGCGGCTTTTTTAAGCTGTATTATGTTGAACGTAATTTTTCCCTCCGAGGGAGTATATTTCACAGCATTCGACAGCAAATTCAGCAAAATCTGGTTAAGTCTCAGTTTATCGCAGATTATATCTTCATTTACAATTCCCACCGTGTCAACGGAAAAAACCAGCCGTTTTGCGTTAATTTCCGTATATATAATATTGCACAGCCCATGTATGATTTCGGGGAGACTTGCAGGCTTTTCATCAAGCCGCATTTTGCCGCTTTCAATACGGCTCATATCCAGTATATCGTTTATAAGCGACAGCAGATGATTTCCCGAGGACATTATTTTATTCAGGCAATCTTCCATTTGGTCAGGGCGTTCGGGGTGAGAAAGAGCAAGCGTCGTAAATCCTATGATAGCGTTCATAGGAGTTCTTATATCGTGCGACATATTCGACAAAAACGTACTTTTGGCCTGATTAGCGCGGTTGGCCTCGGCAAGAGCATCTTCAAGCTGATGTTCTTTTTCAAGTTTCTTGCGTATCTCTGCGTCAACGCTCCTTATGCCGACTACAACGCAGGGTTCGGTATCCCAATCGCCTGTACGTACAACTTTTATCTGGAAGAAATGCTCTCCGCTCAGGCAGTTGCAGCGATAATTGATGTAAATTGTATCCCTTTCTGAAAGTTTATTGCGTAGATTTTCACGGGACAGCAGCACATCTGCGAGCATTTTTCTGTCGTCTTCAACTACACAGTGATTTATGTAATGCCTCAGACTTTCTTCAAGATAAATTTTGTCCTGAAATACGGATTTCAGAAAACCGCTGTTGCAGCTCTCGTTGACACGTATCGACTCGCCTTCGCCCGTAACAAGATTGTAAAAGCACACAAGGTTAAAATCGACGGAAAGCGCACGAATAAGCGCCGCAGAATGACGTTCGTGCTCACGTTCACGGAGCTTTTGCTCGGTACAGTCGATAAGAAAACGCCGATAGAAAAGCTCTCCGTTTTCACTAAGAATTTTTACGTTTCCAAGAACGTGCAGTATTTCTCCGTCCTTATGACGGACATGATATTCGTGGTCAATTGTATCGCCCTCGTTCTTTAAAGTCTTTATTTTCTCGCAGAATTTGGGCTTATCTTCGTCAATAACAGAATTTGCTATCATATTAAATCCTGCTTCAAGCATTTCCTCGGCACTTTCATAACCGAGAATACGAAGAGCGGCGTCATTTACGCTGATTATCTTTTTTCCGTCCAGAGAATGACAGAGAACTCCGCATTCTATTGATGTAAGTACTTTTTCAAGAGTACGATTGCGGTTTACTATCTCCTCCTCGAAAATACGTTCTCTTGTGATGTCAACGCCTATTCCGACAGTTCCCATAACCGTACCGTCCCAGTCAAAGAGCGGTGCTTTATGGGTAGTCAGCAGTCTTTCTCCCTGTCCCGTAGATATGCTCTCTTCGGAAATCAGAAGTTTCTTTGAGTTCATTACCAGATTATCCGACTCAATACAAGACGGGTCGTCCTGTTCAACGTCCCAGATATAGGCGTGACCTCTTCCCTGCACCTGCTCTTTTGTCTTGTTTACCGTGTCGCAAAAGCTTTGGTTTACTTTCTCGTGAATACCGTTGCGGTTCTTGAACCAAACAAGGCTCGGAGAAATGTCAATTGATGACTCCAAAAAATTCTCCGACTGCCACAAATCCGTAGACAGCTTGATTTTTTTGATAAATTGGGAAAATCTGTATTCCAGCTCGGAATTGTTCATCGGAAGCTCCCATACTTCATCAACGACGTCTTTCAGTTTTTCAAAGTTTTCCCGTTCACATATGGCAACAATCTGCGAATTAGTCTTTTTTTCTGAATTTATTCGCTGCACCTCATCGTAGTCGGCGTTGCCTATAATGATTATATCTGCATCATCTGACGTACATTCTGAAAAATCAAATTCAAACGCATCGGGAGCGGGATATTTCCTTATTATTTCAACCTGATCTGACGGCATATCCGTAAAAAAGAATTTTAATCTGCGATGATACATGGAAAATCACCCCTATTTTTAATATATCTGCGCTAATTATAGCATAAATTGCCTGTTTTGTCAAGGCAAAGAGTACAACAGCGATATTACCCGATAACGCATAAATACTTTTGGCTATCACGATGAAATTGTCCTTGACAATTATTCTTACATATGTTATAATTATTTTGATAAGAATAAACTTTTCCTTAAGCAGACAGTCTGAATTATTCGCTATGACGGAGGAACTTATATGGAATATAAAATTCTCGTAACTTGCAAAAACACGTCGCTTGTAGCTGATTTTATTCGTAATTCCGACACAATTTTTAATGCGATCAGTACATCGGATTATCTCCCGGACGTTGTGGGACATTTTAAATTTTTCAAACCCGACGCCTTTATTTGCTTTTTGGGCGATGATATTGAAAGAACCATTTCAATGCTTAACGGACTGAAAAGAGGAAACGCCTATAACGGCGCAGCGATTTTTATTGTTGCAGAACCGGATATTGCAGATATTATCGAGGAAAATAACCGTTTTATTGCAAACGTAATCGTACGACGTCCTGTAACGCAGGATAATCTCACTTTGAAGATAACACGCTATTTGGAGGAAATCGAAGAGGCAAAGAAAAAGCTCCAAGAAATCGAAGAGGCAAGAAAGGCGAAACGGGAAGAAAACGAAAAAATTGCTGCAAAGTCAAAAGAAGAGATTGCGGCAAAAGCAAAAGAAATGGTTGCCGAAGGGAAGGAAGAGGCTGCACTTTCAGCAAAGAAAGCAGCAGGAGATGAAAAGAAACATATCCTCGTTGTCGACGACGACCGTAATGTACTTAAAATGCTTAAATCCGCACTGTCGGATAAATATGATGTCACCACTGTGGCTAACGGAATAGTTGTTGGAAAATTTCTTGAATCAAAAAGCGTCGACCTTATTATTCTCGACTATGAAATGCCTATCGAAACAGGTGCGGACGTTTTCAGAAAAATTAAAAATAACCCGAAAACATCGCATATTCCCGTGTGCTTTTTAACAGGCGTTTCCGAAAGAGAGAAAATTCTGGAGATAATGTCGCTTAAACCGCACGGTTACCTGCTTAAACCCATTGAAATAGATTTACTTATGTCAACAATAAGAGATTTGACAAGTTGACTGCTTTCGGCAGCTGTTTAATATGACAAAGGATAAGGTGAATCCGATTATGGATAACGAAAACGAACTTAGTCTTGTTGATTTGATTGATGTTGAAACGCTCCAGAAAATACAGGACGCTTTTTCGGATATGACGGGTATGGCAGCGCTTACAGCCGATATTAACGGCGTAGCTGTCACTGAAGGCTCACATTTTACAGATTTCTGTATGAAATATACTCGTAAAAGCGAGCTTGGAAAAAAGAGATGTGAACAATGCGATATAAACGGTGCAAAATTATGTATCGAAAAAGGCACAGGTCATTCTTATCTCTGCCACGCAGGACTTGTTGATTATGCCGCACCGATTTTTGTAAACGACAAACTGATAGGCAGTTTTATTGGCGGTCAGGTGCTTGTTGAAAAGCCCGACTTCGATAAATTCCGCAAAATCGCCGAAGAGCTTGACGTAGATCCAGACGAGTTTGTCGAGGCAGTAAAAAAGGTAAATATCGTAAATCAGACTCAGGTCGACCTTGCCGCACGTTCAATGAGCGTTATAGCAAATGCTCTTTCAGCAATGGCTTACAGGGGTTACATTATCAATCAGAAAAATATCGAAGTCGAAAAAGCTACTCAGATGAAGAGCGATTTCCTTGCAAATATGAGTCACGAGATACGTACTCCTATGAATGCGGTAATAGGTCTTTCTGAGCTTGCTTTGCGTGAGAAAATGTCTCCCGCTGCGAGAGAATATTTACATCAGATTATGGCGTCCAGCAAAAATCTGCTGGTCATTATAAACGATATTCTTGATTTTTCAAAGATTGAATCGGGCAAACTGGAAATCGTTGAGGTCGAATACGAGCCGCTGTCGATTTTTAACGATCTGACAGGCGTTATAAATACCCGTATCGGCAAAAAAGATATAGAATTTACAATGGACATCTCCCCCGATTTGCCTAAAATGCTGCACGGAGATAATATAAGGATACATCAGATAGTGCTGAATTTGCTTACAAATGCAGTAAAATTCACGGAATCGGGAGAAGTTCATCTCAAAATCGACTTTGCGAAAAAAGATGAAAATACCATTCTTCTTAAAGCGGATATAAGCGATACGGGACGAGGAATCAAGAAAGAAGATATGTCTAAGCTGTTCAATTCGTTCCAGCAGTTGGACAGCAAGAGAAACAGAAATATTGAGGGTACCGGTCTCGGACTTGCAATCTCCCAGCAGCTTTTGCGGCTTATGGGCGGAAAAATCTGGCTCGATAGCGAATTTGGAAAAGGCTCGACGTTTTCGTTTGAGGTGCCGCAGAAGGTTGTTGTTTCGGCGCCTATTCTTCCGAAGTTGGATAAAAAATACAAGGTTTCTGTTCTTGTACAAAATCTGTACATAAAAAGACAGCTCATTATCGACCTTGAACGTATCGGTACAGAAGTAATAGACCTTGATAACAGCAGCAGCTTTGAAAACTTAGACGTTGATTTCTTTATTGTGGGAGATTTGTTTTCTACTCCGCAGATACAGGAATTTATAACAAACAATCCCGATATGCAATGCATAGCAATAGTTGAATATGACAGCATTTCCGTTATAGATATGCCGAATGTAAGGGCTATAAGCAAGCCTGTCTACTCGCTCAGCCTTTATAATGCAATGGGCATAAAGGGAATAGATCTGGACGGTATAGATTTTGAAAACGAGGCAAACGCTTTCTCCTTTATCGCACCTGACGCTCATATTCTTATTGTAGACGATAACTCTGTAAACCTTACCGTTGCAGAGGGTCTGCTTGAGCCGCTGAAAATGCATATAGACACAGCGACAAGTGCGGCGCAGGCAATAGAAATGATACATCACATTAAGTACGACCTCATTTTTATGGACCATATGATGCCCGAAGTAGACGGCGTTGAGGCTACTCATATCATAAGACGGCTTGTCCCCAGTTATAACGATGTGCCGATAATCGCTCTTACCGCAAACGCCATAGGCGGAGTAAAAGAGATGTTCATAAGAGAGGGCATGAACGATTTTATTGCAAAGCCCATTGATATTAAGGATATGCTCACAAAGCTTAGAAAGTGGCTTCCTAACGACAAAATAACCTACGTTGATAAATCCGTATTGCCCGGAAATGATGCCCCTGAAAACAAAACAAGCGGTCCGTCTATCCTTGATATAAGGGAATTGAATACGGAAGAGGCTCTTTCCCTGCTTGGCACGGAAAAGCTGTATTATTCGGTAATGAAGGAGTATTTTGAGTCAATTGACAAAAAATTTGATTCAATTAAAAGTCATTGGGATGCAGAAGAGTGGCAAAATTACACAATTGAAGTCCACGCACTGAAAAGCGCCTCCCGTCAGATAGGTGCAGACCACCTTGCCGATCTCGCCGCAGAACTGGAAAAAGCAGGTCACGATAATAATATTGAGCTTATCAAAGAGAAAAACAACGATATGCTTTCGGAATATCTTAGAATAAAGGATATTCTTACGCCGTATTTCCCCTCTGCCGAAGAAAACGAAGAGCAAAACGCTTGCCGTGAAAAAATATTTGAATTTCTGAAGCGCATTAGTGCGGCTTTAGAGGATTTTGACACGCTTAATATTGACGCAGTTGTTGAGGAAATGTCAAAATACAAGTATCAAGACGAGGACGCAGAGTTTTTTGAAAAGCTGAAATCAGCGGCTGAAGAAAGCGACATCGACAAATGTATGGAAATCTGCTACGAGTGGAATGAGGCTCTTATGAACCCCAAATCCGACGAGAGCAAGATTATCAAAATGCTTGACGCTTTGCAGGAGGCGCTTGAGGCGTTTGATACTCTTGCAATAGACGAGGCAGTTGAGAAAATCTCACATATCAATATTGCCGAGCGCTGGCAGGACTACTTCAAACAGCTTTGCGATGCGGCAGAAAAAAGCGATGTTGATAAATGCGAAACAATCTCAGAAGAGTGGCGAAAAGCCATCTCGGAAAGCGAAAATACAACGGTTTAAACAACAAAAAGGCTGCCTGTTGAGGGCAGCCTTTTTAGATTTTGTATTTTAGTCCTAGGCACCTTGTGAAAGCTGTTTCAGCTTTGATTTGATTGCCGTCAATGCCTCTTCGGGTGATGAAATATTTTCTACCGTGATTTCCATAGGGCAATTTCCCGTGTTTGTACGGTTGATTATGTTTTTCACGGAGATATTGTACCGATAATCAATCTTGTACTTCGTAAAAACATTTACAGCGCCCTCGCTCATAACATCGGCGTATACTTCCTTCACGCCGAGAAGAACGTACAAGAACGCCGCCGCTTTTCCTACAATTTTGTCGGCAGCCGAAAATCCGTTCAGGTTTTCAGCGCCGTCAATAAGCTCCACAAGCGGCTTTACGCCTCGCTTTGTGCTTGTATAGACCGTATCGCCCTTGCACAGAACGCAGGTGTATTCTCCGCTGTTTAATGTTTCAATCGCTCTTGTCAAATCAGCGTTCATTTTTCTTTAAATTCTCCACACGGTAAACAACAAGCGGAATAAGCGCCCACTGAAGTGCCAGTCCGAAGAGACCTGCGCCTATACTCGTCCAGATTGTCGAAACTTTGACCTGACTGCCAAAAGCGTAAACTCCGAGCAAAATTGCGCCTGCACGAACCGCACGTCCTGCAATTTGCGCTATAACGACCTTAACGATCGTCGGGAGTTTTACATTCCGCAGAAGTCCTGCCGAAAGTCCGTAAATGCAAAGTTCAATCATCATAAACGGCAACATCATCGCTCCGGGCATTCCCGAAAGTGCAAAACTTGCCAAAGGTCCGAGAAGTCCTGCGGCTGCGCCTGCATAAGGTCCTGCAAGCAATCCGACGAGAATTATCGGCAGATGCATCGGCAAAAACGCCTCGCCGAGCGATGTGCCAAGTCCTGACGCTGCACCTAAAACGTGGAAAATCTGCGGCAGAGCGACTGCTCCTACAACAGCAGCGATTGCGGCAATTGTCTGCGCCTTGATTGAAAGAAGGGTTTTTCCCGCTGTTTTCAGAATTGTTGTTGACATAATAATTTCTCCTTTATCATTTTATTTGAAATAACGCTTAAATTACTGTTTTCAGCGTAATATCCGACATCAGTCAACCTCCATAAGCTCATATTCACGGCTGCCAAAGCCTAATTCTGCGGCGGACTCTATTGTGTGTATTCCGTTGCGTGACTCGATACGCTCAACAAAATGGTCACGTCCTCTGTCTTTTGAGGCATAAATAAGGTCAACGCACGCCTGGTCAACCGCAATAGGGTCAAGAGATACCAGAACGCCGATGTCCTTCATACAGGGGTCTTCCGCAACTGCACAGCAATCACAGTCAACAGAGAGGTTTTTCATAACGTTTACGAAAACCATATTGCCCTTGAAATAATCCACAACAGACGATGCTGCGTCAGCCATAGATTCAAGGAAACTGTTCTGTTCCGTAGCGAAATAGTTTTCGGTAGATCCTGCTCCGTGGATATACTTTTTTCCGTAGGAAGAGGCAACTCCTATCGAAAGCTGTTTGATTGCTCCCCCGAAACCGCCCATAGGGTGTCCCTTAAAATGAGAAAGAACCAGCATAGAATCATAATTTGCAGTGTTTTTTCCTATAAAGTTCTTCTTTATACGGTGACCGTTGGGTATGGGAAGTTCCATATCGGGACCCTCGGCGTCAAGCAAATCGACGTCAAAATATGCGCTCCAGCCGTGTTTTCTGATAAGCTCTATATGCTTAGGCGTGGTATTTCGTTCGCCGTCGTAAGCAGTATTACATTCCACTACCGTGCCGTGTACGTGCTCGACCATAGGTTTCCAGAAATCAGGACGAAGGAAATTCTGATTGCCCTCTTCTCCCGAATGGACTTTGACAGCGACCTTGCCTGTCAATTCCTTTCCTGTCATCCGGTAAAGCTCAACCACTTTTTCGGGCGTTATCTCTCTCGAAAAAAATACCTTTGATTTCATCATAAATT
>CANQKW010000028.1 GCA_947624555.1 uncultured Clostridia bacterium
TGCCCAGTTCCTCGCCTCTTGCATGGATAATTTCTGCATTTACGCCTATTTTTTCACAAGCTTTTTCGAGGTAAACACAGCGTTTTTGAAGGCTGTCGCAAAGCGTGCCTTTAAGGTCGCTCCTGTATATCAGCAGCGGCAAAGATGGAAAGCCTGCTCCCGTGCCGACGTCGATAAAAGAAGAATTTTTCTCAATTTCAAGGCGTGAAAACGGCAAAATGCTGTCAAGAAAATGTTTCTCTGCCACATCGTGAAATTCCGTGATAGCGGTAAGATTTACGTTTTTATTATATTCAAGCATAAATTCCGACAGATTGCAGAGCTTTTCTGCTTTTTCCGCGGACAGCGCAAGACCTGCCTTTTCAAATAAATCAATAATATAGTCACGGTTATCCATCGTTACCGCCTTTCCCTGCAAGCCAGATAAGCAAAACCGACACATCTGCGGGATTTACGCCCGAAATTCTTCCTGCCTGTCCGATATTAAGAGGTTTATGCTTGTTCAGCTTTTCCTGTGCCTCAAGACGCAGTCCCTTTATCGTTTTGTAATCAATATCAGTTGGAAGAGCTTTTTTCTCCAGTTTTTTCGCTTTTTCAACCTGTTCGGACTGAATTTTGATGTATCCTGCGTATTTAAGCTCAATTTCAAGACGATTTACAAGCGATACTTTCAATTTCGGACGTTCTCTGTCAAAATCCTCAAAATCGGTGTAGGAAAGCTGCGGTCTTTTAAGCAGCTCGAAAAGGCGAACTCCCGATGTAATCGGAGAAGTGCCTTTTTCCGTGAGCATACCGTTCATCTCGTCCGAAGGGTGAATAATGACCTTTTTGATACGTTCAAGCTCGTTTGAAAGCTTTTCGTTGTCGTCAATAAACCTTTGCCAGCGCTCTTCTGAAACAAGACCGATCTCGTGACCAAGTGGAAGAAGTCTTTCGGGTGCATTATCCTGGCGAAGTATAAGGCGAAATTCGCTCCTGGAGGTCATCATTCGGTACGGCTCGGAGCAGCCTTTTGTCACTAAATCATCAATAAGCGTGCCGATATAGCTGCCCGAACGCTCCAAAATAACAGGCGGCTTATTTTGTATTTTTCGTGCCGCATTTATTCCTGCAACAATACCCTGCGCCGCTGCCTCTTCATATCCCGAAGTGCAGTTAAACTGACCTGCTCCGTAAAGACCGCTTATCTTTTTGAACTCTAAGGTAGGCAAAAGCTCTAGCGGGTCGCAGCAATCGTACTCAATAGCGTAAGCAGGGCGCATTATTTCAACGTTTTCAAGACCTTTTATCGTCCGAAGAAATTTTAGCTGCACATCTTCGGGAAGAGAGCTTGACATTCCCTGCAAATAACACTCGTCCGTGTCAAGACCCATAGGCTCAACGAAGAGCTGATGACGCTCTTTATCACGAAAACGCACGATTTTATCTTCAATACTGGGGCAGTAGCGAGGACCAATCCCCTCAATTCTACCGGAATAAAGCGGTGAACGGTCAAGATTTTCGAGAATTATTCTGTGAGTTTCTTCATTGGTATACGTAACCCAACAGTCTACACGATTTTCCATTATTTTTTCATTATCGAACGAAAACGGCATTATTTCTTCGTCGCCGATTTGCTTTTCCATAACCGAAAAATCGACCGACCGTCTGTGCACTCTCGCAGGAGTACCTGTTTTAAATCTCCTCATAGTAAGACCCAAATTTTTCAGACACTTTGTAAGCTCCGTTGACGGAAGAACATTGTCGGGTCCTGCGGAATAATTAAGCTCTCCGATATGGATTTTTCCGTTGAGATAAGTACCTGTAGTTATAATCGCCGCCTTGCAGGGGTAAATTGCGCCCAATTTTGTCCGAACAGCAGTAATTTTGCCGTCCTCTGTGTCAACTGCTGTGACTTCGCCCTGTTTAATGAACAGATTTTCCTGTTTTTCAAGAGCCTGTTTCATATAAGTATGGTATTTAACTCGGTCTGACTGCACCCTGAGGCTGTGGACGGCAGGACCTTTTCCTCTGTTTAAAATTCTCGACTGAATAAACGTGGCGTCTGCGGCTTTTCCCATTTCTCCGCCCAAAGCGTCGATTTCGCATACAATTTGACCCTTTGCAGAGCCACCTATACACGGATTGCACGGCATATTTGCTATACAATCAAGCGACAGCGTAAAAATCGCCGTTTTAAGACCCAATCTTGCCGCAGCAAGCGCCGCCTCGCATCCTGCGTGACCTGAGCCGATCACACAAATATCATATTCTTCAAGAACATATTCTTTCATTCTTAACTCCAAATCCCAAAATATCCCCGAACAGGGTTCGGGGATACGATATTTGTTCCACGTGGAACGTCAATTTTCGGAAAAGTCGCCGTTCTCTTCCTCTTCGTCATCGACAGGCTCATCAGGCTCTATCACCTCTGCTGCGTCCTCTGCGAGAGATGCAGCGACCTCTTCGTCTGTTGCCTTTTCAACCTCTTCGGTTTCCTCTGTTTCGTCGTGAGGAGTACGGCTGAACGTTACAACTCTGTCCGTAACGCCTAATCTCATCACACGGACACCCGACGCAGTTCTTCCCATAACACGCAGGTCGTTTGCACGTATTCTGATAAGAACGCCCTCTGCGCTTATAAGAATAACATCGTCGTCAGGACCTAAAGTGCGTATTCCGATAACAGCGCCTTTTTCCTCGCTTACGGGATAATTTTTAAGTCCCATACCGCCTCTGTGCTGAAGTCTGTAGCTTGCAACCGCACATCTTCTTCCCATTCCCTTTTCGGTAACAGTGAGAATTGAGGCATTTTCGTCGAAAATCTTCGTTGAACCGACAATAAAATCGTCATCTCTCAGCCTGATTGCACGAACGCCTCTTGCAGTTCTTCCCATAACACGAATATCATTCTCGTCAAATCGAATTGCAGAGCCGTTTCTGGTAGCGGCGATAACCGTGCAGTCGCCTTCGGTAAGAAATCCGCCTGCTATTTCGTCGCCGTCATTGAGAGTAATTGCTCTAAGACCGCCTTTTCTTACATTTTTAAACTCTGACAGGCGTGTACGTTTTACAAGTCCGTTTTTGGTAAGGCAGATGAAGTATTTGTTCTCCGCAAAATCAATTGTCGTCATCATTGCGGCTACTTTTTCGTCCTCGGAGAGCTGCAAAAGATTGACGATATTCATACCTCTTGACTGACGGCTGCCTTCTGGTATCTGGTAGCATTTCAAGCGGAACATATTGCCCTTGTTCGTGATAAAGAGGATATTTTCATGGCTTGACGAGATAAACATACTGTCCACGAAATCCTCGTCACGCTGTTTCATACCCGAAACTCCCCTGCCGCCGCGTTTCTGGATATTATAGACCTCGGCAGGCTGACGCTTGATATAGCCCATATTCGTAAATGTAACTACGCAATCTTCTTCGGGGATAAGGTCCTCAATATCGACTTCACCGCTGACAGGCTCAATGGAAGTTCTTCTTTCGTCACCGTACTTTTTCCTGATAGCAGAAAGTTCTTCTCCGATAAGATGCAGCATTTTTGAGTTATCCGAAAGCAAATCTTCGAGATTTTTGATTATCTCACGCTTTTCAAGAAGTTCGTCAACTACCTTGCTCTTTTCCGTTCCCGTAAGCGAACCCAACGTCATTTTAACGATAGCGTCCGCCTGCACTTCCGTAAGCGAATACGTTGCCGCAGGAAACATTCCCGAAGAAGAAACATCAACGTCCTTAAATCTCTCAATAAGGCGTTCCTTGCCCTCTGTAAGGGTCTTGCTGCTCCGAAGAATTGCAATAACCTCGTCAATAAAGTCAATTGCTATCATCAGACCTTCAAGAATATGCGCACGTTCCTTTGCCTTGTCAAGGTCGAATTTGGTTCTTCTGGTAACAACGTCAATCTGATGATCAAGGTAATGTGTAAGCAGTTCCTTTAACGTAAGAGTTTTCGGCTCTCCGTTTACAAGAGCAATCATAATAACGCCGACTGTGTCCTGCAACTGTGTATAGGTATACAGCTTATTGAGTATAACGTTTGCGTTTGCGTCACGTTTTAATTCGATTACGATACGCATACCGTCACGGTCGCTCTCGTCGCGGACAACAGAAATGCCTTCAATGCGCTTGTCACGCATAAGATCGCCGATATTTGCGAGCATTCTCGCTTTATTTACCATATACGGTATTTCGCTTATGATAATTCTCGTGTGATTATTTTCTTCAACGATATTTGCTCTGCCTCTGAGGATTATCTTGCCTCTTCCGGTATAATAAGCCGAACGAATACCGCTGTATCCCATAATAACGCCGCCCGTCGGGAAATCGGGACCCTTGATACAGGTCATCAGATCCTCAATGCCTGCATCGGGGTTTTCGATAAGCATTAAAATTGCGTCAATTACTTCGTTAAGGTTGTGCGGAGGAATATTTGTCGCCATTCCGACTGCGATACCGTTTGAGCCGTTCACCAGAAGATTTGGAAATCTTGACGGAAGAACAACAGGCTCAAGCAGCTTATCGTCATAGTTTGTCTGAAAATCAACGACTTTTTTATTTATATCGGAAACCATTTCGTTGGCAATTTTTGACAAACGTGCCTCTGTATAACGGTAAGCGGCAGGCGGGTCGCCGTCCACAGAACCGAAGTTTCCGTGACCGTCTATCAGCGGATAGCGCATTGAAAACGTCTGCGCCAGTCTTACAAGTGCGTCATAAACAGATGCGTCGCCGTGCGGATGGTATTTACCGAGAACTTCTCCGACAGTATACGCACACTTTCTGAAAGGTTTGTCCGATGTGTTTCCTGCGTCGTTCATCGTGTAGATTATTCTTCTGTGAACGGGCTTAAATCCGTCACGGACATCAGGGAGCGCTCTTGATGTAATAACAGCCATTGAATACTCTATAAACGACTGTTTCATCGTTTCTTCAAGGTCAATGCTGTGGAGCTTTTCCAAACTGAAATCTATGTCCATTTATCCTCCTATTATCGCTTTTCGCTTATCACATAAATGTTTCCAATTTTTTCGGAAGAAAATCACGGATAGCCGTCTGCTGTTCTACGGTAAGACAGCGCTTAGGAAAGCAGTAAATCTGTCTTCTTGCAAGAATAAGCAGCATTGACCTGTCGTTCTCGACAAAATCAAGCATATCCTCGCCAAATTTAAAAACCGACTTTATCGGTTCTTCGGCAACATCAACAGCCTCTTCGGTGTTTTCGTCCGCTTTAGCGTCAAGCTCAACGTGAATATTTTCCTCGCTGTCGATTTTCGGCTCCTCGGGGTTTGGTTTTATTACGGTTTCTATTTCTATCCTGTTATCGAAAATCGTGCAGTGATAATCTTCGGGGTTCATTTTTTTTATTGTTTCGATGACTTTTTTTCTCATACGCTTTTTATCCGTAAGAGTATAAACCAGTCCGAATACGCAAAAAGCAAGTGCAAGATACAGCACGACCTGCGTAGGATTAAAGACTATCGCAGCAACGGCTGCCGCTGCCATTAACGAATAAGCGACAATTGAAAGCCTTCCTTTCTTTGAGGAAAATTTCTGCTGAAATGTTTTCATAGCGTCGTCTGTTTCCTCAAGAGAATTGTCGTAGGAAAACTCAGCGATTATCCTTTGCTGTTTTTTCTTTTTATCCTTATTTTCAAGCTCCTGAGCCTTTAAATCGGGCAATAAACCGTTTGAAATACAAATCACCTCATTTTTGCGTTATATATCAAGATTTACGGCGAGCTTTGCATTGGTTTCAATAAACTGTCTGCGAGGTTCGACCTTATCGCCCATAAGAATTGTCATTATCTCGTCAGCTTTTGCGGCGTCCTCTACGGAAACACGGAGCATTGTTCTTGTTTCGGGGTTCATTGTAGTTTCCCAGAGCTGTGACGGGTCCATTTCGCCCAGACCTTTATACCGCTGAACATCTGTTTTTCCGCCGTCAGCGCTAAGCTGAGCTATATATTCATCGCGTTCTTCATCGGAAAACGCATATCTCACCTGTTTTCCTCTGGAAACCTTGAAAAGCGGCGGCTGTGCGATATAAACGTGACCCTCTTCAAGCAAAGGACGCATAAATCTGAAGAAAAACGTCAGCATAAGCGTTCTTATATGCAAACCGTCAACATCGGCATCTGCCATAATAATAACTCTTCCGTAGCGGAGCTTTGTAATATCAAAATCCTCAGCTATTCCCGTACCCAATGCCTTTACAACGGGAGATAATTTATCGTTATTGTAGACCTTATCTGCTCTTGCCTTTTCAACGTTCAGCATTTTACCCCAAAGTGAAAGTATAGCCTGAAAACGTCTATCTCTGCCCTCTTTTGCAGAACCGCCAGCAGAATCTCCCTCGACAATATAAATTTCCGTATGCGTAGGATCGCTGTCAGAGCAGTCTGCAAGCTTTCCGGGAAGTCCGTTTGAGTCCATAATAGACTTTCTTTTGGCTTCCATTGCCTTTTTAGCGGCGTCACGAGCTGCCTGCGAATTGATAGCCTTATTCATTATTATCTGAGCAGTTTCGGGGTGTTCTTCAAAATAATAAGTGAGCTGTTCCGTTGCAACCTTATAAACCGCAGGCTGTACTTCGGGATTTCCCAACTTACCCTTAGTCTGACCCTCAAACTCACATTCGGGCAGTTTTACGGAGATAATTGCGTTTATCGCCTCTCTTATCGCCTCGCCGCTCAGACCCGTAAAAGGCTTATCTTCTTCACCTTTTTTACCGACCTTTTTCTTGACTTTATTTTTCTCGCTGTTTTCCTTGAAATTCTTTGCATAGTCGTTGACAACTTTATTCAATGCACGCTTAAAACCTAACTCGTGCATACCGCCCTCGCCGGTATGGATATTATTAGCAAATGAACGGAAAACCTCGCTGTTGAAATCGTCCGTATACTGGAAAGCGACTTCTACCATAATATCGTCCACATTACCCTTGAGATAGATTATATCGGGGTGAAGTACCGCTGCGCCTCTCTTTTTATTGAGCCAGTCGATATATGAGCAAATACCGCCCTCATACTGATAAGTTTCATTTACGGTATTGTTTTCATCTCTGAGGTCGTGAAGTGAAATTTTCAGACCTGCATTAAGAAAAGCCTGCTCTCTCATACGCTCCTGAAGAGTGTCAAAATTGAAAACAGTCGTATGAAAAATCTCGCTGTCAGGCTTAAAAGTGACTGTCGTACCCGTGCGGTCGGTTTCACCGATTATTTTTATCTCTTCTTTATAAGAACCTCTGTCAAAACGCTGAAAATAAACGTTTTTTCCGTCGTGTATCTCAATTTCCAGCCACTCCGAAAGAGCGTTTACAACCGAGGCACCTACTCCGTGAAGTCCTCCCGATACTTTATAAACGCCATTATTGAACTTACCGCCTGCGTGAAGAACGGTAAAAACAAGCGTAGCCGCAGATATACCCTCTGAATGATTTATTCCAGTAGGCACGCCTCGTCCGTCGTCGATTACCCTTATAACGTTATCGGGCAGAATTGAAACGTCGATATGCTTGCAGTATCCTGCAAGAGCCTCGTCGATAGCGTTATCCACAATCTCATAAACGAGATGATGAAGACCGCCCTCTCCCGTAGAGCCTATATACATACCCGGACGCTTACGAACAGGGTCAAGTCCTTTCAGAACTTGTATATCGTCGCCGTCATAGCTTTTATCAACAGCGTTTTCATTTTCAGTCATAAAAAAACTCCTTTATCAAAAACAATACCGAACATATTATATATAGTATACCACAAAACGGCTTAAATTTCAAGCATTTTAGGAATTTATTACTAATTTTTTTAGAATTTTTTCTTAGCTCTGGCGGCTATTGTCATATTTGATACATTGGAAATATAGACATTATTTTCAGTAACTGTAAAGCTTTTCGGCATATCCTCCGAAACATTTACAATAAGACCCTTTTTTTGACAGAAATTAAGAAACTCCGCAGTCACACGGCTCACGGAGCATTTTTCAATATCAAAAATCCCTACAACCTCATCTGATTTTACGGTAGTGTTTCCGCCCAAGTACAAAAACATATTTTTCAGCCCTTCTAAAAAAATCAGCTTAAATTTCGGTAAAGACACCGTTTTCTACGTTCCAGACCTTTCCGCCCGACATTGAAGATAAATCACTCATATTACAACAAGTAATATAAACTTGACTTTTTTCAATATGATGAATTATATAATCCCTGCGGATATGGTCAAGCTCGCTTAAAATATCATCGAGAATGACCACAGGATAAGTTTTATTTTTTCTGCGGATAATTTCCGCCTCGGACAATTTCAACGCAAGAGCGATACTTCTAAGTTGTCCCTGTGACGCAAAATCTCTTGCAGACATTCCGTTCACATAAAAATTTACATCGTCGCGGTGAATTCCCGACAATGTGTATCGCAATTTCATCTCATTCTGGAGATTTTTTTCCAATTCTTTTATATAAATATTATACAAATGATTTAAATTATTAAAATCTATACTATCTGTTTTAAAAACAGAGCTTTGATAATCCATTGTAAGAGCTTCTGTACCGTTTGTAAGCTCAGAATAAATTCTTGCAGCACAATTTTTGAGAAAATTGAAATATTTCAAACGACCGTAAGTGACATTTATTCCCTCTGTTGCAAGGACTTCGTTCCACGCAGCGACCGAAGAGGACAATTCGCGTTCGCTGAAATAAATGCCGTTTAGTATATTATTTCTTTGTTTTAACGCTTTGTTATATCTTGACAGCTTTTTCAGGTGAGTTTTTGTCTGCATAAGAGCCACATCGTCAAGATAAGTTCTTCTAAGTTCGGGTGAACCCTTGATAATATTTAAATGATCAGGTATAAAAATTACATATTTTAACACTCCGTATAATTCGGCAGCGTCTTTCATTTTTATATCATTATATTTTATCTCCGCAGAATTTTTACAGACAGAATAATTTATAATATTATCACGTTCTGTAATATCATCACGGAATTTCAGTTCAATATTTACCTCTGCGTCGGGTCTATCCGCAGGAACAAACTGTGAAAAACGAACACGTCGGAAACTTCCGCCAAGGCAAACCGAAATTGCTTCGCAAAGATTGGTTTTTCCCTGAGCATTCTTTCCGACGAAAATATTTAAATTTTTATCAAAAGAGAGCCTTGCCTCTTTAATATTGCGAAAATTCCGCAAATATATATCGGTGATATACATTACTCCGATTTTTCCTCTTCAGCAGCCTCCTGCTCCTCGTAAACGACCTTATATTTTTTATTTTTATACTCGATTATATCACCCGGCTTGATTTTCTTTCCTCTTTTGGTACAACAAACGCCGTTTACATTAAACTCACCCAGATCAATGAGAATTTTAGCCTTTGCTCCTGTTTCGCTGAAACCGACGAATTTAACAAGCTGGTCGAGCTTTATAAAAGGGGTAATGATTTTTAATTCTTCCATTTTCCTAACCTTTCTTTTTTATGAATTTACATAAATTTGAATTTATTACTTTAAGCGCATAGGCAATAAAAAGAATATAAACGACCTGCCCTCCATAGGCAGAATTATAACGGGAGAAACCGCCGAACCTGTAAGAATAATTTTTACCTTATCCGTATCGCAAGCCTTAAAAGCGTCAAGAAGAAATTTTGCGTTAAATCCTATTGTGATAGGCTCTCCGTTATATTTTACGGCGATTTTATCGGAAACCTTGCCTAAAGAGGTTGTACAGCTCATTGTAATAGAGTCGCTGCCGAATTCGCAGCGGACAGGCGACTTATTTTTCTCGTTTATGACGAGCATTGCCCTATCAAGCATATCAATAATTTCACGGCAATTTACTTCGGCATAAACCGTACACTCGCAATTAAGATGCTTTCTGTATTCAAGAAAATCTCCGTTAATAAGACGGGAAATCATTGTATACTTGTCGATTTTAAATAAGATCTGATTTTTGTCAATACAGACAGTTACATTTTTATCGTTTTCATCTGAAAGTATATGTGTAAGTTCTTCAAGAGTACGGTTAGGTACGATAAAATCAACATTCTCATAGGTAACATTTTCCTGACGAAGAGCAATTCTGATACCGTCTACCGCAACCACGCTCAGAACATTATCCGCAATTTCAAACTTGCAGCCGGTAAGAGTAGGCTTTGTATCCGTGGTAGCGCAGGCATATTTAGTCTGATTTATCATACTTTTCAGAAGATGCTGCGGCATGGAAAATCCGTTTTCTATTCCTGTCTGAGGAACGGGCGGATACTCGTCAGCTCTCATACACATAATTGAAAATTCCGTCTGACCGTTTTTTATTTTAGCGGTTTTATTATCACCAATATCAAATTCAAGAACGCCTGACGGCATTTTTCTTACTATTTCGCACAAAATACGGGCATTGATTACAGTACTTCCGTCCTCTCCGTTTTCAACGGGAATTTCAGTTCTTATTCCTATTTCAAGATTATAACCCGTTACTGTGAGTTTATTATCGTTCAATTCAAGAAGTAAGCCTTCAAGCGCAGGAATGGTAGATTTTGATGACGCTGCTTTTGACGTTGTAAGAAAAGCCTCAAGAATAACTTCTTTTGCTGATGAAAATTTCATAAAAATCTCCTTGTCGCAAATTTTCGATATGATAAGATTATGATATTATTATTTTAATAATAATAATAATAAAGGCGGTGTAAACTGTGGAAAACGAAAAAAACGGCTTTTTAAAACCTTTTTCGGACTGAAAAATTTAAACCTCCTGCGGTTAATATTTTCGTAAAAAGTTTAAATCTTATCAGACTTTCAACCGAATGTTAATCAACGTTCAAAAAAAGTTGAAATATCGGTTAAAATTACTGATTAGTCTTTACATTTTTTATTATATCTTCGACTATCGAGCGAAAGCCGCTGTCACGTTCCATTTCTTCCTTAACGGACTTTATCGCATAAACCATTGTAGAGTGATCTCTTCCGCTGAATTCTTGTCCGATTGATTCGTAGGAAAGCTCTGTCACATTCTGAATAACATAGATAGCGATTTTTCTTGCCTGTGAAATATTGGCTGTTCTTCTTTGAGAGCGTATATCGTCAGGCTCTATATTATAGATTTTTGCGACCTCGTTGATAATTTTATCAACTGTCACGGGGATAGGCTGGTGATCTGCCACAATATCCTTGATGACATTCTGAGCGACTGCGACAGTCGGTCTTATCTGCGATACCGTATACAAAGCGTTCAGCTTAGTGACAACACCCTCTATCTGTCTGATATTTGACTTCAGCTTTGTAGCGATATAGTCTGTTACATCTTCGGAAATATTAAAATGCAAAAGTTCTGCTTTTCTTTGGATAATAGCCAGCTTTGTTTCATATTCGGGCGGTTTTACGTCGGCAATAAGTCCCGAACTGAACCTTGTTCTGAGCCTGTCCGAAATGGATTTTATTTCCTTTGCGGGGCGGTCAGAGGTAAGCACTATCACTTTTCCCTGATTATAAAGCTCGTTAAAAATATGGAAGAATTTTTCCTCTGTCTGGTCTTTACCTGCGATAAACTGTATATCGTCGATAAGAAGAGCGTCTGCGCTGCGGTATTTTTCATCAAAGCTTTCCACGCTGTTTGATGAAATTGAATGGAGAAATTCATTTGTAAATGTTTCCGCAGGAATATAGATTATATTTATGCCGGGGAAATTCTTCTGCATTTCAAACTGAATTGCAGAAAGCAGATGAGTTTTTCCAAGACCCGAATCGCCGTAAATAAACAGCGGATTATATTTTTCGTGCTGTTTTTTTGAAACTGCCTTTGCCGCAGCAAAAGCAAGATTATTTGAAGGACCTACTATAAAATTATCGAACGTATAGGTTATTTTCTTGTCGATATTTACTATAGTATCATTTACGGGTTCTGCATTTATTATTTCGGAAATAACGGGTTTATTTGCGGAAATTTTATCGTCTACCACTATTTCCACTCTCATAGGAACGCCCAGTATATTTCTTAACTGCTCTTCTATTGACGGAAGATACAGAGATTTAAGCGTTTCCTTTTTGAACTCGTGGTCGGTTGCAAGCACGAATGTATTTCCCTCCATTCTCAGCGGAACAAGAGGGTCAAGCCACAATTCCTTTGCGGCACTTGAAATATCATACTCTTTAACGCAGTTATCCACAACGCATCTGTAAATATCCGAAAGAGAAGAAAGATTGTTCATTATTCAATCACCATTCCAGTTTTTTAAAAAGTCAATTAAGTAATAATTTCACATACTATAGTATAATTGTATCATAAAATGCAAAATTTTTCAAGCAAAAATAACGACATAATTCACTAAATATTCTGTGAATTTTCAACAAAAGAAATACTTTGTGTTAATTTGTTTTTAAAATAAACAATATAGAATATGAAAATAATTATTCAATTAAAATTCAACGTTTGTCGGTTGAAAGTAAAAAATAAAATATACAAATTGAAAAATAACAAAAATTGTTGAAAACTTAGTTAAAAACGTTAAAAAGTATTATGTACAAGCCAAATTTTTTCTAAAAATTCAGGGAAAACATAAAAATTATAATTTTTGTTTAGAAAAATAATCGAGATTAAAGTAAAAAATTACTATTCGTATATTTTTCATATTGACGATTTAAAAGCGTTCATTCCGTTTTATAAATAATATTCATAAAAATTGTTGAAAATCTTTCCTGCTATATAAAAAAAGGGCTGATTTTCAACAAAAAATCGGTTAAAATGAGTTGTTTTTGTTGAAAACCTTGTTAAAAAAGTTAAAGATTGGTTTAGTTAAGAGCTTTTTTTGAAGTTGATTTCTTTAATTTCAAGTTGAAAATGCGTGAATGTTGTATATAAAAACTTTATATTAAACAAAACGAAGTTGATTGTTGAAAGGAAAAAATCATAAAAAATGCGAAATTTCATAAATTAAGTGAAAATAAATAACCCCACTGTCGGTGGGGCAATATATTATAATAGTATATCAATATAAATCATCAAGTATCAGCTCCGCTATTTTATAAAGCGGCGCCTGAACCTCCACAGCTCCTATATTGTAAGCCTCCATAGGCATACCGTAGACCACGCAGGTTTCTTTATCCTGACCGATAGTGTAAGCGCCTGCCTGACGCATTTTTAACAGTCCGTCTGCGCCGTCTCTTCCCATTCCCGTAAGAATTGCGCCTATTGCCGAAGGACCTGCTACTTCTGCTACCGAAGAAAACATCACGTCAACGGACGGACAATGTCCCGAAACCTTTTCGCCCTGTTTTGAGCTGATATAATATCCCTTAGCGTCCTTACAAAGCCTTAAATGGTGCTCTCCTGCTCCTACGATTATCAGTCCCTGCCTTAATCTGTCTCCGTCCTCAGCCTCTTTTACTTTCATTTTGCAGGAATTATTAAGCCTGTCGGCATACAGTTTTGTAAATCCTGCGGGCATATGCTGGACGATTATAACCGGCGGCGTATCTTCCGGAAAGTTTCTGATAACCTGCTCAAGCGCTTCTGTTCCGCCTGTTGACGCACCCAAAGCGATAACAGCCTCAGATTTTTTCAGCTTTGAATGTTTTACGGAAGGGTTTATCTGCGGTACAGACTTAACCGATCTCTGCGGCATAGAGGCAAATATTTTCTTTGCGGTTTCCATCTGATCTCTCATTTTTTTTGCAAATTCAACAGCAGATGCTGCGTCATTGTAGATGGTTTTTTTCTCTGTCGGGTCTGCTGCCATAGGACCAAGATGATTATATGCAACACGAAGTTTCCTGAAAAGCTCTTTTGCAAAAGACTCCATTTCAAACGCTGTCCTTGTATGCGGTTTGAGGATAAATTCTACCGCACCTGCCTCAAAGCTTTCGGCTTTTCTGCTTTCAAAAGCTGAAACGACTACCGTTGAAATATAATACTGAGGCAGCAGCTTTTTCAGAAAAGAAAGAGAGTCCATTTTTCGTATTTCAAGGTCCAGCGTCATTACATCAGGCTCATATTTTAATATCAAATCTCTTGCGGAATAAGCGTCTACCGCTTTTCCAACAAGCTCAAAAGCATCATTTTGCTGAATATAACGGGATATAACTTCTCTGAAAAGTATTGAATCATCTACAACAAGTAGTTTAATTCGATTCATAAACAACACCCTTTCATTGAAGTATAGAATAAATTTCCGTTATTATTCGGGTTTTCTGTAGATTGCGGGTTTTATGTACTCAAACATCGTACTTTGACGGTTAATGCTTTCGGCGTGACCGATATAGAAATATCCGCCGGGCTTTACAACATCATAAAACCTGTTTACCAATGCCTGTTTTGTCGGCTGGTCAAAATAAATCATAACATTACGACAGAAAATCAAATCAAAAGGATTTGACTTATATTTTTCGGGCATAGGGTCCATAAGGTTAAAGGTCTTGAAAATAATTTCGTCCTTTATTCCCTGGCATATTTCGTAATTTCCGTTTCCCAAGTCGTTGAAATAGCGTGATTTCCATTCTTTGGAAAGACCCTTCATTCCATCTTCCTGATATATTCCTACCTTAGCTTTTCCTATTACATTCTGAGAAATATCGGTCGCAAGTATTCTTGTATCCCATTTTCCCTTTTCCGAGCCGAAAAATTCGTCAATAAGCATTGCCATAGTATAACATTCTTCTCCCGAAGAACAGGCGGCGCTCCAAATTCTCAGTACGTGATTTTTGCACACCGACGTCATATACGGGAGAATAACTTCTTTCATAAAGGTATAATGCTCAGGCTCTCTCATAAAGAAAGTATGGTTTGTTGTGAGCTTATTTAATATAGTAGTGACCTCTGCTCCCGACTTATCATTTATTACGGCGTCAAGGTAATCGTTATAGTTTTTAAAGCCTCTGTCACGGAGCATATTTCCCAATCTGCCCTGTACAAGAATTTTTTTTGCGGAAAGATTTATGCCGAAATTATCATACATATATTTGACCAAACGTTGAAATTCAGCATCGGTTATTTCCATTTTTATGTCTCCTGTTCGTCAAGAAGTTTTGCAACGTCGAGGATGAGCTTTGTTGAGCTGGAATTATCGTCCGAACGTATCATATACTGAATAAAATCGTTGGTATTTACGCTTTTATTTTCGGGAGTAGCGGAAATATCTCCCGTATGAATGTCCTCAACGTCGGCTACATTATCAACGATGATACCCACAGAAGTATCGTTAAAGCTCAGCGTGATAATGCAGGTGCGCGAGGTCACGGGAATTTCGGGCTTGCCGAAACGCGTTCTTATATCAATTACGGGAACTACCTTTGAACGGACGTTTATAATTCCCTTGATATAATTCGGTACGTGAGGCACTTTGGTAATTCTCTGCATACCGATTATTTCAAGCACATACTGTATTTCAATTCCGTAAATCTGCTCACCTATGTTGAATGTCATTACCTTGCCGAGAACGCTGTTGTCGGCTGCGAGCTTTCTGTCGCCTGACTGCTGCTTTGCGACAGCCTCTTTTATAACGTCATTAGTCATAATAATTATCCCCCTTAACCGATAAGCGTATTAGTATCAATAATAAGTGAAATACTTCCGTCGCCCATTATTGTACAGCCTGAAAGTCCTTCGCCCTTAATATCGTACCGTGCGAGATACTTCGGGAAAGGCTTTACAACGACCTGCTGCTCGCCTATCAGCTTGTCTGCGAATATACACATACACTTATTATTGGTTTCAACCAACAGAAGAATACCTTCCTTCAGGTCTGTAACATCGGTATTTATGCAGAATTTTTCGTGCAAACGAAGAATAGGATAGCATATACCTCTCAGCATTATCATTTCATTTCCGTCCGTATCACGGAGAATTTGTTCCGGTTCTACCTTGAAACTCTCGTTGATTGTGGAAATAGGAACTGTAAACACGATATCGCCGACAGATATTTCCATACCGTCGATAATAGCGAGAGTAAGCGGAATTTTTATGATGAATGTTGTTCCCTTGCCTTTTTTGCTGTCTACCACGACAGTACCGTTGCACTTTTCAACGTTTGCCTTAACGACATCCATTCCGACGCCTCTTCCGCTGAACTCTGTGACCTGTTCATTTGTAGAAAATCCCGGCAGAAGAATAAGGTTTTGTATTTCCTTTTCGGTATATTCGCTTTCGGGCTTTACGAGAATGCCCTGTTTTCTTGCCTTGACAAGTATTTTTTCGGGGTCGATGCCTGCGCCGTCATCGGAAACCGTTATTACAACTTCTCCCGAAGAGTTTTGTGCGGTAAGTTTCAGAGTACCCTTTGCAGGCTTTCCTGCGTCAAGTCTGTCCTGGACATTTTCCTCAATTCCGTGGTCCATACAGTTTCTTACAAGGTGCATAAGCGGATCCTGAAGGCTGTCCACTATCGACTTATCTACCTCTGTGTCCTCGCCTTCCATTACAAATTCAACGTCCTTGTTGAGCTTTTTACGCATATCACGGACAATTCTGTTCATCTTCTGGAAAACGCCCGAAAGCGGCACCATTCGGATAGACATTACCGTATCCTGTAACTCTCCGGTGAGCTTTCTGAGGTCACGGGCAGCTTTGCTGAAACTTTCAAGCTCAAGACCTTCAAGGTCGGGGTTGGAAATAACCATTGACTCTGTTGTGATTATTTCGCCGACAATATCGTGAAGTGCGTCGAGCTTTGCAAGATTTACGCTTATGAGATTTTGTTTCTGAGAACCGCCCTGAGCTGTTGCGCTTGCGACTGCCGCCTGTGCTTTTTCGACTGCCGTCTGCGTTTTTTCGACTGCCGTCTGCGTTTTTTCGGCTGATGTTTCGGCAGGAGCGCTTGCCGCAGGTTTACTTTCAACGGGCTTGCTTACTGTTTCGACAGGCTTTGCAGGCTCAGGAGGAACTTCGGCTGCTGCGCTGCTTTCTGTCTTTTCGGCAGGAGTTTCGGCAGCGGAAAGCACCTCGTAAGACTGAACGTTAAGTGCGGACTCGATCAGCTTTAATATGTAATCCTTATTATCACTTGCAGGAAATGTTACCAGAAATCCGTTTTCGATAATTTCCTTTGAGGTTTCGGGGTTTGTTTCCACATCAGAGGGATAATATTCAAGTGAAGAACACTCTTCGCGTATAGTATTTACAAGCAAGAACGCACGCAGATTTTCCATTTGACAGCCGTCCTCGAAGAACACACGGACAGTTATCTTTCCGTCACCGCCTACGGGCGCAGCCGAATTATTGCCCGAAGATGCGCTGTCGTCTGCGGTGCTTTCGCCGCTTGCCTCTTTGGAGAGTTTGTCCTTTGCTTTGAGGAGCTTGTCGATAAGCTCATCAAAATTTATCTGCTCGTATTCGCCGTTGACATTATCCTGAATAGACTCTATCTGTGCCTTATAGGAATCGGATACCTGGAATACCAAATCGTAGACAAAGCTGACATCGGTAATTACATCGGGATTTTCACGTATAACGAAAAACATATCCTCCGCTTTATGGGCAAGGACCGACAAATTGTCAAATCCCATCATTGCTGAAGAGCCCTTAATGGTATGCATTATACGGAATATTTCCTTGATATCCTCGCTTTCAAAGGCATTTGACTGTTCGGTGCGCAGGAGTATCTCGTCAAGCTGTTCCAAAAGAGAATTTGTTTCATAGAAGTACATATCAAGCATTGCTTCCATGCCGGGTTCGATTTTTGCCATAATATCAATTCCTTTCCGAATACGCACAGAGGCGTTTATTTTTAATGATTTATATAAAGAATTTACCTTTTTAGGTGGAAATTCTGAATTTTTTTAAAAAAAGACCTTTTATATTGCCCGAAAATATGTTATTATAGAAATAACAAGTAAACTATTTTATTTTGGGGAGGAAGTTTTATGGCGCAAATTCCGCAGATAAATAATCCGATCACCGCCAAGAATTACAACTACAGTCCTAGACAGCAGGACGAAAACACAGAACCTTTTGACATTGTAAAGCTCACAGGAGTAGGTGCGGCAGGAGTTAATTCAGATTCCGCCTCTAAGAGCCGCCTTGAAATGGGCAACCGCGAGCTTATCCCCTTGCAGGTTCAGGTGGCTAAAGACCCGACCCTTGCCGTCGAAATGCTAAAGGATCTGCTTAACGTTGAGGTTCTTAATCAAGCGCTTGTCACAGGTCACACAGAGCTTTACGGAAGTCTGAAAAACCTTGCGAAAGAGCTTTACGTTACTCCCGAACAGCTCGTCGAGGAGATACAGAACCAAGAACAGCAAAACACGATGTTTTCAGGTCACGAGTTTTACGATGTTTTAAGGGAAGTCGCCCAGACGACCTCTGACCAGAACACCAAGGAGCTTATCGGAAATCTTCTCAAATCAATAAATTTTGCCCAGAACAGGGAAGAGATTTTAGGCGCTTTGAGAGCAAACCTTAAATTCCTTTCCGAGTACTATTCCCCGAATGAAAAGCTTTCCGAAAAGTTACTAAACCTTTCGCAGGAATGGGGAGCTGAGGACGCAGAGCAATATTTTGACTATCTCAAAGGCGAAACGCTTTCAATTCTGAAAGACGTAAGCGGAAGTCTTCTGAATGACGATAAGACCCAGATGCTTATTCCTCTTATCACGCACAATCTTTCCCGTTATAACAACAGTCCTTATATGTGCAAGGAATATTTCAATCTGCTTTTGACTCAAATTTCTTCGGGAACGCTCAGAGAGTCGCTCAAAAATTCTTTCAACCGCCTTTATTCGGCAATTTTTGACAAGAAACCCATGCAGGACCCTCAGACTATGGAAACCGTCGGAGCAATGTCAGAACAGGACGAGTCAGAAATACAGTTATCTGATAATAATTATACTACAAATCAACAACAAAATCAACTACTTTCAACGAATTCAGATGATAAAAATTTTAATTTTAACGGTATATCTGATGAAATTCAGCAAAATGACATAAATTCAGATGAAAATTTTGTGGAAAATGTAGATAGTCAAGAGGCGGCAAATTCCGAAAATGCTGAAGAATTATCCGAACAGGAGCTTACGGGCTGGCAAAAATTTCTTAATGAAACGATGAGCGAAAAGGGATATATGCAGCAGCTCAAAAATTCGGGGTATAATATCGAGCATATTCTTGCCAATTACGACAGAGGAAAAATGAGCGGATTGGACGCTCTCAAAATGCTTGCGGACGGTTTGTTCCTGAAATCGGATTATACCGAGGCGGCACAGAACAGCTCGCTTATGATGGCTGATTTTTCCAAGATAAACACTATGCAGGAGCTTATCGACAGCCTTAACTCAATGTTGAGGACGATGCCGGATATTCCACTGAGAGAAAGGCTTTACGGCGTTTTTGTAGATATTATTGATAAAATGTCGGTCAAGAACGAACTTCCTCAGCACGGCATAAGACCGCCTGTAAGCTCAACTCTCGATAATCTGACGGATTTTATCCAGCAGAATATAAACAATCCCGCACTTAAATCTCTTGACAGCTTTAATGCCGCAAATCTTCTTCAGAGCCTTCTTAATGCACCGGGAGTTTTCACGCCGCTTGCACACTATATTCTTCCGCTTGAGGTAAACGATACCCGTGCTTTCGGAGAGCTTTGGGTCGACAATGATGAAAACAATCCCAACAACACCCCCGGTACTCAGAGGAACTATCATCTTTTCCTGACGTTTGACGTTGAAAGCATAGGAAGATTTGAGGTCGATATGTACGCTATCGGCGAAGAGGTAAATCTTACCCTGCTCTACCCGACCAGATTTGAAAAAGAGATAGAGCCTATGAAAGACCGTGTAACAAAAATTATCAGGAACAGCGGATATTCGGCAAGAACATTTGAAACAGCGCCCCTCAAAAAGCCGCATAATCTTGTTGAGATATTCCCGAAAATTACGGATAAGAGAACAACGTTAAATACAAGAATATAACATTTCAAGGAGGAAATTGAGCTATGCCGAAGGAAATGCACCCTAAGCCGCCTGCAAATAACAAACGTCTGTACGGACAAAATGCGGCGGTCGCTTTGAAATACAATCCCGACCTGAACTATGCGCCTGTTGTGGTGGCATCGGGTCTGGGAGAGCTTGCACAGAGGATCGTAAATATTGCGGATGAGGCAGGAGTGCCGATTTACCGTGATGATTCGGTCGCAGCGCTGCTTGTAATGCTCAATGCCGGAGAAACTATCCCCAAGGAGCTTTATCAGATAGTTGCGGCAATTTATGCGGAGGTAGTTTACACCTCCGATAAGATGAGAAAGTAAATGCTCCTCTGAAATAATTAAGGCAGCACGGCTTAAAAAGTCGGTGCTGCCTTTGATTTATTTGGTTTTATGCAGGTTTTTTATTCTTTTGAGCTTTTGTGCTGCCGATAAGATTTTTCATAAGAAATCCGTTTCTTTCGAGCAGCTTGAAAAGCGCTGTTCCGATAATACATATTATTATGACCTCGCTCAGAGCAACCGTTCCTGCCGAAAACCAGAACGGCTCTCCGCAGAGTTTCTGTTCAAATCCGACTATCAGACCGTTTGATACAACGGGCAGCAGCGACGCTATGTAAATATTCTTCATATAGTACATAGGTATGACTGCAACTGCTGTTGCCAGAGTACCGAAAACGATGTCATACAGACCGAACGGACTGAAGAGATTTGCAATAAAGCAGCCGATTATCAGAGCTGCGCTGTAATCCTTGCGGTAAAAAGCAAGCAGCACAAGTGCCTCGGATACCCTGAACTGTATGGGTCCGTATCCCAATGAGCCTATCAGCAGCGTCAGAGCAACATAAATTGCTGCTACAAGCGCAAGCCGTACCATATTTTTCGTGTTGAAAATTTCGTTTTTTTGCATAAAAAATCTCCTTGTTTTTTTACAATGGTTATCAAGAACAACATTGTGTTAAATTGAGGCTTTCAGCCGTTCCCCATTATAACACATTTCCCGGAAAATTTCAAGTAATTTTTCAAAATAACATAAATTTTTACGGCGTTTCGGGCAGGAAGTTATCATTTAAAACGAAGAAAAAGTTTTGTGTTTTTTGATAAAGTATTTATTATTTTAAAAAAGCGGTTGATTTTGAGAGGAAAATATGCTAAAATAACAGTGTATATTTAATTTTGCTTTAGTTTCAGCATTCTTTGTAAAAACAAGAGAGGTAAAAATATGTCGATAAACCCCGAAAATCAAGAACTCCTTTCAGAGTTGGGCAGAGAGATTTCCAAAGTCATAAGAGGCAAGGACGAGGCGCTTTTTATCGTGATGACAGGATTGCTCGCAAGGGGACACGTCCTTATCGAGGACGTGCCGGGAGTCGGAAAAACCACGCTTGCTATGGCTTTGGGAAAGGCAACAGGCCTTTCGTTCCGAAGAGCGCAGTTTACCCCCGATGTTATGGCGTCGGATATTACAGGCTTTACAATGTACAACAAGGAAGAAAACCGCTTTGAGTACCGTTCGGGACTTGTTATGACGAATATCTTCCTTGCGGACGAAATAAACAGAACTTCTCCGAAAACTCAGTCCGCTCTTCTTGAGGCAATGGAAGAAAAGCACGTAACGGTGGACGGAGTTGTACATCAGCTGCCAAGTCCGTTTATGGTCATCGCAACACAAAATTCGGGAGAGTATGTCGGTACTTTCCCGCTCCCCGAAGCACAGCTCGACAGGTTTATGATGAAAATAAGTATGGGTTATCCCACAGTCGAGCAGGAAACTCAGATTATGATGGACAGGCTTGACGAAAATCCCGTCGAAAATGTGAGAAACATTATGTCCGCAGAACAGCTTGAAGAATGTATCGAAGAGGCAGGCAGCGTTATGTTCGCAGAAAGCCTTTGCAGATATGTGGCAAATCTTTCCGCTGCAACGAGAAATCACCCTGCGGTGGCTTTGGGCGTAAGTCCGCGCGCATCTGTTGCGATAATGCAGGCAAGCAAGGCTTTTGCTTACCTCAGAGGAAGAGATTACGTTATCCCCGAAGATATTGTAAGACTTCTTATTCCCGTTTTTGAGCACAGAATAATACTAAAGCGTGAAACGAGATTTAATAAAATAACCGTACATCAGATTTTGGAGAATATTGTTTCAACGGTCACTCCGCCGATAAAAAGAAACTGATATGGCAAGAAACAGAGTTTTGTATATAATAGCGGCGGTTTGCTGCCTTGCGTTTTCAATGCTGTACAGGGAGAATATTTCGGCGGTTTTGCTTGCCGCAGTAGCTGCTTATCCTGTTCTTGCGGCGATAACGGTTTTTCTTCTGCTGAAGTTGGTAAAGGCGGACTTCTCGGAGAGTACGCTTACATCTGAAAAGGGCACGGGATTTGAGCTTGTCATCGACGCCGAAAACCGCTGCATTTTACCCTGCGTTCCTATGGAAATGGTGTGCGATTTGCCCGACGAGGACACGGGGCTTGTTTGTGAGAAAAAAATCTTTGTGACATTGCCGCCTCTGGGAAAAACTGCTCTTTCGCTCAACTGTATGAACCGATACAGAGGAAAGTACATATTTAAAGTAAAGTCGGTGTCGGTTTATGATCCGCTTAAAATAATAAGACTTACAAAAAAAGGAAAATCGTCGGTAACTGCGGTTTTTGTTCCGCGAAAATTGAATATTTCGGAGATCAAGGATTATTACGGAAACGAAAATTTCTCAGCAAGAAGGCAAAACGCAAACGAAAACAAAGAGGATTTTTCGCACGTCCGGGATTATATTCAGGGAGAAAATGCACAGCTTGTGCATTGGAAACTCACGGCTAAGCAGGACGAGCTTATGATAAAGCAGTTTGACAGCATAAACGACAGAAAAGCTTTGGTTTTATGCGATTTCAAGTCCTGCGACGGGGAAACAGACCCTTTGCTGTGCGCTGATACGGTCATTGAAACGGCAACGGCTTTCGTGAGTGCTTTCAACAAGGAAAATATCTGCACGGAAGTGGATTTCGGACAGCCTGAGGATAACGCTGTCCGTGTTTCAAACCGACAGGAATTTCAGAATTTTTTTGAGCTTATGTCAGTAATCTCTCCGAAAACGGTGGTCTGCGATTTCATCTCCCTTATCAAAAGAGCGGCAGGGGCAGAGTCTATGCTTGTGCTGGTTACTTGCGCTCTTACCGAAGAGCTGCTGTTGACGGTAAACAAATTTGCTTTGGAGGAAACCGTTCTTGTGGCTTATATAAATCTTTCGGGCAAAGCAGTTGAAAGAGATTATGAAAACGGAAATTTTATATTTATGAATATCTGCGGTTCGGGGCAGGACGCTCTTACGGCGGCAGAGGAAAGAGTTATCAGCGATATGTAAACCAAGTCGGAAACGGCTTTATATATTAAGGAGGTTTTTCAAATGGATATTAAGGCAAAAGTTGACGAAGTAGTAAATAAGGTCAAAAGCGACCCCGGTTTCGCTGAAAAGTTCAAGAACCAACCCGTTAATGCGGTTGAAGATGTTATCGGCGTTGACCTGCCCGACGATGTTGTAAATAATGTTGTCGACGCAGTAAAATCAAAGGTAAATCTTGACGGAATTGCAAGCAAAATCGGCGGACTTTTCGGCGGAAACAAGTAAGAAAAAAGGCAATACCAAAATCGGTATTGCCTGAATTTTTTTAATACACCACCGCAAAAGCACGCCTTACGGCTTTACGGTTTTGCGCCAAATCTTTAAGGAGCTTAGTTTCTTAAAGATTTTTTATGCGTATACGCTGTAGAGAGCGCCGCTGTTGTATGCGTAAGCCGCAGTCTTATCGGCGTTATATCCCATAGCGCTTGCACTTGTTGCCAGAGAATTTATCTGGTCTGCTTTCTGATTTACCTTGTCAATGTAGCTGCTGTTGAAAGCGTAGCTCAAATCCTTTGCGGTGAGTTTTTCTGCCGCCTGGTCTGACAAAGAGAGCTTTCCGTCCCTGCCGACCTCAATTCCTGCCCTCTTGAGAGCATATTTGTACGAGCTTGTAACGCTTTTAAGCGCACTGCCCTTTGAATTTATACCGCTCTTATCGGAATTTGCCGCTGCGTCGATAAGCTTGTTGTAATTCTCGATAAATTTCTTAGCGGTATCAATATAATCAGAGGCAGAGTACCCCTTTTTGCCGCCCGAAACATCGTCCGAATAGCTCTTTACAGCCGCTGCTGCGTCTTTTACTGCCGCAGTAATATCCTTAATGGAGCCGCTGTTGTCCGTTGAACCCGTCGTACCCGTGCCCGAAGAAGGCTTTGATACGTACTGCTGAGTGAAAATACCCGAACCGCCCGACGCCTGATTTATCTCGCGTGCTCTGCGGATAACCACATCGGAAAAACCGCCCTTTCCAAAGGTGGACTTAACGTCTACCAAATCGACGTCTGACAAATCCTCCCGAAGAGTAAGCTTGTTATCCGAGCCTAAAGTTATTCCTGCACGGTTGAGGGCATTTGAATAGATTTTCGCATTATTTACCGCAAGAACGCCCTTTCTGAGGACATTTTCGTTGTCGGAATTGCCTACCTTTTCGATGAGCGCATTGTAGTTATCAACGAAATTCTGCGCATAAGCCTTGTAATCGTCAATGTTAAAATCTTCCTTATTGCCGTATTTCAGACTGTCTGCATAGCTCTTGATAGCGTCGGCTGAGCCGCCTGCATTTGCGGACGCTGTTTTCACAGCCTGCGGTGACGCTAAGGTTTCCTCCTCAGAGTCATCGTTTATGTTGAATATGCTCTTATACAGGTCGGAAAACTGTGTGCGGTACTCCTCGCTCTTATTTTTAAGAGCTCTGCTGTCAAGGAGCTTATTAAGCGCATCAATTGAACCCGAACGTTTGATTGAATTGAAATTATTGTATTTTCCCGTTGTCATAAAGGAATTATACATATTATTCAATTCGCTGCCGTAATTTGTCATAATCTTTGCGGCATTAAACTGCATTCTTGCCTGTGAACCAACTGTCATATCGGACACCTCCATATCAAAATAAAAACAACAAAATCAAATTGTTTCACCAAATTATATAACGGGGAATTTAAAATCATACCGCCCCGTACTTTTCCCTGTACTCTTTCATAGCGGGAATGTATTCTTTTCCCGAAATTATGCCGCTTTCAAGAGCAGCTATAATGTCATTTATTGTAACTATTGAGAAAACCTTTACACCGAATTCATCATAAGCCGCAGAAACCGCCGATTTATCCGAGTCAAGCGCCTTTTCCATACGGTCAACTGTGATAATCATACCCTCGATGTTTATATCGGCAGCGCCTTTAAGCTTTGGCAAAACCTCTCTCAAAGCCTTTCCCGAAGTCATAACGTCCTCGATGATAACGACTTTATCGCCGTCGGCAAGGCTTTTTCCTACGAACATACCGCCTTCGCCGTGGTCTTTTGCCTCTTTGCGGTCAAAGCAGTAGCTCACATCTGTGCCAAATTTATTATAGAGAGCGCAGCAAGCCGCCACCGAAAGCGGTATGCCCTTATAAGCCGGACCGAAGAGAACATCGGGTTTCAAGCCGTGCTCGTTAATACATTCTGCGTAATACTCACCCAGTTTTGCGAGCTGAGCGCCTGTCTTATAATTTCCGCAGTTAATGAAATACGGGGCTTGCCTTCCGCTTTTGAGCGTAAAACTGCCGAAAGTCAGCACACCGCATTCGGTCATAAACTTTATAAAGCTTTCTTTGTAATTCAATTTATTCAGCCTCATTATCAGATATATTTACACACTTACATTATAACACTGCAAATCAGTTTTATCAAGGGGCATTTTCAATTTTTAGTAATTTTGACGGAATTTTTTTCACATTTGACGG
>CANQKW010000029.1 GCA_947624555.1 uncultured Clostridia bacterium
TAACTTCAGGCAAGACGGCAAAACCCAAAAAGCCGACCGAAATCAAACTTGACGAGCCTGTTGAGAAAAAGGAAACAAAAGTTTCCGCTCCTAAAGAAAATCCTGTTGAAAAGCCTCAGAGCGAACCTGCGGTGAAAAAGCAGGAGAAGAAAAAAGCAGCTCCCGAAAAAACCGAAGTGACTGCTCCAAAGCCCACCGTAAAGCTCGACGAAAATCCGCTGCCGACTACTCCACCGCAGCAGAACACCCAGCCGATTTCAAAGGCTACAATGCAGCCTGTCAAAAGAACGATAAATCTCGACAGCAATAAATATTAAGGAGAAAAAATATGGCTTTTGAAATTAAGGAATACGGATTTTATCAGGGATATAAATGTTATCTTGTAACGATTGAAAACTCAAAGATCAAAGCGTCTTTTTCAAGCCTGGGCGCTTGCATACAGTCGATAATTGTTTCTGATAAAAACGGAGAAAAAGCAGACGTTGTTCTCGGATATGATGATCTGAACGGCTATGCAGAGGGAAACTCCTCTCACGGGGCGACTGTCGGACGTTTTGCAAACAGAATAGGAGGAGCAAAATTCACGCTGAACGGCAAGGAATACAAGCTCTCCGAAAATGACGGGAAAAATACGCTCCACGGCGGATTTTTCTCGTTCAACAAGCGTGTCTGGACGGTAGAAGAGCTTACAGACGACAGCGTTACATTCGGTTATACAAGTCCCGACGGCGAGGAAAATTTTCCCGGAACGCTGGTTTGCAGAGTTAAATTTACGGTAACGGGAAGTGCCGTTGAAATTCATTACACCGCAAAATCCGACAAGGATACTGTTGTAAATTTCACAAATCACTCTTATTTCAACTTAAAGGGTGAAGGCTGCGGAGATGTACTCGACCATATCGTTCAAATCAATGCGGACAGATACACTCCGGTTGATTCGGGACTTATTCCTACGGGAGAGCTTGCAGACGTTGCAGATACCGCATTTGATTTCAGAGAGCCGAAACCCGTTCGCAGGGAAATGGACAACGGAAAGCTCCCCAACGGCTATGACCACAATTTCTTCCTCGGCGAAAACAAGGAGATGCGTGTCGCAGCGCACGCCTACGAGCAAACAAGAGGCATTTCTCTTACAATGAAAACAAATAAGCCCGCTATGCAGTTTTATATAGGTATCGGCTTGAACGAGGACGGAAAAGGCGGAAAGCATTATCCCAAATTCGGCGGACTTTGCTTTGAGAGTCAGTTCTGCCCCGATACGCCAAATAAACCGCAGTTTCCGAGCTGCGTCCTTAAAGCAGGCGAAACCTACGATTATACGACGATTTACGAATTTTCAGCAAAATAAATCCTCAACGGAGAGCTGCAATGAATTATTTTTCTATGGCTAAGCGTGACAACAATCCTAAACGAAACTTCATAATAATCAATAAATTTCAAAGCAAGCATTTTCCCTCTGACCCTAAAGAAACAATAAATAAATTCTCCGCTCTCGGTAAATCGGTAAAAAAATATGTAAGTGCGTCGGACGGCGAAAAATGCCTGGTTATAGGTTTCGCAGAAACAGCCGTTGCGGTAGGCGCATTTATTGCACGAGAATTGGGAGAAAAGTGCCTTTTTCTGTCAACGACAAGAGAAAAAATCCCCTCCCATTTCCCTGCCCTCAAATTTGAAGAGGCTCACTCTCACGCAGCGGAGCATTGGCTTTGTCTTGCGAAAAGCGAGCTTTTTTCGCACCTGAAAACGGTTGTTATCGCAGATGATGAATTTACCACGGGCAAAACAGCCGTAAATCTTGCAAAAGCACTCAGAAATTATCTTCCGAAAGATTGCGAAATAATTGCGGCAGCCTTTGTTTCCTCAAAGGAAAGCCGTGAAAGATTTTCAGAAAATATGATAAAACTTGTTTCGGAAAGGGATTTTTCGGAAATAACGCAAAACGATTTTCCCGAAAAATTCGGATTTGATGAAAAAATCACTCCCGTAAAGCCCGATCTGGAAATAAATGAAAACTCTGTTTTTGATTTCAGGAACGGCGTTTTATGCGGTGATTTTTTTGAAGAGCAGGAGAAAATGCTCGATGATATTCTAAGTAAAATCGGCAGTATCAGCGGAACGGTTCACATAATAGGAACAGAGGAAAACTGCGTTCTTCCGATACTTATCGGCGAAAGGCTTGCGGCAGAAGGAGCGGCGGTAACGGTCCAGGGGGCGACGAGAAGTCCGATGCTGCCTTCGGACCGTGCAGATTATCCCATAAAAAGCCGAACAAAGCTTAAAAGTCTGTATGACGAAAACCGCACGGTTTTTCTTTATAACAGCTCGGCGTGCGATACGGCGATCGTTCTTACGGACGCAGAAAACCCCTCGGATAAAGCTGTCTGCGAGCTTTGCGGAGCATCTCTCGGAAAAAGAATTATCTTCATAAGACAAAAAAATTGTACCGTGCCAACGTCGCTGAAAAGCGAAGATTGTCGGCTGCTGCTGAAAAATATTACGGGGAAAATCAAGCCTCTTGACGCAAAGGAACGAGGAGCTTTGATAAAAAGCGGCGTGCATTACTGCGAACTTCTCCCTGCTGAGTATGAGCCTTCGGACGAGTATATTGCTCAATATGAGCAGGGACTTGAACGCTGGTCAAAAATTACCGCAAGAGCTGTTGCCGCCGTTGCAGAAAGAATTTATTCCGAAAAAGGCGAAAAAGCGGTCATTGTGTCGCTTGCACGTGCAGGAACGCCTATCGGCGCACTTATCGTGAGATATATCAGGAAAAAATACGGGATAAATTTTGCACACTATTCCGTTTCGATAATAAGAGGACGGGGCATTGACAGGAATGCTTTAAGGTATATTCTCGCAAGACACTCTCCCGAAAAAATACAGTTTGTAGACGGCTGGACGGGAAAGGGCGCAATAAACAAGCAGCTTAAAGAGGCTCTTTTCGATTTCTGCGGAATTTCCGACGAGCTGGCGGTGCTTGCCGACCCTGCGGGAGTTTGCAGTATCTGCGGCACTCACGAGGATATTTTTATCCCCTGCTCATGCCTTAACAGCGTTGTTTCGGGACTGTTCAGCAGAACTGTTCTTCGGGAGGACCTTATAGGAGAGTATGACTTCCATGGAGCAGCATTTTTTGAAGAGCTGAAAAACACCGACAGAACCTATGAGTTTATCGACCGTATCGAGCGTGAGATGAATTACACCGAAAAAGCCGCTCTTCCGAAAAATATCAAGCCTTTTCAGGGACTTGACGAAACAAAAAAAATCGCCGAAGAGTTCGGCGTTACGGATTTGAATTTAGTTAAGCCCGGTATAGGAGAAACAACGAGAGTCCTGTTAAGAAGAATACCGAAAATCGTTCTTATCAACGAAAAGAACAGCGTTTATACCGCTCATATCGAACAGCTTGCAAGAGAGAAAAACGTACCTGTTACGGAATATCCGCTGAAATGCTATCGGGCTGTCGGGATAATCGAGGGCGGCGAAAACTGAATAAACGACTGAGCCGCTTTTATAAACGGCTCAGTTTTATTATTTACAGCATCATTTCTTCCAGGTAGAAGGAGTAAACAGGAGCAGCATTGGGAAAATCTCCAGTCTACCGGCAAGCATATCGAAAATCAGAACAATTTTTGATGTCACAGAAAAGAACGAGAAATTTGCAGTAGGACCTACCAGCTCAAGTCCCGGACCTATGTTGTTGATAGAGGCGGAAACGGCGGTGAAATTCGTTATCAGATCGTGATTGTCAAATGAAATGACTATAAGCGAAAGCACATATACCACAAGATATGCGACAATGAAAACGCTTACCGAACGTGCGGTTTCGTGCTCTACGGGATGAGAGTCGATTTTGATTTTCTTTATCTGCTTTGGATGAACCATAATCCTAAGCTCTTTTGCAAAACTCTTGAAAAGTATAATAAGTCTTGATACCTTTATTCCGCCGCCCGTACTGCCTGCACAAGCCCCCACGAACATAAGCAGGACAAGCACCGTTCTTGAAAGCTCTGACCATTGGTTAAAGTCAACAGTAGAAAATCCCGTTGTCGATATTATTGACGACACCGTAAAAGCCGAATGACGCAAAGCGTCGCCTGTTTCGGAATAAAGCGAGATATTATCAAAGGTAAGGACTGCGATTGCGGTTGCTACTATTATAAAGAATACCATTACTTCGGTGTTGAACGCCTCACGGAATTTACGGCTTATCAGCAAAAAGTAGGAGTTGAAATTTACCGAAAAAAGCAGCATAAACACCGTGACCACAATTTGTATGTACGGCGAAAAATTACCGATGCTGCTGTTGTAAATGCCGAAACCGCCCGTTCCTGCCGTTGCAAACGCCGTGTTGACAGCCTCAAAGCAGGTCATTCCGCCGCAAAGCAGAAGTATAAACTCGATAAGCGTCAGCACAAAATAAATCGAATAGAGCAGCAAAGCCGTGGTTTTTACACGGGGAACAAGCTTGCTGACAGACGGACCCGGCGACTCAGCTTTCATAATGTGCATATTTTGTCCGCCCGACAGCGGCAAAAACGCCATAATAAACACCAGCACGCCCATTCCGCCGACCCAGTGCGTAAAGCTCCTCCACATCAGCATTGATTTCGGAAGAATTTCCACGTCGTTCAAAATTGAAGCTCCTGTTGTTGTAAAGCCCGAAACCGTTTCAAAGAGTGCGTCCACAAAAGACGGTATCTCTCCCGAAAGGACAAACGGCAATGCGCCGAAAACCGACAGAACTATCCAGCTCAATGCGACTATTACATAGCCTTCGCGCGGATAAAGGCGCTTGTTCTGCGGTTTTTTCACGCAAATAAGCAAAAATCCTATGACAACGCAGACCGCTGCCGTTACTGCAAACCACAGCGCAGCCTGACCCTCGGCGTATACCGCTGACGTTATCAGAGGTACAGCCATAAAAATTGCCTCGAAAATAAATATCCAACCGAGGACATAATTTACCATTCTAAAATTCATATTAACTCACAGATAAATTCAATATTCGCTGCCGAAATATCGCTTTTATTTCAGAATATCCGCAATATCGTGCAGTCCCATAATATTCGACACGATAACCACGGTGTCGCCTTCCTTTATAACGTCTGAGCCTCTGGGAATAAGCACTCTGTTATTCCTTAATATCGCCGCAACAAGAACGCCCGGCTTTAAGGTCAGCTCCATAAGCGGAGTATCGGTTACTGCGCCTTTATCGGTTATTGTAAACTCCGACGCCTCGACCTTGCCCTTGATAAACTGATGAACACGCTCCACACTGCTGCCCTCGGTTCTCCTGAAAGAACGCACATAGCGTATTATCGTATCGGACGTTATGTTTTTGGGATAGATTATCGTATCAAGGTCAAGGTGCTTTATCACCTCGTCAAACTCAATACGGTTGATTTTGGTAACGAGCTTTGCATTTCCTGCGCTTTTCGCAAAAAGCGACAGCATAATGTTTTCTTCATCGAGATTAGTAAGAGCAACAAATGCTCCGGCATTATCCAGCCCCTCCTCAAGAAGAACATTCTGGTCAGAGGCGTCGCCGTTTATCACGGTAACGTTGTCCCACAGAGCCGAAAGCTCTTCACAGCGGTGAATATCCTTCTCGATTATCTTGACTGCGATACCGTCTTTCAGGAGAATTTCGGTAAGATAATGCCCCAACTCTCCTCCGCCTGCTATTATCGCATCTTTTACGGATTTTGTCTTGTAATTTATCTTGCTGAAAAAGTCGTTCGCCTTTCGGGGAGATGCCACGATGGAAATTATATCCTTTTCTTCAAACACGAAATTACCGTTTGCTATGTAAGCCTCGTCGCCTCGCTCTATCGTACAGACAAGAATATCGCACTGGAGCTTTGCGGAGATCTCCTTTACTGCAAGCCCTGCCAACGGGCTGTTTTCGGGAAGTCTGAATTTAAGCAGTTCCACCCGTCCTCCTGCAAAATGCTCGATTTTGGTTGCAGAGGGAAAGCGCAGTACTCTGGCGATTTCCTGTGCGGCGGCAAGCTCAGGATTGATTACCATTGCAAGCCCCAGCTCGTCCTTTAAAAACGGCGCCTCCGAACTGTACTGCGGAGAGCGCACTCTCGCTATTGTGCGACAGTTTCCTGCTTTTTTCGCAATAAGACAGCAGAGCAGATTAAGTTCGTCCGAACCCGTGACAGCTATCAGCAAATCCGCTCTTTCAATGCCTGCCTCCTGCTGAACAAGGTGAGTAGCGCCGTTTCCGACAACTCCCATAACGTCGCACCGTGAGGAAACGGCATTGACCTTGTCTGCGTCCAAATCAATTATAGTAATATTATTTGTCTGCTCGTTGAGCTGTTCCGCAAGCGCCTGTCCGACCTTTCCGCAGCCCACTATGATTATATCCAAAAGAAATCCTCCTCAGCGTCAGCCGCTCAAAATACCCGACAATAAAATCATTCATTACACTATTATACTCCTTTTCGGGCGGAATGTCAATAATAATCGTCAAATTAAAGAACTTTCACAGATAATCTGCCAAAAATTACCGAAACAGGCTTTCCGGTCAAAAAGCTCTTGACAAAAATAATTATTTGTGGTACAATGAGCGTAGAAACGCAGAACGTTTTCCGGGGAGCACCACCGATGCTTTGCATCAAGGTACTGTTTTACGGGAAAGGTGTCTGCTTTTTTTGTTTTAAGGCGGTGAAAAAATGGCAGAAATCAACGGCGAATATTTTGACGAAAAAATCACAATAAAGGAATATCTTGAAAAAAACGGATATTCTGAAAATCGGGTAGCTGTTATGGTAAACGGAGATATTCTACCGAAGGAAAAATACGGTATAACGGAAATAATGCCCGATGACAAGGTGGATATTGTCGGTTTCGTGGGAGGCGGATAATGAACGTGATAAGTGAGGCGGATTTTGCCGCTGCGGTAAATTCACGCTCGAAAAAGCCTATTTATGAGAAGATGAAAAATGCCTGCATAGGCGTCGCAGGGCTTGGCGGTCTCGGCTCGAATATAGCAGCCGCTCTTGCGAGGAGCGGAGCAGGCAGGCTTGTTCTTGCGGATTTTGATACGGTGGAGCTGTCAAATATCAACCGACAGGCATATACGCTAAAACACGTCGGAATGAAAAAAACCGCAGCCTTGGAAGAAATTTTAAAGGAAATCAATCCGTTCTGCGAAACGGTTTCTTACGAAACACGCATAAGCGAGAAAAACTGCGTCGGTCTTTTTGAGGGCTGTTCTGTTGTCTGTGAGGCTTTTGACAAAGCAGAAGATAAAGCAATGCTCACAAATACTCTTCTCAGTGAAAACAAATCCGTGATAATCGTTTCGGGCAGCGGTCTGGCAGGCTGCGGAAGAGCAAATGAGATAGTTACCCGAAAAATATCGGACAGATTTTACATCTGCGGCGACGGAAAAACTGATGTTTCGGACGGGGACGGTCTTACCGCTTCGCGTGTAATGGTCTGCGCAGGACATATCGCAAGCAAGGTCTGCGAAATAATACTTAAAAGTAACTGAAAGGGAAAGAAAATGGACGATAAATTGATTATTGCAGGAAGAGAATTTAATTCGAGATTTATTTTGGGTTCGGGAAAATTCGACCTCGACCTTATAAACGCCGCTGTTGAGCACGCAGGCGCCGAAATCATCACGCTTGCGCTGCGAAGAGTAAACAGCTTTACGGGAAATATTCTCGAACATATTCCGAAGGGAGTCACTCTCCTCCCGAACACATCGGGAGCAAGAAATGCCGAAGAGGCGGTAAAAATCGCAAAGCTCGCAAGAGAAGCAGGCTGCGGAGATTTTATCAAAATCGAGGTAATTCACGACTCAAAATATCTGCTGCCAGACAACTATGAAACCGCAAAAGCCTGCGAAATGCTTGCAAAGGAAGGATTTATTCCTATGCCCTATATGTATCCCGACCTGTATGCGGCAAGGGATATGAAAAATGCGGGCGCTGCCGCTGTTATGCCGCTTGCTGCTCCTATCGGCTCAAATCAGGGATTAGCCACAAAGCAGTTTATCCGTATACTTATCGAAGAAATCGACTTACCGATCATCGTTGACGCAGGTATCGGCAAGCCTTCTCAGGCGTGCGAGGCAATGGAAATGGGCGCTGATGCAATTATGGCAAACACGGCGATAGCTACTGCCGGAAATATCGTTGAAATGGCAGAGGCATTCCGACAGGCAATTACCGCAGGAAGAAAGGCTTATCTTGCAGGAATGGGACGGGTGCTCGACAAAGCAAGCGCATCTTCGCCGCTTACAGGCTTTATTGCCGACTGACCGAGAGTATATTAAGGAGAAAACGATTTAAAATGCAGGAAAAAATTGACCATATGACCTATCTTCCCGGAATGGAAATAATAGACTCTGACATTCAGGAACAGGTCATCACCCGAATGAATAATTACGATTACGGAAAATATTCCGCAGCAGACGTCAGGCGTGCGCTCGCAGCAGAATATCCCTCAACAGAGGATTTTGCGGCTCTTCTGTCGCCTGCCGCAGAGCCGTTTCTTGAGCAAATGGCTGCAAAAGCCAAAACAGAAACACGAAAGCATTTCGGCAACAGCGTTTACCTTTTTACTCCGCTTTATATTGCAAATTACTGCGAAAATTACTGTATATACTGTGGTTTCAACTGTCACAATAAAATCCGAAGAGCGAAGCTCGACAAGGACGGTATCCGCCGTGAAATGGAGGCTATCGCCAAAACGGGAATGGAAGAAGTGCTTATACTCACGGGAGAGAGCAGAAAAATGTCGGACGTTGAGTATATCGGAGACGCTTGCTCGATAGCTCACGAATATTTCAAAAATGTCGGCATAGAGGTCTATCCGATGAATACCGACGAGTACAAATATCTGCACGAGCACGGTGCGGATTATGTGACGGTTTTCCAGGAAACCTATAACTCCGACAAATATGAAACACTTCATCTCGCAGGTCACAAGCGAATTTTCCCCTATCGTCTGAATGCGCAGGAAAGAGCAATCAGAGGCGGTATGAGAGGCGTTGCTTTTGCGGCTCTCCTCGGACTTGACGATTTCAGAAAGGACGCTTTTGCGGCAGGTATTCACGCATATCTGATACAGCGAAAATACCCTCATGCCGAAATATCTTTCTCCTGCCCCAGACTTCGCCCCATTATCAACAACGATAAAATCAATCCCAAAGATGTTCACGAAAGGCAGCTGCTCCAAGTAATGACAGCTTTCAGGATTTTTATGCCGTTTGCAGGACTTACCATTTCCACGAGAGAGCGTGCAGGCTTTCGTGACAATGTTGTGGGAATGTGCGCTACCAAAATTTCCGCAGGAGTAAGCACGGGAATAGGCTCTCATACAGATGAAGAGCCTTTGGGCGACAACCAGTTTGAAATAAGCGACGGAAGAACTCTCGAACAGGTTTGCGACGCTATCCGCAAGCACGGACTTCAGCCCGTTATGAACGACTATATTTACGTGAAATGATGATCAAAAATTCCGAAAAAATTATCTGCATTACCAACAGGACGCTTTGCCCGATACCTCTCGAAGAACAGCTTGAAAAAGTGGTCAATTCGGGAATAACACGGGTTATACTGCGTGAAAAGGATTTAAGCGAACAAGACTATTCTGAACTTGCGAAAAAAATACTCGGAATAAGAAATATAGATCTCACCGTCCACAGTTTCCCGAATATCGCAAGAACGCTTTCGGTGAAAAAAATTCATCTTCCGCTAAAGGCGCTCACAAAGGAAATATGTAAAGAATTTGAAGTCTCAGGTACTTCGGTGCACAGCGTAAGCGAGGCTGTTGAGGCGGAAAAAATCGGCGTTTCTTATGTGATTGCAGGGCATATTTTTGCAACGGACTGCAAAAAGGATTTACCGCCGAGAGGTCTTTCGTTCCTCGAAGAAGTGTGCAGGAGCGTAAAAATCCCCGTTTACGCAATAGGCGGCATAAACGGGGAAAATATGAAAAGCGCTCTTGACGCAGGCGCATCGGGAGTATGTATTATGTCGGGTCTTATGAAAATCTGAAAATTATAGGCGCTATGCAAGAATTACCGCTGCATAAGCGCCTATTCCTTTGCCTGCAAGACCCAAACCCTCTTCGGTCGTGGCTTTGACGGAAATATTTTCAATTCCGACCGAAAACGCATTGGCAAGATTTTCACGCATTTTATCAATAAACGGGGCAAGCTTTGGCTTTTCCGCCACAACAGTCACATCAAGATTGCCCAGAGAAAAGCCCTTTTCTTTCATAAGCGAGATGACCTCGCTGAGAAGATTCATACTGTCTGCTCCCCTGTAACGCTCGTCATTGTCGGGGAAAAGCTTTCCTATATCTCCGAGAGCAAGCGCCCCCAGTACTGCGTCCATTACTGCGTGAACGGCGGCGTCTGCGTCCGAATGTCCCAGAAGTCCAAGCTCATATGGAATTTCAACTCCGCATAAAATCAACTTTCTTCCGGGAACAAGTCTGTGCACATCATATCCAAATCCGATTTTCATTTTTTTATCACCGACCGCTTATTTTTGCTTATTGCCCGTGCAGCCTCCAAGTCTTCCGGACGGGTTATTTTCATATTGCAGGACGTTATCTCTGTAACGTGAACGCTTTCTCCGCAAAATTCCAAAACCGAGCTGTCGTCTGTGACATCCTGTGAGCCGATTTTCTCCGCACACCTGACAAAAATCTCCTTTTTAAACGCCTGCGGAGTCTGCGCATACCACACGTCCTCACGGGGAGGAGTCGTTCTTATAAATCCGTCTTTGCCGACGATTTTAACGGTATCGGTCGCCCTTGCCGCCGCAATTGACGCACCGTATCTTTCTGCATCGTTCAAAACTCTCTCAATATCCTCTGTGCTGATGAGAGGTCTTGCGCCGTCGTGGACCGCTATGTAATTGCACTCTTCACTTACGCAGCAAAGAGCGTTTTTCACAGACTCAAAACGGGATTTTCCGCCCGAAACGACCGCCTTTATCTTTGTTATCCCGAAATCTCTTGCCAAACGCTCATATTTTTCGCAATACTCTTTCGGAGCAGCTATGATTATTTCGGCGGTCTTGCCGCACTCTTCAAACTTCAAAGCGCTCCTGATAAAGACAGGCAAGCCGTCGATTTCAGCAAGCTGTTTGTTTATACCGCACATTCTTGCAGACTCTCCTGCCGCCAGAATAATTACAGAAAACATATTTTATCCTTTTTTGGCAAAATTTCCGTGGAACTTAAAATAATTCAATTCGCTTTCAAAATTGCCCAGAAGTTTCTTTACAACGGTGTCTTTAATACTGCCCTCAAATTCTATATAAAACATATAATCATCGGGATATTTCTGCTTTACTTCGGTAGGCAGAGGCTTTGACTGGATTTTCGACATTGAAAGACCGTTTACCGCAAATTTTGTAAGCAGACGGTACAATGCGCCCGAAATATTCGGAATAGACAGCGAAACAGCGACAATATCGGCGTTATCATAGACCTCAACGTTCTTGGAAATGCAGATAAAGCGAGTGTGATTGTCGGGATCGGAGGCGATAGCGTCACGGACAATATCAAGTCCGTGCATTTCCGCACACTCCGCAGAGCAGATACAGCCGAGCGCACCGCTTTCATTTTCGGAAACCATTTTCGCAGCGGCAGCGTTATTGTGATACGGGATAACCGTAAGCTCAGGTCTGCCTTCGATGTACGTTGCACATTGTCTTATTGCCTGCTCGTGACCGAAAAGTATTTTGACGTCTTTTTCACTGACGCCTTTTTTCGCCGCAAGAACGTGTGCGCACTCAACGTCTACCGTGCGGCAGATATACACGTTATGCCGCTCAAGCAAATCCATATTCGCAGTAACTTCTCCTGCGGTGCTGTTCTCCACGGGAATAATTCCGTAGTCGACATCGCCGTTCTCCACAGCCTCAAAAACCTCTTTAAACGAGGCAAAAAAGCTTATCGAACCGCTGTCAAAAAGCTTTTTGCAGGCAGCGTGACCGTAAGCGCCCTCAATTCCCTGCACGGCGACCGACGCTCTCGGCTTTGCTTTATCGGTATATTTAATGTCAATATCGGGGCAAATCGCATTTATCTGAGAACATTTGGAAATATCCATAATATTCATAAACAGGAACGCTGCGCTCTTTTTCAGCTCATCGGGGGCGTTCTGCTTGACATTGTCTATGATGAACTTCTCCCTGTCGCTCTGAAAAACGACCATATTGTTCTCTGCCTTGTATTTTGCAACGTCCAGCGCAAGATTCATTCTCTGAATGAACAAATCCAGCATAATATCGTCAATTGCGTCAATTTTTGCTCGGATTTCAGGCAAATCCATACTTTATTCCTCCGAAACGTCATCTGTCAAATCCGAAGAACTGCTCTCCGGATCTTCAGTGTAATTTTCCGCAATATAAACCACAACGATTTCTCCCTCGCTGACCTTTACAAGGTCTCCGACTTCCTTGCTGCAGGATACGACAAAACCGTTTTCGGCGTCATTGCTCTTTTTGATTTCAACAGAATATTTTATATTCAGCTTTTCAAGCTTTTCGGTATAAGCCGCCTCATCGTCGCCTTTATATTCGGGGAGAGGCACTACGCTCTTTCCTTTGCTTACTTTTACCTTGATTTGTGTTCCCTGCGGAACGATCTCGCCCGGCTCAATGGACTGGTCAAACATCATTCCGGCACTGTATTCATCGGAATAATCATAAGTAGGAACAAACACCAAAATTCCTTCATATCTCGCCGCTGTTCTCTCGTAGCTGCTGTCGGTGAAATCTGAAATCTGTATGCTCGCCAAAGATGGCTCGGACTCGGAAGTTTCCGAGGTTTCCGTACTTTCCGTGCCCGAAGAAGAGAAGGACGATACCGCCGAAGAGCTTGACGAAGACGAACTTACCGAAGAAGAGCTGTTTTCGCTCGTATCAGAGCTGCCGTGACTGTCAAAAACTCCCGAAAGAGCAAGCGCAAATGCCGCCGCAAACATAATCAGAATAACCCCGACAACTATCAGCGTAACAAGAGTTTTTCTGCGCTCTTTTTCTTTCTTTTTGAGAATTTTCTCCTCACGCTTTGTAAGGGGTCTGCCGTCATTATCGCGCACAGGCTCGTTTCCGATATACCTCGGAGGAGCAAAAAGCTTATCCACAAACTCTGTGATACTGCGTATTCTCGTTTCGGTAGGCAGCCTCATTCCGTGCATAACGACCTTGGAAACATTCTGCGGAACGTTTCGGTTTATCAGCATCGGCTCCATCATGGGATTGCCTGCTCTTGCTATCGCCTCTGTAGGAGCTGTTCCCGTGAGCACTCTGTATAAAACAGCCGCAATTCCGTAAACATCTGTCCATGTGCCGTTTATCTCGTTGGAATACTGCTCGGGAGCAGCATAACCGCTGAAAATCTCGCAGTCAATTTCGGTATTTGTCGTGCGTTCTGCCGAAATGCAAAAACCCGAAAGTTTAAGCTCCATTTTATCGGTAACGTAAATCGTCTGCGGAGAAATTCCCCTGTGAATTATTCCTGCCGAATGGATAAGCGAAAGCGTCGTAAGAATAGGCGGAAAAAGGTCCTTTACCTGGTCCCACGAAAGCTCTCCGGCTGAATTTTCAAGATATGTCTTGAGAGAGATACCGCTGATGTATTCCAGAACAGCATAGCAGGTACCGTTCTCCTTGAAAATATCCAGAACCGCCTGAATATGCGCCATTTCCCGAAGTTTCATAAGGCTGCGGTGCAAATCCTCAAATTCAGACATATAAGTCTTATAAAGTGCGCTGTTATCGGCGTTTACCGATATTTCCGTTTCTCCCTTCATTCTTGTGCAAAGCGTGTCGGGCATAAATTCCTTTATCGTGACCCTTGATTTTGCAACCGTATCATAGCCGACGTAGACTGCGCCTTCTCCGTTATAGGAAACCAGCTTTCCCACAATATATCTCTCGTGAATAAAGGTTTTCGGCACAAGATAGGTCGGTATACACGGGTCGGAGTCACTGTAACCGCAGAGCTTGCACGGACCGCTGTACATTTTGTCATTCATACAGCCCATACAAAGCGTTGTTTCCTTCTGCATTTGTCCACCGTCCTAAACATAATTTAAAAATATTATCCCTATCAGGCTTTGCATTGCGCCTCGCCGTACAGCAAGAAAACGATACAAAACCGAATAATAGTCATACTTTCATATTTTAATCATACTCCAATTTTTCAAAAATGTCAAGAATTATGACAAGATTGTAATTATTATAGATAAATTTGTATCTTTTTTGTAATCTTTTTCTTAATTTAAGACATATTTCTACATTTCTTACAAATTATTTTTGTCAATTTTCACAATAAAAATTTTAATCACTCTCTTGCAAAATCTAATCAAGTATGTTATAATCTAATAAGGGCGGTTTAGCCTAATTCTGTTTAACGTTTGAAAGGAGTTTTTTTCTATGAGTATTCTCGACGAAATTCTTGAAAAGGGAAAGGGCGTTGTTTCCAGCGTAAGCAAAAATACCGATACGGCTGTTCGTTTTTCTAAGCTGAAGGTAAAGGCAACTCAGCTCAGCAGCGATATTAAGGTTAAGAATGAAAAGCTGGGCGCTATTATCTATGATATGGTTAAAACCAACGTCAAGGAAAACGAAGAGTTTGACGCTCTGATTGCTCAGATTGACGAAGATTACGCTAAGCTTGCAGAGATTTCGGCTCAGCTTGATGAGCTTAAGAACGTTGTTACCTGCACACATTGCGGCGCAAAGACCAAGAATGAAAATTCATACTGCCCCAAGTGCGGCACTAAGCTCCCCGAAAGAAAGGTTGAGGAGCAGGCAGAGGACAACAAGGATGACGAGGTTTAATAGTCTACATTTATAATTAAAAAGAGGGAGCAAAAATGCGCCCTCTTTTTTTATTTAAATAACGGTTTCATCTCGCCCATAAAATCCTCGTCATACAGTTTTGGAAAATACCCGAAAACCAGCTCGTAAAACTGCATATCCGTAAGAGCCGAAAATTCTCCCATTAAAAATCCGGGATAGCTTTTCATAGCGTCGCACATTGCTTTTGCCTTTTCGGTTTCGCCTTTTATGAGCTTTGAGCATATCATATCTCCGCCGTAAATTATCGCAGGAATATGCTTTAATGCTTTTTCATAGTCAAAGTCCGGCGAAGGAAAGGTTTTCCTGAAAAACAAATCGACTTTGGGATAGAAAAATTTGTTTTTGCTTTTTATCTCTCTTTTAAGGACTTTCATACAGTCAGAAAGCGGTTCTTTTTCGTTTTTGCAATGAGAGATTGCCGCCGACAGCGAATCCAGCAGCGCACAGGGATTAAGCGTAATAGCGTCCTCGCCTATTGCGGAATATGCCTCCTTTAAAATCAGAATGACGCGTCCCAACGCATTTTTTTCATTCAAGCGCATAACGATCTCCTTATCAAGGCAGCAAGCTGTACAGCAAAAGTGAAAACCTCTGACTTTGGCAAAAAACAGGCGGCGAAAACCGCCGCCTATCCGATTTATTCATCATCTTCGGGTACAAGAACGGCATAATTGCCTTCTTCACGCTTATAAACAACGTTCACGCTGCCTGTATCTGCGTTCTTGAACATAAAAAATGTATGGTCGAGCAAATTCATCTGAAGAATAGCCTCCTCGACGTTCATAGGTTTCATACGGAAATTTTTGTAGCGAATAACCTCATAATCGGTTTCCTCAGGCTCAGGAGCAAGCCCTGTAAACGCATTTTCGCGAAGGCTCTTTTCAATTCTTGTCTTGTGCTTTCTTATCTGACGGATAATTCTGTCAATAGTGACATCAAGAGCGTCATTTTTATCACGGGCAGTCTGCTCCGCACGGTAAATAATTCCGTTGTATTTTACCGTAAGCTCCAGTATAATCAAATCCCTGCGCTCTGCAAGAGTAATTCTTGCCTCTGCGTCATCAGGGAAAAATCTGTCCAGCTTTGCGCTGAGTTTCTGTTCAGCGTAATCCGTAAACGATTGAGAAATGTTCATTTTTTTTGCTGCAATTGTAACCTTCATAGACTTCAGTCCTTCCGTTTATAATTCGGCAAATTGCCTTATCAGTATTTTAACATATTTTTAAAAAATATGCAAGAGTGTATACATAATTTTAGAAATATTGCACAAATTTTCAATGAAATATTTGGCATTCAAATCATAACAAATTCAGGTTTTCTGTTTTTGAATATTGTATAGTATTTAAATCCCGTTTCTTTCAAAATCTCTTCGATAACGTCAAAATCAGCGGCAATATCGGCTGTGTTGTGTGCGTCAGAACCGACAGTTATTATCTCTCCGCCAAGCTCTTTATACCTTTTCAGAATAAACGGGTGAGGATTTGGGTGAGAAAGCCCTTTCCTTAAACCTGCGGAATTTATTTCAATCCCCTTGCCCTTGTTTAAAATCTGCTTTAAAATCTCGTCAATAATCTCACGGAAATCTGTGGGGTCATAGACTTTTTCGGGAGAATATCTCACCGCATAATCAAGATGTCCGTAAACGTCAAAATCCGAAAAAGCCCTTATATTCTCGACAATGCTTTCAAAATAGCGCAAAATTCCGTTTTTATGCCCCAATTCCCCAAAATATTCGGGAAAATACGGGTCTTTTCCGTCAACAAGATGAGAAGAGCCTATAATAAAATCAAAATTCCACTCTCTTACATAATCGCAGAGCCGCTCTCCCAGGTGAGGCATAAGTCCCAGCTCTGCCCCAAAAAATACATCGATTTTATCCGAAAACTTTTCTTTTACACGAAACAGCTCCGCTTTGTATTTGTCCGTATCGAGGAGAAACTCTCCGTCGGGATAATCGAAATCATTATGTTCGGTCACGCAAATGGTTTTAAGTCCCTTTTCGACAGCCGAACGCACCATATCCTCAAGCCTGTCCGTACCGTCAGTCGAAAAATCCGAATGATTGTGAAAATCTGCCGAAATCATAAAATAACCTCCGCATTTTTCTGTATTTTTTCGATTTATTTTTCAATAATAGTATTGAAAGGAAGTGTTTTTATGGACAATTATATTTGCCCCTGCGGATATATTTACAGCGAAGAGCTTGGAAGTCCCTCAAGAGGAATAGCCCCCGGAACGAAATTTTCCGATATACCGTACGACTGGCGCTGCCCCGTATGCGGACTTTCAAAGGAATATTTCGGTTCGAGAAACTCGATCATAAACGCTCTCAATATCCCCGAAACTTACTGATCGAGCAGAGCGAAATAATCTCTGTGCTCAGCATAGCCGCAAAGGTGCGTCTGCGCCAGAAACTGTGCATTTACGTCGAAAAAAACGTGAACGGGCGGTGCGTATTCATACTCCCCCGACCTAAGATAATAACAGCGCGAGTCATATCCTGCATCTACCCAGATGACCCGACCGTCTATCACTGCGTAATTCCACTCGTGCGGAGCTAATCCGCTATTTTCCTCTATGCAGTATACGCCCTCTGCGGCATATCCGTGAACATTGTAAATTTCTATTCCCTGCGCCGCCGCAAGCGCCGCCGTCATATTTGAATAGCCTCCGCAGACGCTCGCTTTGTTTTCCAGAATAAAATCGAGCGTCAGCGTTTCGGCGGGTATGCCCTGATCCAACGCAATATAATTATAGTAAATATTGTCGGATGTCCAGTGTTCGATAGCTCTCAGCTTGTCATAATCGTCCGTAAGTCCTTCGCAGATCTCATCGCTGAGATTTTTTATCTCCGTGAGGACTTCTTTTACTCTTTCAGGGTCAGAACCGGACGTTACATACTCCGAAACCTGATTAAGAGGCTGTTCAAGGGCTTTTTCAACGCATTCTTCGTTGGCTGCAACCGCCTTTGCAGAGTCGCCGAATCCCGTCTGTCCGTCCTTGATTTTTATGCGCATATTGCTCCTTCTGTTTCCGTTATCGTCATAAAACCTTAATGTTGTAAAGCAATCCTTAGCGGAAACGTACTCTATAACAGCGGTAAACTCGTCGCCGTCCTTTTGAATGTCGACATTCGACTCAATATCCGTGACGATCTGAGAAAGTCCGTCAGAGCCGATTTTTCCCGTAATGGTTATCTTAGAGCCTTCAAATTTGATTTTGCGGCAATACACGGGGTCGTAATTCAAAAAAATGAAACCGTCTGTTTCGGGTTCTTCGGGAACAGACTCTTCGGGCAAAGAAGAACTTTCCGAAGAGCTTGACGAGGAAACGGACGGCTCCTTTGAAGATTGTGCCGAATAAGCCGAACTCGGCGAAGTACCGCTGTTTTCGCTGTTTTCAACGTTTTGACAGCCCGTAAAAATAAATACGGCAGCAAGTAAGGCTGCCGCAGTTTTTGTTTTTGAAATCATTTTAACACCTCACATATTATGATTCTACATCATAATACGGATTTTGTCAACCGTTTTCACCATATTTTCATTTTTTGGCAAGGACCGTGACAAATCCCCTCGACTCTGCCGATGAAATATCCGCTCCCACGATTTTCCCGTCAATAACCAGAAGATTTGCGCAGATAGGAACAGCAGGGTCAGAGCCGTCATAATTTTTGATTTCGTACGAATACTTTTTTGCGTAATACGCACGGTATTTTCTGAGGTCAAATCCCTGCTCAAGCTGAAGAGCATTGTATTCTTCATAAACCTCGTCAAAATTAACGGGAATTCGTATCTCTTCTATTTTATTCGGAACATTTCCTGCGTCCCAGCCAAAGCTTTCTATGAAAGCCACTCTCTCTTTATCGTTTTCTCCCGATATTCCGCTGACTTCCGAGGAAACAAAACGTGAAATTATCCATACTGCAGCCGCCGCAATCAGCAATATCCCAATAAAAATACTTTTCCCCGAACGTTTTACTCTTGTCGACATATTTGCACTCCCTGTCTGCTGTTGATATGATCTGTTTTTAAATTTATATGCGGATTTTGTTTTCTTAGAAGAAAAATAGTGCGGTTTAAATAAATCGAATACAACATCTTGTTAATAAATTCACCAAAATATCAAGCGAATATTTGTTAATAATGCCAAGCTTTGGCTCTGTCATTGATTTCAGGGCATTTTTGGGCTTTTTTTGTGCAAAATGACAGTCATTCGTCGCTTTTCTGTGGGAAAATTTGTAGTCGTTAGTGAAAATATATAAAGGTCATTTGAAATATTTGTTAGTTTAGGCTCTTTTATTTTTTTGATAAGTTTGGTATTATAGTAGTAGCAAAGCATTAAAAATTAAAATTGTTTTCAGGAGGTTATATAAATGGCAAGTTTATCTCTCAGAGGCATTTACAAGCGTTATCCCGGCGGTGTTGTTGCGGTATCCGACTTCAATATGAACATCAAGGACAAGGAATTTATCGTACTTGTAGGTCCTTCGGGCTGTGGAAAATCCACTACTCTGCGTATGATCGCAGGTCTTGAGGAGATTTCAGAGGGCGAGCTGTTCATCGGCGACCGCCTTGTAAACGATGTAGCTCCTAAGGACAGAGATATTGCAATGGTTTTCCAGACATACGCTCTGTATCCTCATATGACAGTTTTTGATAATATTGCTTTCGGACTTAAACTGCGTAAGGTTCCTAAGCCTGAAATTAAAAAGTTGGTTGAAGAGGCTGCTAAGATACTTGACATCTCTCACCTGCTTGACAGAAAGCCGAAGGCTCTTTCGGGCGGTCAAAGACAGCGTGTTGCTCTCGGACGTGCAATTGTCCGCGATCCGCAGGTATTCCTTCTCGACGAGCCGCTTTCAAACCTCGACGCTAAGCTCCGTGCTCAGATGAGAACTGAGATTTCAAAGCTCCACAAGAAACTCGGAACGACCTTCATTTACGTAACCCACGACCAGACAGAGGCTATGACGATGGGTGACAGAATTGTTGTTATGAAGGACGGTTACATTCAGCAGATCGACTCGCCTATCAATCTTTATGAAACGCCCGTAAACAAGTTTGTTGCAGGATTTATCGGCTCTCCGCAGATGAATTTCATCAACGCTAAGGTTGTTATGCAGGATGGCAAGTATGCCGTTGAGTTTGGTCCTGACGACAAGTCAGGCAGAGGAAGAAAGTTCTATATTGAAATTCCGAACTCTAAGGCAGACGGCGACGCTCTTAAATATTACGTTGATAAGGAAGTTGTTCTCGGCGTTCGTCCCGAAAATATTCACGACGAGGAAATGTTCCTGTCCGCAGCAAAAACGGGTATCATTGAGGCAAACGTAGAAGTAACCGAAATGCTCGGTGCTGAAACTTATCTTTACCTCAATTGCAGCGGTATTTCTCTTACTGCCCGTGTATCGCCCAGATGCACAGCACGTCCCCAGGATACTGTTAAGCTTGCTATCGACCCGAACAAAATTCATCTGTTCGATATGGCTGATGAGCACACTATCCTGAATTGATACGGTTTGACGCTTATTGCGGTGTGGCGAAAATGCCGCACCGCATTTTTCATAGAAATTTCCTGAAATTGACAAAGCGAAAGGAATTCTCCCTAAATGAACAATAAAATTGAACAACTGATAAATAACATTGAGAAGGTAATTCTCGGAAAAAGAGATGTTATTGAAAAAGTCGTCTGTGCGATGCTTTGCGGCGGTCACGTTTTGATAGAGGACGTGCCGGGCGTTGGTAAAACTCTTCTTGCTGAAACTCTCGCAAAGTCTGTTTCGGGTACTTTCGGACGAATACAGTTTACACCCGACCTTATGCCTTCGGACGTTGTCGGTTATACAATTATTGACAGAAATACCAATAATGAGGAATATCGACCCGGTGCGGTTATGTGCAATTTTTTGCTTGCGGACGAAATAAACCGAACCTCTCCAAAGGTTCAGTCAGCTCTTCTTGAGGCTATGGAGGAGCTGCAAATCTCGGTAGACGGCAAAACTCACGCTCTTCCGACGCCGTTTATGACGCTTGCAACGCAAAATCCTATTGAAACATACGGCACGTATCATCTGCCCGAGGCGCAGCTTGACAGATTTTTGATGAAACTTTCGATAGGCTATCCCGACAGAGCGGCGGAAATGACTATGCTTGAAAAAATGCCTCAAAGCATTGATGTTTCTTCAGTGATGACGCTTGACGAGCTTTTGGAGCTTAGAGGAATGATAAACAAGGTAAGCGTTTCCGAGCAGGTCAAGGCTTATATTCTGATGATTGTCGGCAATACCAGAAAAAGACAGGAAATAAAGCTTGGCGCATCTCCCAGAGCGTCAATTGCGCTTTATCGTGCCTCGCAGGCTCTTGCGTTTATGAATAACCGATCCTTTGCAACTCCCGATGACGTGAAAAATCTTGCTCCTGCGGTTCTTTCGCATCGAATTATTCTTGCGTCGGGACAAAGCGATTATCTCAATACAGAGGAAATTATTGGAAAAGTTCTCAACGAAGTTGTTATTCCTTTGTAATATTTTGTCGAAATATATCAATATGTAAAAAAGAGGACTTATTCAAGTCCTCTTTCCTGTTTTGAAAAAATACAGCCGCAATAGTTCTGGCGATACAAATTGTACATTGTGGACAGCTCTATCGAGCGCTTATACCCGCCTCTTTTCTTGAAATCGTTTGGCAAATGAGGCACGCCGTAAATTTCCGACAGCTCCTCTCCTATTTCGTTTAGTTTCAGCGCATTTTTTAGCGGACTAATTGATAACGTAGAGCAAAAATAGTCGAAATTATACTCTTTGGCATATTTTGCTGCCATTTCTAGCCTCAAACGGTAGCATTTAAAGCACCTTTCGCCGCCCTCTTTGATATTCTCCAAACCTTTTACTGCGGCAAAAAACTCTTCAGAGTTATATTTTTCGACAATTAAACTCACAGGATTTTTATGTGGTTGAGTTGAAATCAATCTTTTCAGCTCTTCGGCACGTTTATCGTACTCTTTCTCAGGGGAGATATTCGGATTGTAGAAAAGGCAGGTTATCCCGAAAAAATCCGAGAGATATTCAAGCACATAGCTTGAACAAGGAGCGCAGCAGCAATGCAGCAGAAGTTTCGGCGTTTTTTCGAGAAATTTTATTGTATTGTCAAGATTTAGCTGATAATTTACACTTTTTTCCATAATTACCTGCCTGAAAATTTATCGCGCTGTTCAACTGCAAGCCTGTCGCAGCGTTCGTTTTCGGGGTGACCTGCGTGACCCTTTATCCAGCAAAACTCCGCATCGTGTATATCCAACAAATCGAGCAGCCGCCCCCACAAATCGGGATTAAGAGCAGGCTTTCCGTCGCTTTTTTTCCAGCCCTTACTTCGCCAGCTCTTCGCCCAGCCTTTGGAAATCCCGTCGGAAACGTATTTGCTGTCGGTGGTAATCCTCACCTTGCAGGGAAATTTCAGAGCCTCCAGTGCGGAAATCACCCCAATAAGCTCCATTCTGTTGTTTGTTGTATGAGCGTCGCCGCCGCTTATCACCTTTTCCCTGCCCTCGCAGCGAAGAATAGCTCCCCAGCCTCCTGCGCCGGGATTTCCGCTGCACGCCCCGTCAGTGAAAATTTCTACAAATTTCATATCTACTCCAAAACATCTAATGTACCGGTTTCCTCATATTTTATCTTACCACTTTTTCCCTGTTTTGTCAAGAAAAAATTGCCCCGATTTTATTCGGGGCAATCTTATTATTTCTAGTTATCGTTGGAAGCAGAAATTACTTTCTCTTCTTAGCAACTACAACTGCAGCACCTGCAAGAACAGCAGGAACTACTGCAAGAGCAACACCTGTCCCAGGAATATCTGTGCCGGGATCATCCGTACCGGGATCATCCGTACCGGGATCATCTGTGCCGGGATCATCTGTGCCGGGATCGCTTACATCTCCGCCGGCACTTTCCTCAACAGTCAGAGTAATAGGATCGCCAACTTCGATATCTTCACCCTCGATAGAAACAGAAACCTCTTCGCCTGTCTCAGCAGTTACGGTGTAGGTCAGTGTGAGAAGAACGGTATCAGCAGCCCAACCGTCAGTGCTAGCGCCGGAAAGACCACCGGTCTCTCCGTTCCATTCGATATTACCGGTTTCAGCTTTTTCAAAATCAACCAGTTCAAGACCCTCAGCTGTGATTACAGCGTCAAAAGCCTCAACGTCCTCAGTTGTAACAACAGTTACAACAACCTGCTCACCTGCAACAGGAACATCAGCAGTATCAACTACAAGAGCTGCAGATGCAGCAACAGCAGATACAGCAAGAACTGCGGCAGAAATGCCCATAGAAATAATCTTCTTCATATTATTTTCCTCCATAATTTTGTTTATTTAACAATCCTTGGTGCGGAGTGCGAGACTCCGCACAGGATTATTATTCACTAAAGATGTCAATTTAAACGGAATTAGTCAAGAAGACCTGCAGCCTTATCCTTAAGGATATCGAGAGCGTCGCTCGAATTAACCTTACCGTCAGCGTTGTAATCAGCAACATCCTCAACGAATGTATCGTCGTCTGTCAACAGACCAACCTTATATTTAAGGATTGCAAGAGCGTCGGTTGCGTTAACCTTGCCGTCAGCGTTTACATCGCCGATAGTGCCCTGAGCCTCGCCGGGCTGTGCAGCCTCGACAGCGTCAAGAAGTGCCTCGTAAGACTCGGTAAGAGCGATATGTGTCGGGTCGTTAGAGTTGCTCTTGGTGTGCAGACGGTTGATGCCGTTGAAGTTACGGGCGTTGTCAAATGCAGCGTTGTAAATTCCGTACTTCTGATCGGGCTTTACAAGAGAGAGGTCATAAGCGCACTCGCTGAGAGCCTCTTTCAAAGCGTCAGAAACTACGAGAACGTTAGCGTCATCAGCCTCGATAGCAGCAGCTACTTCGTTAATAGTATCAACGATTTCGTCGTAAGAATACTTCCACTCGTTGTAGAGGTCGAGAAGGGCGTTGTATTTGCCATCCAAATCTGTCCACTCTTTATCAACCTTAACGCCGAGAGGTGCAGAACCGTTATCCTCGTAGAGATAGTCGTTGTAGGAAGCTGCGAGCCACTGTCTGGAGTGCTGGCGAGCCTCTGCAAGAGCCTTAACAGCAGCCGAGAAGATAGGAGCCTCTACGCACTTAGCGGTAAGTTCATCAGCCTTAACAACAAGTTCCTCGATTTCGGGTCTTGTGTGGTGGCTTTCAGTCTTTTCGGGAGCATATCTGTCCTCGAGTGCATACTTGAGGTATCTGTAGATGATAGTAGAAAGGTCAGAGCTGTCGTATGTGAAATCGTATTTAACATGTGTATTATCTTTGTCCTGTGTACCTGCTGCATTCTTATTAACCGTAATTGCAGAGAATGTACCCTTGGTATCGACTGTTGCACGGAGCAGATCCTCGATTTCATCCAGGTTTGTATCAGTTTTAGCAGCCCAGTCAACATCAAGATAGGAGAGTGCAAGACGCATAGCCTTAGAGAATTGAGGATAAGTAAGCCATTTACCGGGATAGGTCAGCTTGCCGCTCGTTATGCCGCCACGAATTGACGATATAGTATCTTTATCAGCCCAGGAAATACCAACCTTACCGGTAGCGTCTGTAACTGTGTCAACGGTGCCGGTATACTTGTCAGAGCCAGCTCCCTTAAAGTCCGGTCCGTCGTCTT
>CANQKW010000030.1 GCA_947624555.1 uncultured Clostridia bacterium
ATCTTAATCTGTACTCAAATAAACCAAACGCAGCGTTTCTTAATAAACGCAATCTGTTTATCCGAAATTATTATTTTTATCTCTTCTTTTCCTGCTTTAACGTTTCGCTTTCGCATTTCGTTTTAGCAAGCTCAAAGAATCGACAAGGTCTTTTGGTTCGTTCTTTCGTATTGTTCAATTTTCAAGGAGCAGTCGTCATCACAACAGTACTTTACAGCCTCTAAGGCTGTCCCTTTCTGTCGGCGACTTGATTATTATATCACTTTTAATCTCACTTGTCAATAGGTTTTTTGAAAAAATTTAAAAAAATTTTAAACTTTTTATTTTACATTTTTTGTCAATCTCTTTTATTATATTTTCTCTCGGAAATATTTTATCCGCAATTGCACTAAAAATACATTTTTGTATAATTTTTACTGATAAGATAAATCCGGATAAAACTGCCGCAGGACCAATGACTCCTTTTTTAAAAAATTTTGGTTATGTGGTTGAAAAAAATGCAGGCTTGTGTTATAATTTATATGAATTTGTTGAATACAAGTAAGGAGAGCAAGGAAATGGCAACAAAATACATATTTGTTACGGGCGGCGTTGTTTCGGGACTCGGAAAAGGCATTACGGCTGCCTCGCTCGGAAGGCTGCTTAAAATGAGAGGATACCGTGTCACTATCCAGAAATTTGACCCATATCTCAATGTTGACCCGGGCACGATGTCGCCGTATCAGCACGGAGAGGTGTTTGTCACCGACGACGGTGCGGAAACCGACCTCGACCTCGGTCACTATGAACGTTTTATCGACGAAAATTTGTCGGTAAACTCAAATGTTACCACGGGCAAGATATACTGGACCATTCTTAATAAGGAACGCAGAGGCGATTATCTCGGCGGTACGGTTCAGGTAATTCCTCACGTTACCAACGAAATCAAATCCCGCGTTTACCGTGCGGCAAACAGCGGCGCTGAGCCTGTCGACGTCGTTATAACCGAAATAGGCGGCACTGTCGGCGATATTGAAAGCACGCCGTTCCTTGAAACTATTCGTCAGGTAAGCTACGAAAAAGGCAGAGAAAATGTGCTTTATATCCACGTTACGCTGCTGCCGTATATCACGGGGTCGAACGAGCTGAAAACAAAGCCTACTCAACATTCCGTCAAGGAACTGCTTTCGCTGGGTATTCAGCCCAATATTCTCGTTTTGAGGAGCGAAATGGAAGTGCCTGCGGAAATGCGTGAAAAAATCGCTAATTTCTGCAACGTAAGAAAAGAGGACGTTATTCAGAATATCACGGCGTCATCGCTTTATGCCGTTCCGCTTATGCTTGAAAAAGAGGGTCTGGCGCACTCCGCCTGCCGTCTGTTGGGTCTGGAGGACAGAAAGCCCGATCTCTCCGAATGGGAAGAAATGGTAAAGCGTCAGGAAAACGCCACAAAACCGCTTACTATTGGTCTTGTAGGAAAATATGTCGCTCTGCCCGACGCATATATTTCGGTTATGGAAAGCATTCGTCACGCAGGTGCGGCAAACGGCTGCAACGTTGATATAAAGCTTATAAATTCCGAGGAAGTTACAGAGGAAAACGCCGAAGAAATGCTTTCGGGTCTTGACGGAATTTGCGTTCCGGGAGGTTTCGGAAGCAGAGGAATTGAGGGAAAAATTCAGGCTGTACACTATGCGAGAACGAAAAAAATACCTTATCTCGGTCTTTGCCTCGGAATGCATATGGCGGTAATCGAATTTGCAAGATATGCCTGTGAGCTGAAAGACGCTAATTCGGGAGAATTCGGCGAAGTTGAACATAACGTCATTGACATTATGCCCGACCAGAAGGGCGTCGATATGGGAGGCACAATGCGTCTGGGACTGTATCCCTGCAAGCTCGACGAGTCCTCGATTTCCAGAAGAGTATACGGCGAGGAGCTTATTTACGAGCGCCACCGTCATCGTTATGAATTTAACAACTCTTACCGTGAGATAATGGCTGAAAAAGGACTGAAATTCGCAGGACTTTCTCCTGACGGAAAACTGGTTGAAATAGTTGAGCTGCCGAAAGATGCTCACCCGTTCTTTGTGGCAGTGCAGTTCCACCCTGAATTTAAGTCAAGACCCAACCGTCCTCACCCGTTGTTCAACGAATTTATAAAAACCTCTTCAGAGCTTAGAGATAATAAATAAGGAGCAGGCTATGGCTGAATCTTTTTACGATAACAGAGAGCTTTCCTGGCTGAAATTCAATGCAAGAGTTCTCGAAGAATCATTTGATGAAACAACCCCGCTTTTTGAAAGGCTGAGATTTGTGGGAATTTTCTGCTCAAATCTCGACGAGTTTTTTATGATAAGAGTAGGCTCGTGGTATGATAAGCTGCTTTACGACCCCAAAGACCGTGAAAACAAGACAAATATGAACGCAAAAGAGCAGCTTGCCGCTATTGCGAAATCCGTGCGGGGACTTATTCCTATCAAGGATGAGGCTTATTCGCTTATTATGGACGGGCTTTCGCAGTACGGAGTTGAGCATATCAACGAGGATAAGCTTTCCCCACAGGAGGACGCTTATATGAAGGCGTTTTTCCTGCGTGAAATACGTCCGCTTTTGTTCACGGGAGTTGTCGATAAAAAGCACCCCGTGCCGTTCCTGAAAAGCGGCGAGGTATATATCGGCTGCAAGCTGCGCAAAAAAACCGAAACAGGCGGAAAATTTACGTTCGGTATTTTGCCTGTGCCGGAAAATCTTCCTAAAATAATTTTCCTGCCGAAAAGCGGAAAGTTTTTGCTTATCGAGGAAGTTATCAGGCGTTATGCAAAGTTTGTTTTCTCTAATTTCGATATACATTCGTGCTGTATTTTCAGAGTAACGAGAAATGCGGATATTCCCATTGACGAGGGTCTTTTCGACCACGATATGGATTTCCGCGATATTATGACAAAACTCGTTAAAAAGCGCAAAAAACTTCACCCCGTAAGAATTGAATTTCAGGGAAGTCCCGACGAGGACACCGTTTCGATAATCTCGAAAATTCTTGACGTGGACGAAAGCTTTGTTTTCAAGCAAAATTCTCCTCTTTCGATGAGCTTTGTTTCGGTCATAGAAAAAATGCTCGAAAAACAAAGCGAACTGTTTTTCAAGCCGCTTAGTCCGCAGCAATCCCCTGAGGTGCTGAGAAATGTTTCGCTTATCGAACAGATCAAAAAGAGAGATATTTTGCTGAATTATCCTTATGAAAATATCAATCAGTTTATCAGACTGCTTGACGAGGCAGCGGAAAATCCGAATGTTTCTTCAATAAAAATCACTCTTTACAGAGTGGCACGTGACAGCAAGATAATAAACGCTCTTAACAAGGCGGCTGAAAACGGAAAGGATGTGCTTGCTCTGGTTGAGTTGAGGGCAAGATTTGACGAGGAAAACAACATCGGCTGGTCAAAACAGCTTGAGGACGCAGGTGTGCAGGTCATATACGGACTTGAAGAGCTGAAAGTACACTCAAAACTCTTGCTTATCACTCTTCGTGACGGCAACGATATTACCTATATAACGCAGGTCGGCACGGGCAACTACAACGAACGCACTTCCAAGCTGTACACTGACCTTACGCTGCTTACGGCAGATAAGGATATTGGTTCGGACGCATCTGTGGTATTTAACGCTCTGTGCGAAGAGGCTACCGTTGAAAGCACGAACAGACTTCTCGTTGCACCGAAGGCTCTTAAAAGCAGAATTATCGAGTTTATTGACAACGAAATAACCTACGGCAAGGAAGGATATATCGGAATTAAAATAAACTCGCTTACCGACAGGGATCTGATCGAAAAGCTTGCGGAGGCGTCAAGAGCAGGAGTTAAGGTCGATCTGGTGATCAGAGGAATTTGCTGTCTTATCCCCGGAATTAAGGACGCTACCGAGAATATCAGGGTCATTTCAATTGTCGGACGTTTTCTTGAACACAGCAGGATATATATTTTCGGCAGGGACAGCCGCCGCAGAGTTTACATCTCCAGCGCAGACTTTATGACAAGAAACACCGAACGGCGTGTGGAAGTGGCAGCTCCTATTCTTGACCGAAGGCTTTCCGACAGAGTATGCGATATTTTCAATACCTGTATGAATGATAATGTCAAGGCTCGTGAGCTTATGCCCGACGGACTTTATACGAAAGTTTCCTCCGAAGGAAAAGAACCGCTTAACTCTCAGCTTTATTTCTATGAACAGGCTTATGAGCACGCTAAATCGGATAATTCCGACAAATCGGAAAATTCTGTCAAATCTTACGGCAAAAAATCAGCGGATAACAATTCTCCCGTAAAGGTAAAGATCAGAAAGATAAAATAATCGCAGTTATGAATTGCTGTGCGGTACAGCGCAGCAGTCAATTTCCGGAAATACAAAAAAGGCGCTTAAATGGGAAAACCCAAAAGCGCCTTTATTCATATTCCGATAAAAGCTGTCCGCAGGCGGCATTTAATTCCGCCCCGAACTCTTTTCGTTTGGTCGCAACAACTCCGTTTTCCTTCAGGACTGAACAAAAATCGGATATTTTTTCGGGCGAACTTTTTTCAAAACCGCAGTCTGTCGAATTGTACGGGATAAGATTAACGTAAAAATCTCTGCCGTTTATTATTTCTGCAAGCTCTTTTGCGTGCGTTTTATCATCGTTTATGCCGCTTAGCATTATATATTCGAGAGTTACCCTCTTATGAGTCTTATTTGTGTAATATTCGGCAGCAGTCAATACCTCGTTTATGGGATATTTTTTGTTTATCGGCATAAGGCGGTTTCTCAATTCGTCGTTTGGTGCGTGAAGGCTTATTGCAAGCCCTGTCGGGCGAAAACTGTCCGCATAGCGGTATATTTCGGGCACGATACCGCACGTCGAAACTGTAACGTGACGCCTGCCGACAGCAAGACCCTTATCCTCGGTTATTATTTCACAGAAATCCCGTACAGCGTCAAAATTGTCGAAAGGCTCGCCTATACCCATAACCGAAACCCCGTAGACTTTACAATTAAACTCACGGGAAATCGCAAGGACCTGCCCCACAATTTCTCCTGTGGAAAGGTTTCTGCGCTTTTTTATCTGACCGCTTCGGCAGAATTTACAGCCCATATTGCAGCCTACCTGCGTCGATACACACACGCAAGCGCCAAAACTCTGACGCATAAGGACTGTTTCGCAGAAATTTCCGTCGGATAATTCCAAAAGCAGCTTTCCTGCGCTTTCATTTTCCAGACGGCGGACTGTTTTCAGCTCGACAAAGTCAATTGCGGAGAGCTTTTCTGTTACCCTGCCGCAAAAACCCATATGCGAAAAATCACGTATTTTTTGCTTATATACTGCGTCAAAAATCATTGGAGCTTTTGCGGGATTTTCCCCGTTTTCACGCAAAAAATCCGCAAGAGCGCTCATCGTCATATCAAAAATATTCATTGGGCACTTATTTAAGGGTAACGCTGTTATTGAGCACGGGTGCGCTGTAAAGGAAAAGCACGTCCTGACCGTCAAATTCGACAAATCTGCTCAATATCTGAGGCGCAATATAGCGTATGTCGACAAGCGTTATCTCGGAATATCCCTCGACAAAAAGCGGAGCTATGCTGCTTGCAAAGGAGTCGCGGAAAATTACAAGCTTTTTATCGGCGGACGCATTGGGATTTTCTATGGTGAGCAAGGATTTTGCTCCCGAAAGGAATATCCCGTATGGGTCGTCGCTGTCTAAAAGCTCGGTATTGTACACATCAATGTAGGTATTGGTTTCTCCGTCAAGCACCTTGCACTCCGATAAAACGGGATTTTCAAGATAGATCAGCGTATCGGGTTCGACGTCGATTTCAGCCTGTCTGCAATGAACGCCGTAAAAAGGCTTTTCAATCACGGTTTCGGTGTATTCCGCAGAAAGCGTAACGCCCATTTTTTCCGCAATATAAGCGGCAATATCAACGATTTTTTCCTGTCGCCAGTGCGTGTCGGTGCGATAATAGTCCGAAAGCTCAAGCATAGGGAAAATATCAATATAATCCGCATAATCCATTTGTTCGGTGAGCATTTTTGTGAGCTTTTGATAATCAAGCGACGGATAGCCGTTTTTCTCCGCAAGAAAATAATTCTTATCGGGGACGACTGTTACGAAAATATTGCTGCATTTTCCTTCGAGAAGATTCTCGTAAACATAGCCGAAACGATTTGCAGCGTTATTTATCATCTTTTCGCTGAGCGGATATTCCAGCTTTGCGGCGTATCCGTCCGCAACATAAACGCCGTTGATGTCACGGTCCCCCAAAACATAACTTTCGGCAACTTCGCTTTCGGAGGACTGTACGGAAGATTGGGTGCTGAGATCCGAGCCGGAATTGACGGTTTCATTTGAACAACCTGTCAGCAATAAGGCTATCGCCGTAAAAATAAATAATTTCTTCATAATTTCTTAATCCAACGTGAACATCGGCGTTCTCATAGGAACGTAACAAAACGTTTCTGCGTCGGGATATGCCTCTTCAAGATGAGTTTTAAAGGCGTCTGTCATTTCCTGATGACCGAAAGCAAAAACAATATAATCCTCAACGAACGCTACGAAAACCTTATCGGGTATTCCGCACATCCACTGACGTTCCTGGAGATTGTTTTCAATCGCTTTTGCGAGCGTTTCCATATCGGTGTCGGGCTTAACGTGAACAGCAGCACCTGTAAAGGTATTTGCATTCATTCCGTGCATAAGAGAAGCTGCGCTGTCAATTTTTGCTGTTTCTGCCGCAGGATAGCCTGTCATACTGTCAAAATTTTCAGCGTCGGAAAAGTCAAACACGCCTGCTCCGCCGTCAACGGGATTGCTGAAGTCGCCGCCCATTGCAAAGAACTTCTGATCTTCGGGAAAAAGCTCGTATGTATTGTTGAGTATGGAAACAGCGTCCAAAACTCTGACCGGCGGCTCGCTTTCTGCGGAAGAACTGCTTGCAGCTGAGCTTGAAGAAGAGCTGCTTGCAGCTGAACTTGAAGAGGAGCTGCTTGAAGAAGAACTGCTTGAAGATGAACTGCTTGAAGATGAACTGCTTGAAGAAGAACTGCTTGCAGCGGAACTTGAAGAAGAACTGCTTGCAGCGGAACTTGAAGAAGAACTGCTTGCGGCGGAACTTGAAGAAGAGCTGCTTGCAGCGGAACTTGAAGAAGAACTGCTTTCAGATGAGCCTGAAGTCGTGTCTTGGCTGTTTCCGCTGCAAGCCGTGAGAGAAAGCGCCAAAAGCGCCGCTAAAATGATAGATGTTTTTTTCATAATTACCTCCGAATGAAAATATGCACAGATATAATGTAGGATTGTATTGGCATTTACTGCCGATTTTTGCAGCATTTTATCTGCAATAAACACTTCGTCTATTGTATCACATTTTAAACAAAATTTCAAGGGGATTTTCAAAAAATATATTGCCACTTGATTTTTACCGATAGATATGGTAAAATAAAGGGAGAATAATTATCAAGGGAGAAAATATGAAAGTCTTACACACAAATCCCCGTGACGACGGGTTTCATATGCCTGCGGAGTTTGAGCCTCACTCGGGCTGTATACTTATCTTCCCCGAAAGGAGCGACTCGTGGGCTTACGGAGGGTATAAAGCCAGAAAAGCGTTCGCTGAGGTCTGCAAGGCTATCGCCAAAAGCGAAAAAGTCACGGTTTGCGCCTCTTTCGAGCAGTACGAAAACGCAAGATACCTGCTCCCCGATAATATCCGTGTGGTCGAAATGTCAAGCAACGACGCCTGGGCAAGAGATTATGCGCCGACTTTTGTTACAAACGGAAAGAAAATATGCGGAATAAACTGGAGCTTTAACGCTTGGGGCGGACTTGAAAACGGTTTGTATTTCCCGTGGGATAAGGACGATAAAATGGCTCGAAAGCTGTGCGACCTTTTTGACGCAGATATGTACGATATGAGCGGATTTGTGCTGGAAGGAGGCTCAATTCATACGGACGGCGAGGGCACGCTTATCACAACAAAAGCCTGCCTGTTAAGCAAGGGAAGAAATCCGCATATGACGAAAGAGGAAATTGAAGAAAAACTCTCGGAATGTCTGGGAATTTCAAAGGTTATCTGGCTGGAAAACGGTATTTACGGCGATGAAACAGATGAGCACGTCGATAATATCTGTGCGTTTGTAAAACCTGCGGAGGTGGTTCTTGCGTGGACGGACGACAAAAACGATCCGCAGTACGCCATGTCGGAGAGATGTCTTGAAATCCTCGAAAATGAGAGGGACGCAAAGGGCAGGAAAATTACGGTGCATAAGCTGCGTCTGCCAAAGCCTGTTTATGTCGGAGAGGAGGAGTGCGGCGGACTGGATACCGTCGATTTCAGACCCGCACGCACTGTCGGAGAGCGGTTGGCGGCGTCGTACGTTAATTTCTACATTGCAAATAAGGCTGTCGTAATGCCGTTCTTTGGCGACGAGGCGGACGAGCCTGCAAGAAAAATGCTCGAAGAACTGTTTCCTGAACGTGAAATTATTCCTGTTTATGCAAGAGATATTTTAACGGGCGGAGGAAATATTCACTGCATTACTCAACAGATACCTGTTTATTGATTTTCAGCAAAAAACGGCTTGCAGATCACAAGCCGTTTTTTTAATTACTTCTTTTTAAGCTCCAGTACGGACAGGCAAACAGAACATATGACTGCAAGACCGCTGAGGACCATCATAAATACGCCGAAACCCGAAAAATGTACCATACCGCTCGCACTGCTGCCTTCGGCTGTGCCGATAAAGGCGATCGTGACTATCTCACCTACAAAAGAACACAGGAGCGAGAAAACAATAGCAGCATAAGAAATGCACGAAGGAAGAGGAAGTTTGACCGTTGGAGCAAGCTTGGGCAGAACCGCAAGAATGATGCCCGAAACTGCAAGGATTATCGCAAAAATCATCAGAATAAGCAATATTACGAAATATCCGACAATATCACCCGAATCGCTCGTACTCTTTATTTCCATAAAACTGTATGAAGCAGATATTAAGCCGTAAAAATTCATACTTATGTACTTTAACAGCGGACCAAATGCTGCCCAAAGAGCAATACAGCCTAAAACAATTTTAAGTGCGATAAAAATGACGGGATTTTTCGTCAGACTTGACGGCTGAAATACAGGCTGCATAGGCTGCTGCATCGGCTGCTGAATAGGCTGCTGATTAACGGGCTGACCAAAATTCGGTGTGACAGCATCAGACGTCGCACTGCATTTCCGACAAACGGTTTCTCCTTCGGGGATCGGCGCTCCGCACTTTTCACAAAACATAAAAAACCACCTTTCAAAATTTTAACATATTATTCTATCAACACGCAGGAGTTCCTGCGATCTGACCTAAATCAATATCCCCACTTAAGATTACCTAAAGGAGATGACAAAATCATCGGCAAATTCATATTTATAAAGTTCTTAGCGGATTTTATGCTGCAATTGTCATTGACAAACATAAAAAATCCGCAGCCCATTACCAGCGACAAGGCATACTCCTCAAAGGAGCTGAATTTATCTGTAGCCGCATCTGTCAGGGCTTTCATACAGCCGATATAATCACGGTCGGAAATAATGTCGCAGGAATAACTGTATCTCGCTATACCTATTTTTTCCGAAATATCCCACGCAAGGACGGTCGATTTGGGCAAACATTCCTTGATTGCATTCATATACTCAACGCAGTCGTCAAAAAACTCTTTTCCCGTGCCGTCAAGCTCGCTTACGGGGAAATTCGGCTTGCCCAAAAGGTACGACATAACGTCGTCTGCCACGCTGTATAAATTGTATTTCCTGTCTTCAAAATATAGTCTTTTAAAGCTGTCCGTATCGGTGACTGAAAAATAATTCTTCAGAAAATCCCTTACAGCAGGCTTTTCTTCTTCGGAATATTTTTTCATAGGGTCGTCTAAAAGAACAGGTTTTTTCACGCCCACGGGAGTACGTATCGCAGGTAAATAGCCCAGATACATCGTAAATTCAAGCTCGGAAAGCTCTTCTTTATTTTTTGAGGCGATTTCCGAAAAACGTGCCCGTAAAGCCTCGACAGCGGCTCTGCACAAGCCTTTAAGCTCCGTTAAATCACGTGAAATAAAGCCGTCGCACTCTTCGATTATTGCTTTCAGATCAAGCTCACAAGCGTCCTCGGGGTCAAGCGAAAGCGCTTTCTTGAAACAATGCGACGCCGCCATTTCACAGTCGTTTACGTAATGAACGTATCCCGTGCTGTACCAAAATCTCGCCTGTTCGGGCGGAGTTTTACAGAGCGGTTCGATTTCTTTAAGCTCCTCGATAGACTCGTTGAGCTTTTTCTGACTGCTGAGGGCACTTACCAGTCTGAAACGCAGTTCCAGGCTGATATTTTCACGGGGGAGATTTTTTATCTCTTTTTCGATTTCCGAATATTTTTCCTGTTCATACAGCGTGTCAAGCTGTTTTAAAAGCGTTTTTTCATCAAAGCTCATTGTTATCCTTTCAGGAGCTGAGCTATAAGCTCTTTAACACGCTCCAAAGCTCTTTCGGGCTTGATTTTCTCCGAAATACTCTTATTGCGGGAGGTAAGCTCAAACACGCCCTCGTCAAGATTTCTCGGACTGACTACAATTCGCAGCGGAACGCCCAGCAAATCTGCGTCAGAGAACATCACTCCCGCTCTCACGTTTCTGTCGTCGTAAATTACCTCGACGTTTGCGTTTTGAAGTTCTTCATAGAGCTTGTCTGCGGCGGATTTTACTTTTTCATCGTCAGAACGAACAGCGCAGATATGAACCTGCCACGGTGCGATAGACATAGGCCAGATCGGACCGTAATCGTCGTGACTTACCTCGCAGACAGACGCCGCAAGTCTGCCGACGCCTATTCCGTAACAGCCCATTATGGGTATTTGTGTGTTTCCGTCCTTATCGAGATAGGTCATTCCCATTGATTTTGAGTATTTTTGTCCTAACTGGAAGATATTGCCCACTTCAATTCCTCTTGAAATGGAAATCGTTTTTTCGCCGCATTCGGGGCAGATGCCTTTGTCTACTATCTTTGCAAAATCATGGTACTCTGCATTCGGTACATCTCGGCTCATATCAAGACCTGTCAGGTGATATTCTTCCTTATTTGCTCCGCAGGAGAGATTGTTTGCGTTTTCAAGAGAATTATCGTAAAGAACGGTATATTCGCCGTTGATTTTAAGTCCTACAGGTCCGATAAATCCTGCTTTCAGTCCGCACTCTTCCGTAATAACAGCAGGGTGTATATCGCAGGAAAGAAAGTTTGTCACTTTGGTTTCGTTTACGTCAAGGTCGCCTCTTATGAAAATAACTACATAGCTGTCGTCGCAATTCTTCTGATAAACGACCGCTTTACAGCTCTTGCTGAGCGGCGTTTTAAGAAATCCGCAGACGTCCTCGATCGTGTGAATATCGGGCGTGAAAACCTCTTTAAGCTCCTCGGACACAGCGTCACGGGTGTTTTCAATGACCGATTTTGCCGCCTCGACATTTGCCGTATAACCGCACTTTTTGCACACCGCAATACTGTCCTCGCCGACAGGAGTAAGCAGCATAAACTCGTGGGAAACGCTGCCGCCCATCATACCGCTGTCCGACTTTACGGAGATGACTTCGGGCACGCCGCAGCGTCTGTAAATCCTCTCGTAAGCCTTATGGACACGGACATAATACTCTTCGAGGTCTTTCTGTGAGGTGTGGAAGGAATATGCGTCCTTCATGGTAAACTCACGCACACGTATCAGACCGCCTCTGGGTCTTGCCTCGTCACGGAATTTGGTCTGTATCTGGTAAATCATAAACGGATATTTGGTATAGCTGTTCGCATACTCACGGACAAGGTGCACAGCAGCCTCTTCGTGCGTCATTCCCAAAACCATAGGCTGCTTGTTTCTGTCGGAAAAACGGAGCAGCTCCGAACCTATGCTCTCGTAACGTCCGCTTTCCTGCCACATAGACGCAGGCATTACAACGGGGAACATTACCTCCTGTCCGTCAACGGCGTCCATTTCCTCGCGTATGATATTTTCAATCTTCTTTGTTACTCTTTTAAGAGGAGGAAACGAAGAATAGATACCGTTTGCAACATATTTGATATAGCCGCCTCTCGTCATAAGGGCATGGCTTGAGATTTTGCAGTCTGAGGGAGTTTCCTTAAATCTGTCTCCAACCAGCTTGTCAAGTTTCATATTCTGTCACCTTTCATATTTTATTTTTTCCCGTGACGCTCTTCACATTCGTCGGGGAGTACGCACTTTCATTTCCTGCTGTACCGCAGGGAGCAAATTCATAAATATACGCTTTTCATAAGCTGTATTTTATGCTGAGTTTTTCGCATAATTCGGCAAGAAAGTCGGCGCTGTGCTTTAACTCCGAAAAATCGCCGTAATTGCGCCTGTAAAGCTCTACTATCAAAGCGCCGTCACAGCCTTTATCGGATAACGCTTTAAGCAGGCTTTCAAAATCGAATTTTCCTGCGCCCGCCGCAAGGCAGTCACGGTTTTCATCAGCGTCGCTTATGTGACAATGTATTATGCTGTCGCCAAGTGCCTTAATATAATCCAGAGGATTTTCGCCGCTCCTTCGAGCCTGTTTCAAGTCAAGAACAAAACGTGCATTCTCCGGGATCTCTCTTTTCATTTGTTTCAGAAAATCAATACTTCCGCTCATACAATAGCTCACATTTTCCTGTGCAACGGTAATGCCGTATTCCCTGCCTGCCTCTGAAAGCATTGCAAACTGTTTCATATAATGCTGCGGAGTGCATTTTGAGCTTAAAATTGCCCCGTGAAGTACAAAAACCTTTGCACCGAATTTATTCATACTCCCGAAAAAGCCTCTGTAAAGCGACATCATCTCATCAATTCTTCTGTCGTAGTCAGAGAACAGGAAAACGCTCTCCATTGGCGACGAAAACGGGTGAAAAGATGTTATCCTCACATTATTGAGGTCACGCATCGAACATATCTCTGAAACGATCGGTTCCTGTCCCTCTGAGGTGCTGTTTGCGAAAATCTCAACGGTTTTTACTCCCAAATCACATAATATTTTAAATGCGTCCTCAACGTGACACGGATAAAGCGAGGCTGTTGAAACTCCTATTTTCATATAAATTCCTCATCAAAGAAACAGTCTGAATTGGGCATTTTCTGCTAAAACAAATTATATCAATAGCCCAAATTACTTCTTGCGAAATATGCCTCAATTCCGTCGGAAATCGCAGCGGCTAATTTGACCTGATTATCGGGGTTCGCCATAAGCAGACATTCACGGTCGTTGCTGACAAATCCCATTTCAACCAGAATACACGGAAATCCCTGCTCACGGGTATAGCTCCAATAGCTGTATTTTTCGCCTCTTGCGCTGCTCGTACCGTCGCCGTAGAGTGCGTCAAGGCAGCTTGCAAGCCTGTCTGTGACCGCCTCGGCAAGCGGCTGTGACCACGGCGTGAAGTAATATGCCTCTGTTCCGTGCGCATCGGTGCTTGTTGCTCCGTTGCTGTGCAGCTCTATAAACAGATCCGGGTCGTATGCGATGGCAGCTCTCGGTCTTTCTCGGTTGGAACGTCCGACTTCCTCGTTATTAAGGCGGATAACGGTTGCGCCTCTTGCCTCAAGGTCTTTTACGATAAGATCGGCTACCGCATAGTTTATGACCTGCTCTGTGACCTGTCCTATTGCGCCGACGTCCCAGCCTCCCTCGGCATTAAGTCCGTGTCCGGGGCTTATTACTATCGTCTTGCCGGAAAGAGTTGCCGTAGGTACGGGGAAAAGCAATGTGAGGTTCTTGTTTTCATCATAACTTGCGGTTACTCCGCTGTATATTCCTGCCTGACGCAGTTTAAGTTTCATTCTGAATTTGGGGATACCGCCCTCTGTGACGGTTTCCCACTCGCCTTCGCTGAAAAGCGAACAGGAACTAAAATCAGGAAGAGCAGTTACAGATGTAACGTTATCGAAAGTTATATAGATATACTGAGCGTCAAAGCTTGTTACTCCGAAAGGTCCGTCATAGCCCTCGACAAAGCTTTGCGAAGTGGTTACGTTAAAGCTTGTTCTGTAGTCGAGAGAAAGCTCGATAAAGCTCTTTCCGCCGACATTTCCTACGGAACGGACGTAAAGCGCATTATATCCCAGACCCGTGTCTGTGAATGTAGTAACGCTTTCCTCGGCGTAACGTCTGCCCGAAGTCGTCGAAATATAGCCGTCAGACGAGGAATCGTAATAATCCAGCGTTCCTGCGGGCATCTGGGAAAATACGGGCGTGGGCACGCTGCCTGCCGTAGCGGCGTCAAAAACATCGGTATTATTATTGATTACTTTGACATAAGTCACATATTCTCCCGGAACATCTTCAACGATAGGGTCGATAGTGCCGACTACTTCTCCTGTTCCTGCGGTAGACTGGTCGGGAAGAAGTTCGTACTTTATATCGGTTTTGGGAGGAGCAGGCTTTGCGCTTATCGTAACACTTCCGCCGATCATCGTCTTTTCGCTGCCCATATAATTTCCGTAGAAGGTGATATTTCCCAACTCCTGCGTCTGATCAACAATGCCGTCGGGCACGGTATAATATCCTATGAATTTTGAATATGAGGAGTTTTCGCCTATCTGCTCTCCCGTCTGTTTTTCCTTGAGCATTATCGTTTCGCCGTTTATTATTGCGCAAACTGTCGCTCCGCTGTATGCCACCGCCGAAAGTGCGATTTTTGTTTTGCCTGCAACGGTGATATTTCCCGTATTTTCAATGGACTGGAAAATCTCGACGCGGCGCTCTATGTAATAATTTATCTTTTTGCCCTTGTGCTCGATGGTAAAGCTGTTTGCGCCGACTGCAAGGTCTTTCTGGATAAGGAAGTTTCCTACCTCGTTAAGCTCAATCTTTTTTCCGTCAAAATACACGTCAAAATTCTCGTCAAACGTTCCCATAAACTTGACTGTGGGGTCGTATGTGATAAAGTTTGTGGACTGCGGCGTTACCATTTCAAGTCCCTCGAAAAGGGACTGGGTGTTTATCTGGTCGGCGTAGTATTTTTTCAGGGTCACTGCGCTGTTGAGAATATTTTCCTGCAAAGAAACCAACGAATGGAACGCACTTCCGCCGATATTTTCAAAATTGTCGTTCATAACCGTAAGCTGCCGCAGGAGCTGGTCCTCATTCCAGCCGCTTTTGTTGCCCAATCTTTCATTAAGGTGGCAGACGTAGCATTTTGCGCCGCTTTTTTCGCACAAATCATACCACCACGAAACTACCTTTTCAAAGTTGAGAGAATAGTCCTCCGTCGAGCCGTAAGCCTTGACCATAGCAAAATCGGCACAGCCGTCCTCTATGTATTTTTTCGTGTCGGAATAGCCGTCAAAATAAGCCTGTATTTGGTCGTCGGTATCCGAGCCGCCCTCCTTGCTGGAAGAATTTGCCCACATATCCTCTATAAAAATACCGACAGCCGTTGTATTTGAAGTTTTATGCACTGCCTCGCTTACTGTACGGAATATGTAGCGGTTCGTTTCATAGAGCCAGTTTTCATAGCCTATTCCCGAACCCGAACGCAGATATTCCGCATATGTTTCTTCGGTATTTTTTGCGTAATAGTTCGTTAAAATTATTCCCTCGCAGGTATATTTCATAGCAAATTTATGAGCTGCTGCCGCAAAGCCTTCTTTCAGACCGCCGCCGCCGCTCAGCACTCTTTCTACGAGAGAATTTACGTCCAGCGTCAAATACACGCACAAATTCGCATTATGAGCGGCATTTATCATATCCGTAATGACAGGCGAGGTTTTATCAAGCTCATACTCGTAAAAATCCTCGTCTTCCGAAGAGGTATTTATTATGACCGCATTCATTCCGAAACCGATAATCTCCGTGCAGAGCTTTGTCAAGTCGCTGTCCTGAGTATAATCAACTTCGGGAGTTACAAAAACGGCTCTCATATCGTTCTGGAGATAAATTCTGTTCTCTGATGTTTCGGGCAGAACGGCGTCTTCGGAAATCTGAGTTTCCTCGTCGGTTTGAACGCCGACAGCGGCATAAGCAGGCGATGCCAGAACGCTTGCCGCTAAAATCGCAGATATTATTCCCCTAAAAATCTTTTTCATATTTCTTTCCCCATTTTTTATCGGTTCATTACCGATTTTAACGATTCTATTTCCTTATTTACCTGTTCTTTTACCGAATAATCGGGTGCGAAAACGCTGCCGTAGCTGTAAATGCCTATACCCCCGTATGACGGCTGTTCGCAGGACGCCAGAAACTGTCGCATCAATATATTGCTATCGGTTATCCACTCTTCCTTTCCCTCGCCTGCCCAGGTATCTTCATAGCCGATTTTTGCGGCGGTTATTCCGACTATCAGCGGAATATTTCCCGAATATGCGATATTATTCCACTTGCTGATGCACTCTTCAAACGGCTCTGACGAATTGCTGAAACCGTAATAAATCTGCGGCATTATATAGTCGACATAGCCGCTCTCCGAACACCATTTTTCAACGTCGGCATAAACATAATTGTAGTTATTGTAAAGACTTCCCTGACAGCTTACTCCGAAAAGCGCCGAGCTGTTTCCGCTTTTTACGCCTTTATAAAGCGAGGAAACAAGCTTATCGCAGTTTGACAGTCTGAACGTCCCGAGGTCGGAAAAGCCGCTTTTTGCAAATGCCTCGCTGTCAAACGAGGCGTCAGTCGTCGGGTAGAAATAATCGTCGATATGAACGCCGTCAACATCGTAATTTGCGGTAATTTCCCGTGCGCCGTCCGAGATAAGCTTAATTACCTCGTCATAAGCGGGATTTAAGTAATAGTAGCTGCCTACCTGTACAAGACGTGTTTCGCCGCCTGCCCAATCATATATCGGATAGCCGCTCTGACGGTATATATCGGCAACAGCGCAGGCTCTCAGCGGATTTATCCACGCCTGAAAGGACAAGCCCCGGCTGTGCGCCTCCTCTATCATAACGGTCAGCGGATCGTATGAACCGCCGAGGTATTTCGTTCTCGGATAATAATTTGAGCTGTAATATGCGTCGCCGTGCGAACGAACATGGACATACACCGTATTTATACCGAGATTTACGCAATTATCGTAAACCGCCGAAATACCGTTTCTGAACTCGCTTTCGGAGCCGCTGGGCAAGCCTGCCAGATCTATGTAGGAAATCCATATCCCTTTGACCTCGCTGTAATTTACCGCACGGTAGCTGTTTTCGCCGTATTCGATATTAGGCGGCAGGGGCTGTTCCGAAGAAGAACCGCTCATTTCTGACGAGCTTGACGTTTCTTCCGATGATGAAACCGTCGAAGAAGAGCTTTCCTCGGAAAACGCCTCGGACGAACTGCTTTCGGAAGAAGAAAACTGTGAGGACTGCGTTGATTGTGAGGATTGCGTTGATTGTGAGGATTGCGTTGATTGCGAAGATTGTGAAGATTGCGCCGACTGTGTTGACTGCAAAGCAACAGACTGCTCTGACGAAGAAAATGACCCCGAAAAATCGACTCCGCCCGTCGAAGAGCCGATTTGAGCGTCTTTGCCGTCAATTATATTCAGAGGGTCATCCTGCCTGTCTGCACAGCCGCAAATCCCCAATACAGCCGCTAAGATAAGCGCTATTATTTTCTTTTTCATTGTATTTTCCCCGAAATATATATTTATACTTATAATTATTACTATTCTAACATTTTTTTGCAGGTTTGTCAAGAGCTATTTTGGCAGCAGGACGAAAAATTCGGGGAAAACTCACGTTTCCCCCGAACTTTGCGGTTATTCTTCCATTTGTTTTCCAAAGTACATAGCCGCCGCCTGTACAAGAGCCGACTGTTCGGCTGTCGCAGCGTCGCTGCCGTTGTCGCCTGCCAGCATAATTACTGCGCCGTTTACATCGCCCGACGCAAGTATCGGCGAGCATACAAGTGCGTAACGGTCTACTCCTTCGATCGGATTAAGGCGCTTTTCATCGCTGTTTTTGAGAACATAGGACTTGCGCTGCTCTATCAAATCTTCGAGAGAGCCCGATACACGGCGCTCGATTATCTCTTTTTTGGACATTCCCGAAACGGCTATTACGTGATCTCTGTCACATATAACCGCAGGACAGCCGCCTACCTTTGATAAAACGTCTGCGTACTGCGATGCGGTAGAGCTTATCTCTCCCACGGGAGAGTATTTTTTGAAAATTACTTCGCCTTCGGGACTGGTGTATATTTCAAGCGGGTCGCCCTCGCGGATACGCATTGTTCTGCGTATCTCTTTCGGGATAACAATTCGTCCAAGGTCGTCAATTCTGCGGACAATGCCTGTTGCTTTCATATATCATATTCCTCCGTTGTTTTCATTTGATAGCAGATTTTCTCTGCCGACAGCAGTTATTGTCTGCTTTTCGGGGGAATTTATGCATTTTTTCGACAATTTTACTGACGGCATTTATTTGCACGGCACTTCTTGACATAACAGGAATTTATGTGTATAATTATTGCAAAGGGCAAAATCGAAATTTTTTACATTATGGAAGGAGATTTCAAGATGAGATTTTACACGGTGAAAATAAACGGAAAGCAGACCGCAGCCGTTCTTCATAAGAGCGGAAAACTTATTCCCGTAAGTGATTTTGCGGATATGAACTCGCTTATAGACAATATCACGGACAGCAGGCTGAAACGGCTCAAAGCGGACTGTGAGGACGATAATGCGAGCGGACTTCTGTCATTTGACGAGGTAAAAATGTGTGCGCCTATTCCTGTGCCGAAACAGGATTTGATTTGTCTTGGAGTAAACTACAGCGAACATATCGAAGAAACAAAGCATATTGAAAGCTTTACGGACAAGACAGATACCGTTTATTTTTCAAAAAGAGCAAATTACGCTATCGGTGACGGAGATTTTATCCCGAATTATGATTTCGTGAACAGTCTTGACTATGAAGCTGAGCTTGGCGTTATTATCGGAAAAGACTGCAAAAACATTTCCGAACAGGACGCCTCGGACTATATTTTCGGCTACACCGTCGTAAACGACATAAGCGGCAGAAATATACAGTTTAAGCACAAACAATGGTTCTTCGGGAAAAGCCTTGACGGATATACGGCAATAGGTCCTTGTATCGTTACGGCAGACGAGATCGGAGATATAAATTCCCTGAAAATAAGCTGTTCGGTAAATGGTGAAATTCGTCAGAACAGCAATACCTCGCTTATGATAACAAAAGTCCCGGAGGCTATAAGCGAGCTTTCCAAAGGGATTACCCTAAAATCCGGAACGATAATCTCCACGGGAACGCCCGGCGGCGTCGCTTTGGGCGCAAATCCGCCTGTATGGCTGAAAAGCGGAGATGAAGTTATCTGCGAGATAGAAAAAATCGGTCGGCTCAGGAATAAAGTTTCATAGACGAAAATTTTTAACTGCCCGACCGTAAATCTATTTCGCCGTCAATTCACGCAAAAGCTCGTACAGCGTCGAATACAGCGCCTTTGCCTTATCGGGTGACAGATCGACGCAAGATGAAATCTTCGAGGGCACAGACAGCGCTTTTTCTCTGAGCGTTTCGCCCTGCTCTGTGATCGTAACGAAAAGCTCTCGTTCATCGTCGCCAGAACGCTGTCTTGAAACGTAACCCTTTTCCTCAAGCCTCTTCAAAAGCGGCGTGAGCGTGCTTGAGTCAAGATAAAGATGCTCTCCTACTTCCTTGACACGCAGCTTTTTATGCTCCCACATAACCATCATTGTGATATACTGGGTGTAGGTCAAATCAAGCTCGTCTAAAAACGGCTTATATTTCTTGACGATTTCCTTTGAACAGGCATAAAGCGGAAAGCATATCTGATTTTCGAGCTTTAAGGGGTCAAATTCTACGGGCATAATTACTCCTTATAAAACGATTTTTTGAACGGTATATTCGCCTTAAACCGACAGAGTTTCAACCCACTCTTTCCAGTCGCCGATGTCCTTTTTTCCGTGGATAAGCCTGCCCTCTTCGATTAAAGCCTCGCTGCTTACGCTCTTTTTAAGATCATCAAGCGCACTGCCAAATCCGCTGCTGCCCGATGTTGCGAAGAGAATTATCCTCTTTCCCGAAAAATCGTAGCTTTCAAGGAAAGAATTTACTATTGTCGGGGCAGTATACCACCAGACAGGAAATCCTAAAAATATAACGTCATAGTCCGAAATTTTTGCGTTTTTGTCTGACAATGCGGGGCGAAGTTCCTTATGCGACATCTCAACAGAGCTGCGTGACTGCTTATCCTGCCAATTCAAATCTGCCTGCGTATAAGGCGTTTCGGGGCGTATCTCGTAAAGGTCGGCGTCAGCGGCTTTGGCTATCTTCTTTGCGGCGTCCTCTGTAACACCGCTTGCGCTGAAAAAGGCTACTAATTTCTTTGACATTGTAAAATCCTCCGTTATTTTAAATTTAAGGCTTTTTAAGCCTTTTTAGACTCTTCATATGCTTTGCGCACCGCTTTTGAAAGCTGATCTGCGCAGGAAGTCGGTCTGCGTCCGCAAAGTACTCCTTCAAGCTTTTGTGCAATCTCCTCGACCGTCCAGCCCTCTATAAGTATCGGAATTGCCTTTAGATTGCCGTTGCAGCCGCCCGTAAATTTCACGTTATGAACGATATCTCCGTCAAGGTCAAGGCTTATGACCTGAGAGCAGGTGTTTTCGGTGACATAATCGTAATGAAACATCACAATACCTCCTCGACTTTAGCTTTTACGTTGGAAAGCTGCTCTGTCGGCTCAAATCTTGCGACAATATTGCCCTCTCGGTCGATAAGAAATTTCGTGAAATTCCACTTTATATTGCCGTTATTCTTATAATCCTTATCGTTTTTCTTTACGGCGACTTTCAGCACAAGCCCCATAGGTCCGCTGAAACCCTCAAATTTTGTGTTTGCTGTGAGGTATTTGTAAAGCGGAATAGCGTTTTCTCCGTTTACGTCGATTTTTGCAAACTGCGGAAAAGTAATGCCATACCGTCCCGTGCAAAAGCTGTGTATTTCCTCGTCGCTGCCGGGAGCTTGATTTGCAAACTGATTGCACGGAAAATCGAGAATTTCAAGTCCGTCTTTCTGATGAAGTTCGTAAAGGTCTTGCAGTTCGTCATACTGCGGCGTAAATCCGCATCCCGTAGCGGTATTTACTATAAGCAGGACTTTTCCCTTATAGTCCGACATAGAAACCTCTTTACCGTCCTGCGCCTTGAAACTGAAATCATAAATGCTCATTTCAAATATCCTCCTTATTTTTTTCGGATGAAATATAGCGCAAAATTAAATCTTGCACTATTTAATTTTATTATATCACGGATTTTTGATTTGTCAAGATGATTTTTAAAATTTTTTGCAAAAAAATCGTATATTATTCTCGCTGTTCATCAAAAAGCGCTTTATATCCCAAAAAAGCCCCCACCTGAGGTGGGGGCTGCCGGATTATTTATATCAGAAATTAAACTTGCCGACAAGCTCTTTAAGGACAGCAGACTGTCCCGAAAGCTCTTCTGCTGCCGCAGCACACTCCTCGGCAGTAGCAGAATTCGACTGGACAACGTCAGAAATGCTCATAATATCGCGGTTTACCATATCGACCATTTCAGACTGAGTGCCGTTGGATTTTGCAATATCCTCAATGATATTCTTGACAGAGCTTGTGTATTCGCCCAATTTTTCCATAGCGGACGCAGTATCCTGCATTATCGAAACGCCGTTATTTACGGCGTTTACGCTCTCTTCGATAAGACCTGCCGTATTCTGAACAGCCTCGGACGACTTTATGGAAAGGTTTCTTACCTCATCGGCAACAACTGCAAAGCCTTTTCCGGCAACGCCTGCCCTTGCCGCCTCAATAGCTGCATTGAGCGCAAGAATGTTCGTCTGGAACGCAATATCCTCGATAGTTTTCATTATATTTCCTATCTGGTCGGAGGATTTGTTGATATTGTTCATAGCGTCCGTGAGAGTGCCCATCTTATCGTTTACCATTCCGACATAATCGGCGGTCTTTTCGATAAGCTCACACGCCTGACTGCAATTTTCGGCATTCGTACCGGTATGAACATTTATGTCGCTGATATTCTTCATCATCTTATCAATGGACGACGACTGCATTACGCTGCCGTCTGCAAGCGTCTGAGCGGCGGCTGCGACCTGGTCCGAGCCGGAATTTACCTGGTCGGAAGAAGAGTATATCTTGCTTATGACGCTTACGAGGTTGCTCTTTATCGTGCAGATATTTTCATAAAGCGGAACAAAATCGCCAATGTACAATTTCTCATTCAAATCGGTGTCGACATTAAGATTTTCATTTGCAATTTCCCCTAAAACCCGATTAACATCGTCAATTGATTTTTTGAGATTTACACACAACCTGTCGGCTGCGGCTGCAATACTTCCTATTTCGTCATTTCTTGACGAATAGCGCTTGAGGTCGGGCGATATGTCAAGATGAATTTTTTCCAGCTCAACGATAGCGTTTTCAACGTCCTTGACAGGCTTAACGGCAGAATTTATAAGGAAATAGACGATCGTCGTAAGTATTATCGCACTTACAACGAAGATTATTACGAGCAGAATGCTCAGTCCGTTAGACGACGCAAAGACCTCTGCGCTCTTGTCTGCGATAATAAATACCCAGCCGTAATCGCTTATGCTGTTGTAAGCGGCTATGTAAGACTCTCCGTTTCGGCTGTATGAAAGATAGTCGCATACGGACGAACTGCCTGAACCTACTTTTGCGATTATATCATTTACAAACTGCTCGTCCGCTACGGTTGTGATTTTTTCCGTATCGGGGTGGAAAATATATTCGCCCGTATTGGCGTTTACGAGGTAATATTCTGCGCCCGGCATACCGTTTAAGGGCAATTCGTTAAGCTTTTCAACAAGACCTTTTGTGAAAATTCCAATTCCGCCGTAGCCTATGGGGTTTCCGCTGCTGTCCTTGACGGCTTTATACATTGAAATTATCTGCTCCTGGCTTGCGGGAGAAATGATAATACCCGTGTTGTAAACTCCGTCGGTGGCAAGCATCGAATCGTGAAGAGGCTTTCGCGCGTCCTCATCTTTACGGGTCATAAGTCCTATCGTAGCGGCATTTGTATGAGTAAGCGTTGTCGTATCCCAACTGCTTGCGTAAATACCTTCAAGATTTGAAAGTCCGCTGCTGTAATCTTCGGTGTATTTCTGAGCAGCAGCCGCAGCCTCAGCGTCTGACGGATCGCTGAGCAGATCGTATATCTGCTGCGCTTTAAGATAAGCCGTAAGGCTGTCCTCGGAAGAACGGACGTAATTCATAATTATTTCGGAGCGGTCAAGCGCAGACGTTTCCATACTGTTCACTGCGTTATCTCGTGCAGACTTCGTTACAGAGCCGTTGATAAAGAAAAACAGCGCAATAAAAACCACCAGCTGTGCAATAAGCACAAGAATTGTGATATGAAGACCTACTTTACAAGCCTTGCTTTTAATGTTCATAAAAAAATCTCCTTTGGAAATAAGCAGCACAGTCTGTGAGCCGCCGAATACAAATAAATTATAACAAAACAAGTAAAAAAAATCAATATAAAATTAAAATTTATCCAAAAAATTTGCGCTCAAAATAACAGGTGAGAAAAATGTCGGCGGCTGCAAAGCAAATTTTACCGAGATAAAAAAACGTCCCGCAGCGGCGTGCGGGACATTTTGGGCACAGGGACTTACCCTGCTGTCTAACCTTTACAAAAAAGATTTTTTTGGTCGAGCCAAAACATAACGTCCCAAACCTATGTTTGAGACGTTATCGCTGCCGGTCGCACCGGCTGTGAAACACTGACGAAAAAGATTTT
>CANQKW010000031.1 GCA_947624555.1 uncultured Clostridia bacterium
ATGAACCCCGCCATAAAATTACGTCCTCACCAAGAAAACGCGGTACTTCGCGGCAAGCTGGGCGGCAATACCCTGTTGGCTCACTGCGTCGGAGCGGGAAAATCCTTTGAGATGATCGCCACGACGATGGAAAAAAAGCGGCTCGGTCTTATCAACAAAGCCTGTGTAGCCGTGCCGAAACATCTTACTCTGCAAATGGCAAGCGAGTGGATGAGATTATATCCGAACGCAAAGCTGCTTGTGGCACGACCGGAGGATTTTACAAAAGATAACCGCCAAAAGTTTATAGCGCGCTGCGTTACGGGCGATTATGACGCGGTTATTATGTCGTTTACACAATTTGAGCGTATTCCTATGTCTGATCAGTACCGCAAGCAGTTTATGGAGCGGGAACTGAATGAAATTATGGACGCGCTCGAAGAAGTGGACGATACTGACCGCGTTTCGGTAAAGGCTCTTGAACGTCAGAAACGGCAATTAGAGGAACGGCTTGAAAAGTTGTTATCCTCGAAAAAGGACAACTCTCTGTGCTTTGAAAAGCTCGGCTTTGACTATCTGGTCTGCGATGAAGCGCACAACTACAAGAATTGCTTTGTCGCAACGAAGATGTCCAACGTCGCGGGAGTGCAGACGACCGCCGCGCAAAAGTCCGAGGATATGCTGATGAAAACGCAGTACCTCAATGAAAAATATGGCTGTAATAACTGCCTCTACGCTAGTGGAACGCCCAACCATACACTCTAACAATTCAATCCAATAACCACCCCAATCGCCTAACTGGGGATTTTTAATGCAACATTTCAAAAGCTGAATTTGATGTCAACGCCCGTTTCATCGGAAACGTAAATAGCGTCAATCATCGTAACCGCGACCTCGTGCTTTTCGTCAACCGTTAAATCTTCCCAGTGTCCAAGCGGCTCGGCAAGCGGTTGCACGTCAACCGTTTTGTTTTTGCGTTCACGGGTATTCAGCTTGTTTTCAAGCTCGGATTTCTTGCTGTGCAGTTCCGTAATTCGCTTTTGAATATAATCGAAAAGCACCTTGTCCGCGTCTGCGAGTTTGTCCATAAGCTGCCTAATTTCCGTATCGGCGCGGATTATTTCGGATTTTAAATTATCCGTCTCCGTGTCGGATTTTTTGCGCCTGTTTTTCGTGATCGTAAGCGATTTAATGCGGTCTTTCATAGCCTCGAAAACGATCTTCTCCAGATCGTCGGGACGTATCTTCAGCGACTTTGAAACACAACCTTGCGCGTTATACGCGCCGACATCTCGATAGTACCGCCATTGCTTTGTGTGGCTTGCGTTCCAACTGTAATAAACGTGAACGGAATATCCGCAATGCGGGCATTTTATCAGCCCAACGAGCCACGAATTATTAGCTTTCCCGTTGTTCGGAATACGGAAATTATGCTCCTTTTTATCCTGAACCGCAAGCCAAGTTTCAGCGTCAACAAGCCCCTCGTGATAGCCTATTTTCGCGAAATAATTACCGTCATCACCCTTGTGCAGAAATACGCCGTGAATTCCGTCATATTCATCAACATCATCAATCAGCCTATAACCTTTCGCAATGAGGAATTTGTAAACCTCGGTGTCTGCGCGAACATACAGTGGACTTTCAAGAAGCCTTGTCAAATGACTTCTGTTCATAATGGATTTTTCGTGACGTTTGGAATACGAAACGCTGTCCGTTTCAATGCCGTTTTCGCGAAAATAATTGATAACGTCTTGCAATGACGTTGACGGCTCCTTGTATAGCCCATACGCTATTTTAATAACGTTGGCTCTTTCCGACGGTACAAGCACCGAGCCTGTTTTCCCGTTGACTGTTCGCCGTTCGGACTCGTAGCCATAATACTTCTTTCCGCCTTGATAAAATCCCGTTTCTACCGCTCTTGTCGCGTATGCGTCGGCAACTCTCGCGGCTATCGTTTCACGCTCAAATTCGGCAAAATTAAGCAGATTATTCCTCATCATTCTGCCCTCTTTCGTTTCCGTGTTAAACGGCTCAGAGAGCGATATAACGCCTATTCCCAGCTTGTCAAGCGCGTCCGTAATATTCAGATATTCGCGCATATTTCGACTGAAACGGTCGTATTTCTTGACGATGATTTTCTCAATCAAACCCTCACGCGCGTCGCTCATCATCTGCTGAAACGCAGGTCTGTGAGCCACGTCCTTGCCGCTTTTTCCGTCATCGCAGTAAATTCTGTAATCGTCCCTCGATACCTCGCCCCCGTTCTCCAAATAACGTATGCAGTCCGCTTTCTGCGCGTCAATCGAGAGAGAATTATTCCCCTTGTCCTTGTCGCTGACAGAGCGGCGCACATATATTGCTGTGATCTTATTCATAATCAGACCTCCTAAAAAGCAAGCCGATTATGCGTTGTTCCATCATCATTATAGCATAATCGGCTCGTAATTTCAAGTAGTTTTTTTAGATCAAGCGGAATTATCCTCATTTTCATCATCTTTTTGCCTTAAAATCTCATATAGCCTTTCGATCTTCTGCTGCCTTACTGTTTCCGCTATGTCGTCGGGGATCGTGATATTGATCTTGAAATTCCCCGAATTGTAAGTATAAGTGCTTTCTGCCATTAGCAGCCTCCAATCTGTTATCGGTTATTTAATTCACGTCATCTTCACCCTTTCTCTGTTCGACAATTTTTTCAATTGCGGCAAAAGCCTTGTTCTTCATCTCCTCGGTCATCTCCTTTCTAAGCCAACGGTTGAATGTCGGTTCGCTTTTCCCCAGAGCGTCCGCTATTTCGTACAGATACACTCCGTTCCTCCTTGCCGCCTCGCGGACATCGTTGTTCATCTTCATAATGAAACACCTCCAAAAATAATTATTTCAGCTCTTGACAAATCATCACCATTATGATATAATAGCTATGGCGGTGATAATTGTGGCTGTGATTTATATTATATCACCACTGTGGGAGAAAGTCAAGCTGTTCCACAAATATGACGAAAGATTTTTTTAGGAGGATAAGAAAAATGTCGAATAATTACGGTGAGGTGTTCAGCACACGGCTGAAAGAATTACGGCAAGAGAGCGGTTTAACTATCGAGGCGTTTGCGAACGAGGTCGGAGTATCCAAAAGCTCGGTCGGGTATTACGAAAATCAGAACAGACTTCCCGACGTCGCAACGGCGGCGAGAATGGCGGAGGTTCTGAACGTGACAACAGACTATCTGGTCGGACGGAGCAACGCGAGGACGCAAGCGCCAAAGCTGAAAACTATCTGTGACTATGTTGGACTGTCAGACAAATCGGTTGAGATGCTGGCACGGCTGAAAAAAGAAAACCCTAAGAGATCGGCGATGATAAATCTTCTGCTTGAACAAGCAGCCGATGACATCACGGACGATTACGAATTGGACGGCGAGTATGAGGGTAGTGTTCTGAACGCCCTGTGCCGTTATCTTTGCAAATATTCCTCGATTGATGAGTACATCGCGGATATGACTTCAAGTTGCAACGAAGAAATTTCAAGTACAATAGCAAGTGCGCTATACCAAATAATCTTGAACCAGACGATAGACGCGATTAAAAAGCTGGCAAACTCTCCCGATAGATTTATGGTCGATTGAAGCAATGCGTGTCAAAAAAATTTTTTCTTTTTCAGCTTTGCCTTTGTTCTTTAAGGTAAAATTTTTTCGTTTGAAAATATTTTGCCGGTCGGTTCATTGTGAAGTCCGTTTCGGAATTTACAATTTTGCCACGATTTTTTTAATCGGAGCAAAAAGGGGTTCGGGAATTTGCCCCGACGAAATGCCTAATTGACAATCGATGATTGTCAATTAGGCTATTGAGTATAGCCTGTGTGACCGTTCCCGAAAAGATAGCGCGAACTTTTTCTACCGGCACACTTAAAACTTCGGGCAAAATTCTAAAAGCCGTAAAGGGGGTTCTATTCGATGAGTGAGCTAAATTCAAAAAGTCTTTCCGTTTCTTTCCGTGTCGATGACGGGGTGCTTGGTCACAACAACAGAGAATTTATCGCCGACAATGTAGACGGTGAGCGCATATCCGACAACATAACTTATGTGCGCCGCGATATTCGCGAGGTGTATGACGAATTGTTCGGCAAGGCTCTTGCGGAGTACAATGCAAAGCAGAGAAGAAACGACCGCAAGATCGAAGATTACTACGAACACATCAAGAGCGGTGATCGCATTAAGCCATTCTATGAAGTAGTGGTTCAGTTCGGAGATGTTCAGACTTGCGGCTTGAAGTCGGGCAAATGGGAAGACGCGAAGATACTTTTGCACGAATTTATGCGCGACTTTGAGCAGCGCAACCCAAATCTTAAGGTGTTCAATGCGGTTATGCACTTGGACGAAGCTACACCTCATTTGCACATAGACTTTATCCCCGTCGCCCACAACGCTAAGAAAGGTTTGCCGGTCAAGGTGTCTATGAAAGGTGCGTTAAGGGAACAGGGGTTCACGTCTACTAATCGGTTACAAAACGAATGGGCTGCTTGGGAAGAACAGGAGCGCAAAGTAATGACCGAGATACTCCGCAAGCACGATTTGGAACGCGATGTTAAAGACATTCACCGTGAACATTATACGGTTGATGAATACAAAGAGTATGCGGCGCAGAGAACGGAGATAGCGAAGATCAACAGCCATATCAACCAACTGAAAAAGAAAAATCCCGCCGAACTCACGCCCGACGAGATTGAACTAATCAAGAACCAAAACGATATTATGCGCTCGGAGATACAAAAGCGCGACGAAAAAATATCATCACTATCCCGAAAGCTCGGCGCGAAGTTTGTCGCTTTTGATATTTTTTCCGAGGACAAGCTGCAATACATAGCCGCTGAACTTGAAAAGGCTAACGTGCCATTCGTGGAGGAAAGCAACGCGCTCTATATTCCCGACTACGCGCAAAAGACCGCCGCCGCGATTGCGGAAACCTATAAGCCGATCGCTGAGCATAACGGAATACACGACAGGATAAAGCTAGACATTGACCGCCTTGTGTATTGTAGTAATGATTTAAATGATTTCATTGACAAACTGAAAGAGCGCGGCTATGAGGTCAAGAACGGCAAGTATATCGCAGTCAAGCCGCCGTTCGCAGAACGCTTTGTCCGGCTGAAAACGTTAGGTTCGGCGTATACGCCTAACTATCTTGAACAGCGCATCGCTGACCGTGACAAATTCCCGAACGCTATCCGCAGAAAGGGCGCAGCGGCAAACCAGATCGAAAAGCAAATCCTTATCACGCAGATGAATATGATCGTCGAGATTAAACAATTTAGGCTTGAGCCGCACAAAATTGAGCTAGATAAACTCTATGTGTTCCAAAACGACGCAAACATCAACTATCTCTCGGAACAGCTTGTGACTATAGGCGAGTATGGGTTCACCACACGGGAGCAGATGTACGCAAAAGCCGAGGAACTCAAAGCCGCAAACAATACGGCGGGGCTGAAACGTGTCAAGGAGATGATTAAGGCGTATGATGAGATCGTCGAGGGGAATTACATTGATAACCTTATCAAAGCGCAAAGGGAGCGTGACAGAACCGTCAATAATACTAACTTGGTCAGGTAATTAGATTAAAATGAAAAACCTCACCTCAGCCGTTTGGCTTTGGTGAGGTTAATGTATTCAACAGGAAAAACAATTGAGTTATATGATACCGTTCACTCAGCACACGTTATCATTCATCACGGTCAATAGTCGCACAATTGCTTTTCATCCTATCAAAACACGCCACCAAGACGTTAATAGTCCTTGTAATTCAATCAGTAAATATCGACACTGCCTTTAACATAAATGTCAAAATCGTTCTCGTTAATCACAAAGAAATTAAAACTGCCTGGATTGCGAGTACCCAAAGTTATTCCGTAATTTGATTTCCTATCGATATATCTCGGTCCAATCATAAAGTATCTAGAACCATACGCCCCTACAGAAAGGTAGCAAGCGCGATTCGGTTCAATGCTATACATAAGTTCTTCCCCGTCATCCACTACAAATTGCCCGCCATCGGGCATAAAGTAATTCATTTGCACACCAGCACCTAATTCATTGCTGATAGTCCAACTACCAGCAGCCCGTGTACCGCTTAAATTGGTATTCTCAATTTTACCGTAATCTGATGCTTGCCGATTTTCAGATTGTTCAACAGGAGTCAACGCATCGCGTTGAACAACTTCATCCATATTGTTCTTCTCGGCAACCTCATCAAATTGTTTTTTCGACAATTCATAGATGTTGTCATTGTGGAAGTAATAGTACAACATATGCTGCTCAGAAGCTTTATTAAAGACCGATTGAAATGCTTCCTCGGAGACCTCGCTTATCGAATCATCATCGAAAATGTAGCGCAAATAATGTTTCTGTTCAGCACCATCGTTTGTTTTCGTGGGTATTGCTGCCTCAACATACGAAGTCTCTACAGTGGGTTCTCTATCAGTTGCCGCTGATGTTGCAAATCCACAAGTAACGGTCAACACAGCAGCGAGAGCTGCAACAGTAGAAATAATTCTCAATTTGTTCATTTTCATAATTGCCACGATCCTTTCTTTAATAGCAATATCTGCTAAAGTAACCGTACAAAGAGTAAAAAACTCTTTGCTTCTCTTCCATACCTTAAAGGTTCATACCGTAAGTCGAACGACAGTCGCTCTCATTTTACGAACAACAACTTCATCTTAAGCAAGCCCAATATTACGTTTACAGGGCAGAAACATTCTCACAAATCCTAGTCTCCCGATAAAACGCGGTTTATGTATTGTCTTTGTCCTTTTGGCACCATATCTTTTTGAAATATCAAAATAATCAAGTACACCAATTCCTTAAAACGTATGATTTGCTATTCTGCATCTCAATAACTGGGCTATAACGTCATCACCTCCTATAAACTAATGCATCATTGGAAACCTTGCCTTTATGTCATCCTGTTAATGAAAACAGCAAAGCTCAATCCTGGTTCACGAGTTCATAGAAACCACGAGACGAAACGTTAGGGATTTAGTGTTTGACAAATTAGTAATTTTCCCATTATAATATGGGTAATCTGGTTTCTCGTCAATGTCCTCCTCGCTGAGAGTGATGCTATAGTATTCCATATTAGGTGCGTATTTGCGTGTTGTAAACGGCATTGAAACAACCCTTTCTCTGTTGCCGCCGCCAATGGTCTTAGATCTGTATATTTCGAGAAGTACATCAATCCCGCTTGCCGTGATCAAGTTGCCATTAATATTCCGCTCACCAAACCCAACTGTAAAGTTCGTTGTTGGCTGATATTGGTAAGTGATAAGTTCCCCCCCAGCGGGAATAGTATATACGTTGTTCACATAATCAGCCCTAGTCATCATAATGTTTTCAACAATATTCCCATTAGCATCGATTATAACTCCAAACGGAGTGTCATCAAATACTTCAACGTGTTCATATGTTGGAACCGGTGCGCTAGTCGAAGCACTTGCTGTCACCTCAGTTTTCGCAAAAGCAGCAACAGATGTGCAAGTTAAGTTCAATACGCAAGCCAAAAAGCCGATATGAGTTTTTTCATACCAATTACCTCCATTCATTTACTGCCATTCCGCTGGGAAGAACCGTGTTGTAACTTTCGCCAAAACCGCCCTCAACATAATATAAAATACCATATCGTAATGGGTCAGTAAAAGCAAGTGGTGCTTCACCCAATTTGAAATAGCGTTTTGTGCCGTCAAGAAATTCTACGACACTATAACATACCTCATCATTCAATGGTGTATCAGACCCAAGCTCTCTAAGGGCATCAACATCAATAGGTGACGTGGGAACATTAAAGTAATTACGCTCAGCATCCTGATTAAACGGCACACAAGCCTGCTCACCGTTCGAGTAAGTGTGTACAAAATAATCGCCGCAAATTTCATCGCCGTCCATAGGAATATTTTCACGCGAATAAGATGATCTTAATTCTACCGACGGTAAAATATCGCATTCGACAACTTCTACCTCAATTGCCTGACTACCCAGAGCTTGCTCATCAGTATCACCACTAATCAGTTGATCTGTAATTAAAGTGTTGTTTCTTGTGCAATCATTTTCATTTACCGCAGCAATCGTTTCAGTAATGATTACACTTTCATTCACGACCACTTTCTCGGATAGATTGATTTTAGGAGCCGTTGTTGCATAGGCTGTGACCCCTATACCGAAAGTTGCACAGACCGCGACACATACAACAATCCTTGTGGATAGCTTCATATTATCCTACCTTTCATTCAGTGTATACACGACAACCGCCATCTCCAGTACCTTTGATTAACAATCTAACAAGATTTAAAGGCTGCTCTAAAAACCAGTTTGATAAGGCAAAATCGGCGAGGTGCGTCGGCGGCTAGGAAAGCCGACGAGCAAAGGCTGTATGCTTTACAAAGAAGCTTGATAACATAGACATCGTACCCTGTCGATTTTGCTTCAAACAAGGTTTTTAGAGATGCGCCTTTAAGTTAACCTAACTTTTTAAGAAATGTAAATTGCCCACCCATAAAATCCTGTAAAGCACGAGGCTTTGAATTTGATATATGTGGCATTTGTGGTCCACCCTGTGTAAGACATCAAATACTTTTTGCCATTGCTGTACTCACGATAACCCACCACTACCTGCGAATGACCGCCGTCATCAGCGTATGTGGCTAAATAAATAGGCACATTCTTTTTTACATCTCGAGTGAAGTCGCTCCAATAGTTGTATGAATATTCATCATCAGAATAGGAGCGTCCTCTCTCCGAGCAGTATTCTCTCATCCCAGTCAACACTTGCGCAGGAGTGCCACCTTTTCCAGGAACATAATCCATCAATGTTGCGATACGATCATATGTAAACTTTGTATTGTTATTTGCAAGCAAGATAGATAATGCTCGACCATTACCGTTCAAGTTGTATTTTGCATACAGGTTTATCACGTTCGTGGCAGCAGTAGGCGCACAGTTTCCTTCGTTAGTGCAAGAGGCGAGATCCTCCATTTTAAGCCCGACGTTACTCGTTGCACCATTTATGGTTCCCGATGTATACGAAGTGGACTCAGACGGCAGTGGAACATAGCCATCATATATGCTGGCGTAAGTACTGCCGTTATTACTTGGAAGGTCGCCCTTAAATTCACGAACTTTGTCGAACTGATCAAGCAGGATAACCTGTTCATCACGCTTAATTGCCATTGAGTAGTTTATAAAATTTGTATAAAGAATGTCTTTCGTGGCAATAGTAAACGGCGAAGCTTCAATCGAACCAGCGGCAGCACGACCACTAACGGCAGAAGCCTTGTTTTTTTCAGCAACTCGGTCTTCCAATACATCATAAATACTTTCACCGTCAAGAGCGAATTCAACAATAGGGTCACCAACCTCCTCACGGCTGAGAACAATATACCCGCTAGGTGTGCCATTTTTTTCAAAAGAAACTAAATGACCAATATTTCCCTAGGAAACATTATCGGGGTCGCATAAACCTACGATGTGCGAAACACTTGCGTCACCTTGATAAATTGAGCCAATCCAATCATCAATGATGTATTCCAATGAAACGCCAGCGCGACCATCAACGGAAGTTTTACCATCGGCAAATGCGACCAAATTCAAAGTTAATGCTGTACAAACCGCTAAAAACAATGAAATTATTTTTTTCATTTTAATGTCTTCCCAATTGTAACGTTATTTAGCTTCAACAAACCTAACATACCAATACCCGTTGTCTGAAAACAACCTTGTATTCACGATCAAATCGTGTGGATTAGACGGATCTTGATATATCTTATCTCCAATACTGCATCCCGATGAATAGCCATTTTCTTTCCTACCGTTAATATCACTGCCGATTATTTCCCCAACAAAAACATAGCCTTCAGGCAAATCATATGTGGGATAACCGTCTGCAATAACATAAAACACATCGTTGAAGAAAACCGAAGGTAGTACATTTGATGGCTGACTGGAATTTGTGCTTGAGTTATCTGACGAGCCATTCTCCGAACTTTCGGTCTGCAGGGGGAGTTGTTCGCTCGAAGTATATTCCGAGCCGTTTTCGGTGCTGTTGACTTGAGGGCTTGAATTTCCACTTGAAGTATAATCTGGTTCACTCTTTGGCTCTATCACGGGTGAAAGCCAACCTTTTTTATTAGCAATCAATACGATTGAAAGTCCAATCATCACAAATCCCGCCACCATTGAACCAAATTTAATCCATATCGAAAATTTCCGTTTAGGCTTCTGCACAAAAGCGAACTCTTTTATGTGCTTGTCGCTAATTCCCTCAATAGCACTCATCAATTCGTTCATACATCAACACCTCGATTTTCTAAAAATTTTTTCAGCATATCGCGCAGACGCGACAAGCGTGTCCTTACATTGCCGGCACTTAATCTCGTCATTGATGCCAGATTTTCAATTGAGTCCAAATACCAATATCGTCTGACAAAAAGCATACGATTGATTTTATCCAAGGTGTCTAAGAACTCATCAATATATCGTGACAATTCCTTAGTATCAAAACGATCCTCGGCGGTTTCATTAGATGAAATACATTCATCCAATTCGCTAATACAAACATCGTAAATGCCGTTCCGCTTTTGAGCGGAGTTATATTTGTACCTATTCACAGAAATATTACGGGCAAGTCTGCAAACATAAGCAAGCAAGGAATCTGGTTTTTTTGGTGGTATTGTGTCCCAAACGCCCAAATATGTATCATTGACGCACTCTTCGGCATCCTGATGATTATTCAGCACATTTTGAGCGATTTTCATACAAACACCGCCATACTTTGACGACAGTTCCGAAATCGCCTTTTCCGAGCGCTCAAAGAATAGTTCAATAATCCGACTGTCGTCCATCCTTTCACCTCCTAAAATTACCCTTCTGTATATATAGTAAATAATTAGAATTCATTGTTACAGAAAAGTTCAAAAAATCGTCAAAGCGCACAAAAAAAACCTTAAAATTTGGTCAAATTATCCATTTTTAACTGATGGCTTGTTATTTCAGCAAATGATCAACCACATTAATATAAGTATATCATAGCTAGAGAGTAAATTCAAGTCCATATTGTTATAGAAAATAAGTTGAACGTTATATTACGATATAAAAATCAAGGACATAAACCGAGATTTAATCAAGGTTTATGCCCTTTGTATATGTGGAACAACGTATAATCGACATTCTCTCCATTGTTAGAGTGTAAATATAGGCACACCCGTATCGAATTCTATGACGGAGTTGTACATTATGACAAGATACCTCCGTCCGTCGCTGTTGTGGCAATCGGGTTTACAGACATTTGATGATTGGGCAAGTACGTTTGGCGAGGTGGTATCTCAACTCGAAATCAAGCCTGCCGGAAACGGGTTCCAGAATAAGAACAGGTTCTCGAAATTCGTAAATATCCCCGAACTTATGCAGATATACAAAGAGTTTGCAGATGTTCAAACGCCGGATATGATAAATCTTCCCGTGCCAAAGCTGAAAACGGGCGAGCCTATCATAGTAAGCTCAAAGCCTGACGACAGGCAAAAGGCATACATGAAACAATTGGCGGCGCGTTCCGAGGCAATACATAACGGAAACGTTGATCCGTCCGAGGATAATATGCTGAAAATCACGCACGAAGCAAGGCTTTTAGGACTGGATTCGCGATGTATTTTCAAGGACGCAGAACCCGCGCCGGACAGTAAGGTAATGAAGCTGCTGGATAATCTGGAGCAGAATTACCGCGATACTATGGAACAGAAAGGCGTTCAGATAGTTTTTTGTGACATAGCCATAAACGAGGATGCGGAGCATTTTTCAGTTTACGAGGCAATAAAATCCGATCTCATAAAGCGCGGCATTCCGAGTGATGAGATATGCTTCGCGGGCGACGCGAAAACGGATAAGGCTAGAGCGGAGATGTTCGAGCAGCTCCGCAAGGGCGAAAAGCGGTTTATTATCGCAAGCACGTCAAAACTCGGTACGGGCGCGAATATTCAAGACAGAATATGCGCTATTCATCATCTGGACATTCCGTGGCGTCCGGCGGATTTAATTCAGCAAAACGGTCGCGGAGTACGTCAAGGCAATATGTTTGACGAAGTGGCAATATATCACTATCTGACTGAGGAAACGTTCGACGCGTATATGATGGGAATTATCACCAACAAGGCAAAATTCATCAACCAGATAATGACCTCAAAAGACCCTGTTCGTGTTTCCGAGGACGTTGATGAAATGGTGCTTACATATTCGCAAATGCAGGCTATCGCGTCGGGAAATCCGATGATTAAAGAGAAAATTCAGCTTGACAATGATATTGCTATGCTGAAAACTCTCGAAGCCGAGCATAAAAAATCCGTGTTTAAAATGCAGGAGTTGGCAGAGCGCAAACTTCCGCAGACGATTGACAATTATGCGGATTTATTGCAGAAAGCAAGCGCCGACTTAAAGGCGTTTCAGGAACGCAACACGATGTTGCGGAGCCAACGCAAAAAGCGCGGCACGGACGCCGCGCAACAGAGCGTTGGCGCCGGCACACCCGACAATGCCGAGTTCAAAATCGAGATTGGCGGTAAGACAATTGACGAGAGAACCGACGCGGGCAAGGAAATTGAAAATGCTATCATCAAGTGTTCGGCAACGGGAGAAACCGTCGCTCTCGGAAAATATTTCGGATTTGGCATAACTATCGAGAAAAATCCCGCAAATACGAGTTTGTATTCTTCGGGAACGCCTTGTGTGGCGGTACTTCACGGCAACTTGAATTACACCTGCGAGGTGTCGCTTGGTAATGACGTGGGCAACGTTCGCCGTATTGAAAACCTTGCGGGAAATCAGATCAACCAGAAAATTCAGCAATTATCCGCGAGCCTTGACAAAGCGAAAAACGACCTTGAAGAAGCAAAGACGAGTATGGCGAAGCCGTTTGAACGTGCGGAGGAATTGGCGCAAATGCAGGCTCGGCTTGAATTTGTAAATGCCGAGCTGAGCAAAAAACAGGTTGATGATGAGCCTATTATTGTGGAGCAGTCGGAAGATTCCAAAGATGATGATCTCGATATTGCGGATAAAATAAATCCGCTGCCGAAAAATATTCCGCAGCAAAATAACGAACCGCCGCATAAATTCAGACGTTGAAAGGAGAAATTTATATGAGCATAAAGACCAGAGAACAGAGTATCGAGATCATCTCGAACAGCGTACCCAAAGACCTGCTTAAAAGGGCGATCACGGACGGATATTCCGATGCCGCGTTATCCTTTATGGCGGACTTAAGGGATAAGTATGTGAGGAAAATGCTCGACAGCAGCTTATCCGCAAATGCCGTGAACAAGCTGACCGCAGCTTGCGAAGGCGGCAAGATCGGTTACGGCGATCTGAGCAGAATAATGCGGTTTGCTCCGCATAACGCTTGGAATGAAAAATACATTGATGATATGCTCGGCAGCATTGACAAGGGCGTATTTCCCGATACCGCCGCAAAGATTTTTACGGCGGTGGGGTATGAGGAAATGTCCTACAATGAAACATTGGATTTGGTGAAAAGCGGTGCGTATTATCCGACCGAGTATGCGGGATTGTCTGTTGAGTACGATGTAGCAAGGGAACTTGGCAGAATGGGTTATCCGCTCCGCGCTTGCGAGGGATTTAATTATTGCTATGATATTGACAGCGCCGACCGATTGGAGGGTGCTTTGGGACGCGGCGCGGCAATAACGATTTCCGACAAATCCGTTGCTGTGGAATTGAAAAAGGTGATGTATAACGAGGATTGGATAGATTTTCGTAACTACATCATCAAGAAAATGGACGAGGATATTTCCGATCTGACGGGCACAGATTTTGCGGAATTGCGGCAGGGCTTTGATCGCGAAAATATGTCCGAAGTGCTGTATAACAAGGTCAAAGCCGAATACGATAAATTTATTTCGGATATGCAGAAAGAGCCTGTCGGAGTTGTGATCGAGTCCGCTTATGAGATAGTCTGGAAAGACAATATCGTGCAATATCTCGAAAACAAAACTCCCGATTTGTCTGTAAATCAGTATTCCGCGCTTATGACATCAAAAAATACGTTGGACGAGATTTACGAGGAATGGTGTTCAAACGGCGAGCTGCACAGCTATGATGATGTCGGCATTGCTATCGAGGATACTGCAAAGAATATGGAGTATTCTCTTGAACGTGAACAGAGGGAGCGTGAACAGCAACCGCCGCCCGTTATTCCCGAGGGTAAGTCGGAGGATATTCCCGCGCCGACCGAAATAAAACGGAAATCAAGATAGGAGGTGCTTTTATGGCGAGAAAAAAGAAGTTTACAGCCGAAGAACGCGCGGCTTTTGCCGAAAAAAAGAAGTCCGAAATGGACGAGATGATACAGCGTATCGATGATGGTGTTAAGGCTGTTTTCGAGTCGGAGCGTTACAAGGAATATCTGAAATTCGCGTCCAAATTTACCGACTATTCTGCGCGGAACACAATGCTCATCAATATGCAAAAGCCTGACGCTACGCTTGTCGCAGCGTTTGGAAAGTGGAAACAACTCGGTCGGCACATCAACAAAGGCGAAACGGGAATAGCGATTTTCGCGCCAACTCCCTACAAGACAAACGAGTACATAGAAACGCAAAAGCCCGCATTTGACGAGCTTGGAAATCAGCTTTACAATGAGGACGGCACCGAAAAAATGGAGACGATAGAAACGCCGCTTACGGGAATGGCTTTCAAGACCGTGTATGTTTTCGATGTTTCGCAGACGGACGGCAAAGAACTTCCCGAACCCGTGAGCGAGCTGACGGGCGACGTTGACGCGGAGAGTAAGGAAGCGATCTTCGCAGCGATAAGAAAGGTCACGGGAATTGACGTTGAATTTCAGGATATTAAGGGCGGCTCAAAAGGATATTACAGCCCCGCGTCGGACAAGATCGTTATAAAAACCGGAATGAGCGACGCGCAGACCTTGAAAACCGCTTTTCACGAAGCGGCTCACAAGCTACTGCACGACCCTAAAAGCGAGATCGTTACCGCGAAATCTCCACGAAATGAAAAGGAAGTGCAAGCGGAATCGGTAGCGTTTATGGTCGCGGAGAAGTTTGGAATAGATACCTCGGAGTATTCGTTTCCGTACATCGCGTCGTGGTCAGAGGGTAAGCAGCTTGAACAGCTTAAAAATGCATTGCAGGAAATTCAGTCGGCGGCGAAACAAATTTCAAACGCTATTGATTCCGAGCTGCTGAAAATGCAGAAGCGGCATTTGTCGATTGACGAGAAATTAGCCGATACGGAATTAAATAACGTTCAAAAAGCGGAATTTCTTATTGAAGATTGCGCAGATCGCAACGTTATTTTTTCGACAGAGGATACCGAAAAAATTATTGATTATGCGAAAAATCACGAGGATATTTCCGAGTCCGCCGCGTTGGTTGAGGATATGGAAATATCTCAAAAGCAGCGCGACAATTACGGATACGATTTCACTTATATGAATGCCTTCGACAGCAAAGAATCCGCGCTTGAAGCGTTCGACAAGGGCGAAGCGGTCTACCTGCTTTATCCCGATAATACCGAAGGAATGGCTGAGAGCCGCGATGAAATAGAGAATTTCAGCGGCTACTTTGGCGTTGAGAAAGAGCCGAAAACTGCATTGGAACGGGATAATGAATTAACGCCCGTTTCAAAATCTGTTGCGCTGGAGATGTGGGAGAAAAATTCCGACGTGTTTGTCGACGGTATTCCCGCCGACAGCCACGAGGATATTATAGGCGCTCCCGATACCGCTAAATTCGCGGTTTTGGAATATGAGTTTTCGGCGGAATTGGATTTCGACAGAACGAATGGAGGGAACACTATGGCAAGAAATTATAACAACGGTTATGGACAGTCCGCGCCGACAAACCCGAATGTTATAGGGAATACGCCTTATAATCAACTCGGCGCAAAGAACGAATTGCAGTTTTACACGAATTTGAAAAATCGTCATGCGGATAATATCGCTAATCAGCTTAATGCTGACGAAGTGCGTTTCAGCGGCTTGCGTAAAGGCGAGGTCACGACAATTACGATAAATAAAGCAGATATTCCGCGTTATGAAGCGGCGGTTGAGAAAGTGAAACAATCTTATCGTCAGAATAACACACCGGATCGCGGCTATTCGCAGCAGAATTATCCGAACGCGGGGCAGCCGTCATATAACAATGCACCGAATAATCCGAATTTCAGAAGTGCCGAGCCGTCCGCGCCGACAAACCCGAACGTTATAGGGAACACACCTTATAATCAACTCGGCGCAAAGAACGAATTGCAGTTTTACACGAATTTGAAAAATCGTCACGCGGATAATATCGCTAATCAGCTTAATGCGGACGGAGTGCGGTTCAGCGGCTTACGCAAAGGCGAGGTCACGACAATTATGGTAAACAAGGCGGATATTCCGCGCTATGAGGCGGCGGTCGAAAAGGTTAAGCAGTCATATCGGCAGAACAACGCGCCGGATCGCGGCTATCCGCAGCAGAACGGTGCGCCGCAATATCGGCAGAACATACCGGAGCAGAATTATCAGCCGAATTTTCAGCAGCTGTATGATAATGCTCCGACAAATCCGAACGTGATCGGGAATACTCCCTATGAACAGCTTGGACAGAAAAATCAGTTGCAGTATTACACCAACTTGAAAAATCGTCACGCGGATAATGTTGCAAAGCAGCTTGACGAGGACGGCGTTCGGTTCAGCGGTATGCGCAAAGGTACGGTCACAACGATCACGATAAACAAGGCGGATATTCCGCGCTATGAAGCGGCTCTCGCCAAAGTAAAGCAGATGTATGACAAGCTAAATAATCGTTCGGCACAGGTTCCCGAAACGGCTTTCAGAGAGCAAATTCCCAAGCCGAAGCCGACAGAGCAGACGCGCACGGATATTCCCGAAACGCGCAAGGACGAGCCTAATAATTTCCGTTCGGTTCCCATTTATACGCAGTCGCTTATGGAGGCAAAGCAGAGCGGCAATCTCGGCGCGTGGAAAGATAATGTAGCCGCTTCGGAGGCTTGTATAAAATTTATCGAGGATAATTTGTCGGCGGCTTATGAGGGGCGCGACCTTGAAAATCTCGTCAAGCAACTTGATGAGAAATTCGGAATTGACCGTGCTATGTACACGGTTGCGGCTACGGTTCAGTTGAAAAATCAGGACGGACGGTTTACAAACGAGGTCAAGAACAGAGCCGCGCAATTCGGCTTTGACAGCGATAATATGCGCTTAAACTTTTTGACGGAACGTCACCCCGTTATGATAAATCATCTTTATCAGCAGATGATGGAAATGGAGCAGGAGCTGCGGCTGAACGCTCCCGAACAGGACAAAAATCTGTCCGCAACTTTTGACGGGAAGTTCTTGTATTCGTCGGAACGAGTTGAATTACGCGATGATTTTCGCGGAATCCCCGAAACGAAATATTACAAATCCTCGGCGAACGAGTTTTTTATTCCCGAAATAGGTTGGCTTGATGACGCGGCATATAACCGCGAATTAAAGAATTCCGAACTTGCGGCAAAGGATTTCTATGCGACGGTCACGCGGATAAACGCGGACTGCATTGACAGCACGGGAATGACGGAGCGAATGGATATGTCAAGAGCGGAGTATGACGCTATGACCGACAAGACCTACGCTCCCGAAAATGCCGAAACGTTAAAAGACGCGCTCGGCAAGCTGGACGAACGCAGAAGCGCGGTGAATATTCCCGAAAAGCCTGCCGAATATTATGCGGTTCGCCAAGAAAACAACAGGAGATTTTCGGTTTACACGATAAGCGCGGACGGCTTGACTACGGCGTTTAAGCCGAATATGGTTTCCGTTACCGAAGCGAAAAAGGCTATGCTTGAGATTTTCGAGCAGCGTAAAGACTTTGCAAAAGTTGAGTTGGTACACCCGCAAACTCTGGATGAGATCTCTGCGAAAATGTATAAGGAGCGCGAGCAGCTGCCCGACGTTCTGCACCGCATTATGCTTAATCCCGAAAAGAGTGCCGCCGAAACGCACATTCTGCAAGAATACATTAAGAACGATGACGGTAAATATTCCGTCGGACAAGCGGTCGTTAAAGGCGATTACGAGAAGTGCAACAAGTTCCTCGCGCAGCTGATGAACGCTCCCAAAATCGAGCCGCACGCGCAGACTTACGAGATTTATCAGCTTAAAGGCGGCGATGATATGCACGGTTTACGTTTTATGCCGTATGAATTTGTTGAAAATAGCGGCAAAAAGCCCGCATTTGCCAACTATGATAAAGTGTATGAGGGTAACGCTGCCGAATTTGACAGCGAATTAGGCGAGAGGTTGGACGCGATTTATGAGAAATTCAATCTCGATCACCCCGAAGATTTCAAGGGTCACTCACTCAGCGTTTCCGACGTTGTGGTGCTGGAGGACAGGGCGTATTATGTTGATGATGTCGGATTTAAGCCGCTGGAGGATTTTATCCCGTTAGAGATCAAGCAGTCACGTTTTTATGACGAACTGCCCAAACGGTTAAGTGACATAGCGGAGGGTAAGGTATCTCCGCTGCAAGACAATCTCTTAAAGGTCGGGAACGACGCGCTGAGGCTGAAAGTGCCGCCCTATGTTATGCGGGAAGCCGCTTTCAGAAGTGGTGATGAGCGTGTTCAGAAATTGGCGGATACATACGAGAAGATGTGCGAAAGAAACGGTTTTCGCGATAGAGAGCCGCAGGAACGGGACAAGCCGCATAAGAAGCTGAGATTGTGATTTGTACAATGTCGTTTTTAAGAAAATGGCATAATATAATGAAAATACCCACAATCTCTGTAAAACAGAATTGTGTGTATTTCATTGTTTTCCTTACATACGCATATCAGCCAAAACAAATAAAACTGTGCCGATGATATTACTTGTCGGTCTGACTTGGCACATCGATAAGGGCTTGTCATACAAAGGAAAAGATCATTAGTTACTTTTTAAAGTCCTTAATGTTCTTGGGAACTTTAGGCTGGTAACTCATAAAGTAGCATGTCGTATTATTGCTGATAGCAATATTCTTTTCAGCAATCTTAGCTATTACCTTCAGAATCGTATTCACTGTGTTTCACCTCCTTTAAAGCAAATAATATTAAAACAGCATCCGCCGTAAGGGCATACGAAGATGAATAGAATAAGACATTGATATTAAGCAGCAGCGAAACACATACGGTTACGACTAAAACACTGGCAACTGCTCTTGAAATTATCCCGTATTTTTTGCGCTCATCAGCCAATAGAGGCTTATTTTTATGCTCAATAGGCGAGAAAATCATAATGAGCAAAACCGAAACTGTAGCCGATACACATAGGAATATCTTTCCACCTTGCATGTCTATATCATAGAAAAGTATCATAATCAGATACAAAAGGATAGATACAAAAAAACAACTCACTTCGGATCGGCAATGGTGACCGCCCGAAAATTGCCTTATTGCCGAGTACATAAACATAAAAGCCATACTTACAAGAAAAGTCTTGGTGAAAAGTGATATAATAAGAATGACCAAAAAGAAGAATAACTTACTAATCGCAAGCTGTAAGCCGTAAAAGTAAAATTCACGGTTTTCCGGTTTGATTATCTTTTTTTCAGCAAGCATTATTGATAAATCGTCTGCTATATTTTCAAACATTTTCATCACCCTACCTCATTTTCTTAATTATAGCATCGTTGCCGTTAAAAAACAAGCTGTTTTTTCTGAGTGGTCAAAAAAAGCCCCTGAGTGGTCATAATTTTTTTAAATCTGTCACACTTGTTCACAAAGCACACGCGTTTTTGAATAATTGAGCATAACATTCATCTTGAATAACCCGTTTTCATATTTATAAACACAGGTGCCATCATATTTCTGCGCTATTTCGGCAATTATTTGTGTACCAAACCCGTGCTCAGCGGAGTTGCACTTGGTAGTGAGAAATGTGGTAAGCTTGCCCTCGTCACATTTTTTTATTATATTGCTGTACGTGTTTTCAGATACTATATTGAGATACTCACCGCGGACAAAGATTTTAAGTATCACTTGAGGAGCGTTTGTTTCCTCAGCGGCGGTCACGGCGTTGTCAAGAATATTTGAGATCAGTGACGATAAGTCAATCTCGCTTATATTTATGGTCGGAAGTGTTTCGCAAGTCAGTTTAAAATCTATGTTGTGACTCTTGCAAATCGCGGATTTTACTGCTATTGCGGCGTCGATAATATCATTTCCCGTCGCGGCGCTAAACTCAAGGTGAATATTATCGGCTTGACCTATCATATCGTCAACGAGCCTCTCAGCCGCGTCATATTGACCTTGCGCCAGAAGCACTTTAGCGTTTTGCAAGTGCTTTTTCGTATCGTGCCTTATTTTGCTGATTCTCTTTGAGTTTTCGGACTGAACGGAATACTGCTCTTTTATTCCGTTGTAGCTGTTTTGTAAAACATACAGTCGTTTTTCATTACTGAAAGAACTGCATATATATGTAAAAAAGAAAATTGTGATTATTCCTGTTATGAAGAACGCTATGGAAACAGTAAAATATAGTGTTGAAACAGATGAATTTTCGGGGGCTTTTTGATATAATTCGGTAAAAATAACAGTTACAAATAAAAACGTGGATATTATTAAACTGAACAAAATCCATATTTTTCTGTTCGTTTCAAGATGATTTCTTGAAAACATTTTGTAAACGGCAAAAATGATCAAAGCATCCACAGCTTTTATGATTAAACATAGTATCACACGTCTAATTATGCTTTCAAAGAATACATCATAAAATTGTTCGCTTAAAATAAGTGATGAAAAGAGTCCGAACACTATATCTATCATATTAAAAAAGAACAGCGATGTAATTGAAAAAGCAGATACTATATGTATTGTTTCATTAAATACTATATAGCCGCCAATAATTGTTATTGCGACCAAAATTATTGCCCGAAAAGAAATGCTTAAATCTGTACAGAGAAAAGCTATAGTAGCATTAATAAAAATAATAGGTATAACGGAAAGCTTGCTTGTATGTCTTCTTTCCATAAGCGAATTAAAAAATGCAAAAACAATACCGCTCTCTATCAAACACAGCAGATATTCTATTATTTTAGGCATTATGTAACCTCCAACATTATGTTTCCCGCCATTGCATCCAGTAACGCTTTACGCTTTCGTCGGCTTAGCGGTAGGGTCTCGCCATCATCAAGCGTAATCGCGTTTTCCCCTACGGAACGAATCTTTTTTAAGTTTACGAGTATGTTTCTGTGCGCCTCAAAAAAACCTTTACATAAGTACTTTTCGGCTATTTTTGAAAATGTCTTTTCAGAAAGTACATATTCGCCCAAAATAGTTTTCATGCTTATGACCTTATCTAAAAACTTAAACCAGAAAATTGAGTTTAACGGAAGTGATATATGAACCATTTCTCCGTTTTTATTGACTTCAATGAGCTCACGTTCCGGTTTTATCCGTTGGTATTCAGTAAAAACGCGCGTAAGTTCCGCACTGTACTTTGTAACATCTCCATCTTTGGGTATGAAAGCGTTTATTCTGTACGGTATCGTATTGGCAATCTCGTTGGGATATGACGTAATGAAAGCGAGGAAGAACGACATATCAATTGCGCGTAGCTTTGACGCAAGTTCTTTGCCGTTGATCTTGGGCATATCTATATCAAGAATAACAATATCGTAGTACACTCCGCTTTGAAAATCATTCAAAAGCAATGTCCCGTCTGTAAAGAAACGGACATCGGGATTGAGTTCCGACGATTTTATTGCCACAGATAAGGCATACTTTAGCGTTTTGGATATGAATGTGGCGTCGTCATCACAAACGGCGATCCTAATCATCTTTATCGTTCCTCCTGTAAAGGTTGCTGGCATATCTTATAATTTGTTCCATATCGAAAATTTTGTCTTTGGGGCAGTCTTTTATTATATCGTAAAATCCCACGGGCTGATACTCTTCTCCCGTAAGCAGATATGTCGGATCAATCCCAAGACGTTCGTGAGCAAGAATGATCTTTTCTATCGACAGCCTGCACCTGCCGCGCTCTATATCTCCGTAAAAATTCAACGACATTTCCAAAAGTTTAGCGGTTTCCGCTTGTGTAAATCTATTCTCCTTACGCCACTGTTTCAGGCGCATACCTATATCTGATAAAACATCACTCATGTTTTCACTCCTCCGTGGGATTTAGGGGACAAGTTACGACCATATGATTATATTATACAGCATTTTGCACAAAAATACAACCAATGATACATTTGTATTTTGTAAAAAAATACAACCAATGATACATTTGTATTTTGTAAAAAATATACCAACGATATATTGGTATTTGTCCTTGACATTCAAAAAATGTTGTGATATAATGTAAATGGTTGAGGGCTTGGATAAGTGCAAAGACGAGGGAGAGGTTTTTGGACATTCTGTTCCAATTTGTGAATTATGAAAAATTCATGACCACTCAGGGGCTTTTTTTGACCACTCAGAGAAAATGATATTGACAAGTTACAATTAACGTGCTATACTGCCATTAGCCGATGGGTATCGACTTTATCTGCGTAAACTAATGATGAAGTTGACCACTAGGTTTTGGCGTATGCTCATTATTATTGTCTGATGTCTGCAGAATTGGACGAATATATTGAGAAGTCTGTACACTTCTTTGTTTACGGACATATTCAAAAAATAGAAATTGGAATGAAGCTATGATTGATCAACATTGCTGTATTCCCAATACATTAAGGAGGATTTTTTATGAAAAAAATTAAAACTTCTTGCAATGCTTGGTGCTTTTGGAGGAGTACTTTTGTTCGGCACGGGTTGTAATTCGACAGAGCAGCCCATCGACGAGAAATACACAGGCACATTCAGTAATATTCACCACGGTTCAATGAAGGTCACGACCACTACCATTTCATCTAAAAACGGAGTGGTGTTGCCTACTTGCGTTATTGATGGGGTGGAGAAGGAGACGTCTAATTATTTCATTAGATGGGATCCTGTTGATTTTAACTACTATTCAAACCAAAAGTACGACTTTACTGCAGATGTAAGGGCTGGTGACGTTGATGGGTACACGACTTATTTGAAGGGGAAAACCAAGTTTACCGGCCAATTTAGCGAGAATAAATATACATACGATGTATCTCTGGTTTATAAAGATGGCGGTAGTCTAATCGATAAAGATGGGATCTTATTTTCAATGAATAAGCCCGCCACTTCGAGTGTCGCAGTGTATCGTAACAGCGTTGACGAGGATACGTATACATACGATATGAATCCGAGCGACGATAACAATGAGACGGATTTGTTGGAGGAAAACAACATTACGGTTTCGGGAAATAGTGAATCTCATGACAGCGTTGACGAGGATACGTATACATACGATATGAATCCGAGCGACGATAACAATGAGACGGATTTGTTGGAGGAA